>JBHLRQ010000125.1:0-9146 GCA_048882385.1 Candidatus Thorarchaeota archaeon | reverse complement strand
TTCCAGTCACCATAAGAGAGCCTTGCAAGTCCATGTTTTCCTGTGGCATTCGTATCGATGAAATACCTGAAACAAAGATTGAGTAACTCACACACCTTAGATTGCTTGGTCTTCTTCCCGTAAATGGGATACACAGATATAGTTTCGTCTAGGAATTCAATGTCTCTATTAGCCAGTACGTATTCACTAGTCAACCAGAGGAGCCAGAGTTGTTGGTCACTTGGACGCCATGGAGATGGCATATACATACCATGTCCTACAATACCATATGGGATGTTTCCTTCTGGAGTCACTGTCTTGAGTGTGTATCTAATGATATTCTTCACAATTTCAGGCTGAGAGAAGACAAAAGGTAATGCATGCTGGAGAGGGTCTCGGGCGGCTGCTTGAATTCCAATGATGTACTGATACATGTGACCTTGAGAGAGAATATGTTCATTGAAGAAGCTGTCAAAAGTAAGATTGCTTCTTAGGTAGTAATTGTGCCAACTTAATTCCCTGTCAACCCACTCATCATCAGTTATTAGCTGAATCCTGTTTGCCTTCCATTGTTCACAGGATTTTGCCAATAAACTAGATGGATCTTTCTCAAACTTGGCAACAAATGAGTCAAGTGTGAATCCTTCAGGCAAATAGCCATATATGAAATAGAGTGTCTGTTCCTCTCCAGGTGCAAGGTTTAGCTTTCTTTCCATAAGAAAGCCCGTTTCAGCCTTTTTGGTGGCACTCATGGACAATGCTTCCTGCACCCCATCAGGTGCACCAACACCACCCTCCCCAAAGAAGCTCATGACATCAGTACCCATATCATCAGCAGGAGCGTCCAGCGAAACCAAGAATGTTGCTGGTGGGGTTTCATCCTCAAGAACAGTCTCCTTGATTGGAGCTTTGACAGCTCCTCCAGTCAGATGTTTTCCCTTTGTGGCTAGGTACCTATTCAAAGCCTTCCAAGTGACCTTGTCACTCATTGTGTTTCCCTTGAAACGCTTTGAGTTCAACAATCCTCTATTGTTTTTGATGACCTCCGTTTTGTGGTCGAATCTACGACTGAACTCCCTACGAATGTCTGAAGTGGGTTTCTTCAGAGCTATCGACATCATGAACGATTTGAATGAGAACTGATACTGCTGACAACCCCAGTATTCTATCCATCTGAGATCAGCATCTTTGTCACGTTCGTTTTTAATCGTGACCTGAGAAACAACCAGTGGTTCATCACCAAATGGTGCAAAGATAATCTGGTCTGCAACAAGTGAATTATCTTTCACAGTCTTTCGAAAGTAACCCATTCCAAAAATGCGCTCAAACGAGTCAGCTTTCCCGGTATAGAATGTACTGAGGACTGTTTCTCCATCAGTCAAATAACCAATACCACCGCCATATTGGAATCTTGAGGGGTCATAATCATTCAAGAACTTGGGACTGCCCTCATCCTGCCTTACTTGGACCTGACCATAGTTGGAAGCAACCGCTACAAGTCTATCATTCCCAACTTGATGGAGATGATCTGTGTTTGCTCGCCATTCCCCAGTCATCGGTGACACAGCCTTTGGATCTGTTGTCTGGTCACATGTATATCGATATGCTGGGAGGTCAAACTCATCCTTAATCCATTCACCGAAATAACCTGATCCATAGGGCTTAGATGTCATGTTTCACTCCGACCTTCACTATAGGTCATCAATGTGAAATTAATCTCTTTCCGATAGTAAGCTGAAACAAACAAATAGCTCGATGTAGTTCAATCTGGAGGGATGGATAGTAGATTTCCGTATCAATTCCGAAGGTTGGATGAACAATGACAATGAAAGAAGTGACAAATGCAGTAGTCCAATTAGAAGTGGATGACATTGCTGATATTGTCAAGAAAAGCATTGAAGCTGGCTCTAACCCCCAAGATGTACTTCAAGCACTGTCTGAGGGAATGAATGAAGTTGGTACGCTCTATGAGAAGAATGAGTATTTTCTAACTGAGCTTGTTCTAGCTGGCGAAACGATGAAGGAAGCTGTAGGTGTCCTTGAACCTCACCTTAAAGCTGAAGAGATGGTTGAGCGTGAGAAGGTAATCGCTGCAACTGTTAAAGGTGACAATCATGACATCGGGAAGAACATCTTAATCACCATGTTGATGTCTGCTGGATACGATGTCATTGATCTAGGGATGGATTGTCCAGCTGAGAAAGTTGTTGAGGCTGTTAAGGGGAGTGGAGCTCGCATTGTAGCTCTGAGTTGTTTATTAACTATGACAGTCAATGAAATTCGTGTTATTGGTGATGCTCTATCTGATGCTGGGCTAAGAAAAGATGTGAAGATTATCGTTGGTGGTGCACCTCTGAGTATGGAACTGGCAAAGAAGATGGGAGCTGATGACTTTGGCGCAGACGCAATAGACGGTGTACGACGTATCAGAGCATTATTGGAGGGATAATGTGATTGGACGCACCGACAAGAGTCTTGATGGCACTCGACCATGAAGAACCTGACAGAGTTCCTGCATTTGAGAGTGCCTTCACAAACAACACAATCATGAAACACTATGGTCTTGATCCAGGTGCTGGAATCAAAGATGGTTATGAATCAATAAAACGACTACCTGGAAAGGATCGTCTTGCAAACTGGGCATTTTCAAATCAAAAATGGCTTGCCCAAGGTATGGTCGATGGATATGAGCTCCTCCGTCGACTCAAGATTGACATTGGTCTTAGCTATGTAACACATACTTATCGGAAAGGCATCGAAGGAGGTTACATAGACGAGTTTGGAAGAATCATGAATGTAGACTATTACGATGATGGTACCTTGATTTTGGGCTATCGTGGAGGTTACTTGAAGAGCTTTGAAGATTACGAGAAATGGAAACAACCGAGTCCTCACGAAAAGCGACGACTCGCTGCTTTTCGGGCTGGTAAGCAGGTCCAAGAACAGATGAAAAACGAAATCCTGTCTGTTCCTGCTATTGGTGGAATGATGGAGCCAGCATGGGAACCATTCGGGATTGAGATCTTCTCACGTATCTTAGCCAAGCCCAAACAAGCAAAGAAGGTCTTTGATGATAGAGGGAATCTAGCACTTGAACTTGTGAAAATCCTTGCAGAAAATGGTGCTGAGCTTGTTCTAATCTGGGATGACTATGGGTTCAAAAATGGACTGTTCATGAGTCCACGGAACTTCAAAACTTATGTCCTTCCGTGGCTCAAAAGAATCTGTGATGCTGCGCATAAACAAGACTGCAAAATCCTACTACACTCGGATGGAGATCTATCAATGATATTCGATGACATCGTAAATTGTGGTATTGATGCAATCCATCCAATCGAACCTACAACATCAAATCCCGATTATGACATCTTCAGTCTTGCAGAGAAATACGGTGATAGGCTTACTTTCGTTGGAAACATCAGTCCGGTCATGTTGGCTACAGGTGATATTTCTGAAATCAAGGAGTATAGCAAGAAGCTGATCAAAGAGATCGCTCCTGGTGGAGGATACTTCTTCAGTAGCGGTCACAGTATAATCCCCTCTGTGACCTTAGACAGGTGGCAAGCAGTCATGGAAAGCCGAGAAAAGTATGGTACTTATCCCATCACCATTCCTGACTGATAGATCTTAGGTGTCCATCCCTTCGGACTCAATTGTTGACTTCTTTCCACTGAGAAAAGCCGCTCTCTTCTCCTCGTGGAGTTTGGCAAGCTTCTCCTGCATCTCTGCTAGAGCTTCATCATGAAGTGGGTAGAAGTATACGAATAGCAGACTTATCGCTGCAACTATAGCAGGGACCAACAACCACAGCATCTTGATTCCCAGAAGTGCCGAGGCTGGCTGAACAGCAAGTGCTCCACCTTGAACATATCCAAAAGATGTAAGCACAAAGGTGGCGATTATTGGACCTAGACTTGTTCCCGGTCTTGTAAGCAGAGCCATGACGCCGATGAACATTCCTTCTCTTCGCGAACCATGTATAACTTCATCCTCATCTATAGCAAGGTACTGCATTGGAATATGGAAGATGCCATAACCTGATGCAAGGGTCACCACCACGAGACCATACCAAATCAGCCATTCAAGTCCTGGAATGAGGATGACTCCAAATAGGGCTAGAGATCCCAGGACCCTCACAACTCCAAACCTAAGCATTATTTTTCTCATTCCCCATTTTGGTCTCAATCTCATTGCGATAATGTTTCCAAGATACCCAACAAAGAAGAAAATTACAAAGAATAGGAGAATGATATCAAGTCCTGGTGTGATGCTCTCCAACAGAAGCAGATACACAAAGAAATAACTCAGACCGAGGCTTCCAAGTAGGTTTTGACATAGATAGAATCCAGCGTAAATTAGAAACGCCTTTGATCTAAAGGTAGCAACAATGGATTCCTTTAGTGTGTATACTTTGTCGCTCTGAAATTCAGGTCGTTCTTCGCACATATATGCTGTAATTAAGATGAACACAGTCGATACGGCTGCAAGAACAATCATGATTGTTCGAAAGAGCTCAGTAGCCGGTGGAATATTGGCAATCATTATGAAGACTGGAAGGGTCACAACTGTCCCCAATATCGTGGCGATGAACTGTGCCTTATTTCGTTCATCAATATCCATGGTCATTTCCGGGAGTAAAGCTAGCCAAAGAAGAATGACCAGGGTGTACATCGTGTCAAAGAGACAGATCGTCACAACATAATGAATGAAAATGATGACTTGATTTGTAAGGCTCCACGGGAACCACACAAGTAGAAACGTGAGTGCCCAGATTGGACCCCCATATTTGATGTAGATAAGACGTCTACTCCCCCACCGTTCACGATTAGTTCTGTCTGATAGTTGCCCTGATAGCGGGTCATTCAGGGAGTTGATAGTCATGTAAATTATCTGCCCCAGAATAAAGAATGAGGGGAGCAGCGCAAGATCATCGAAGAAGTACTCAATATACTTGAAGCTGAATACAAAACCTAACAGTCCTGTGGGGATTGCGCCAAAGGCATAACCCCAGAGATTCTTACGGCTTAGCTTTTCAGAACTCTCCACGAAAACCAACTCTCATCAGGCGAATATTCCCTCTCTATTATCTGTTCCCAATCGCAAAGAAAGAAGTTGATGTGGCGGGTGTGAATAGCAAACGAGTGTTATCCTTAGTTACATACTTTAAACCGCAAGGAATAATAAGTTAAAATCTGTCAGAATCGAGCACTTCGCTCGATTGGTGAATTAAATGGTAACTTCAACACAAATACTTCTTGGAGTCATGAATTGGCTCCATCTTGTAGCGACTGTAGCCTGGTTTGGTGGTCTATCAACCAATATCTTGGTTCTTATGCCTTCAATTGGAGCTTCGTTAGAACCTCCAGCCGCAGGAAAATTCATGAACAACTACATGAAGAAGTTCAGACCCCTGGTTTATGCCAGCATTCTGATTCTTCTCACAACTGGCGCGATAATCACTGTCATGATGAATCCCGCCTACCTTTCACTCTCGAGTGAATGGTCAATCGTCTTACTGATCAAACATGCACTCATTGCGTTTGCAGTCATAGCTACTCTGTACGGCTTTGAAGTACTGGCGCCTAAGGTTGCCAACCTTGCCGCTCAGGGACCATCTCCCGAACTAGCACAACTGCAGAAGATTCAGATGAATTCAGCGAAGATTGGGTTCATCATTGCGTTGCTCATCTTGCTACTGACTGGTATACAAACAGCTCTATGACATGGCTGTTATTTGTCAATCAAAAGCAGTATGAATGGTGCCGCGGGCTGGATTTGATCTAACATTATCCTTCATGTAGAGTAATTTCATTGATCTTGCTAAACCATTAGTACAGTGTTACAAAAGACTATTTGCACAGTTGACCCTATCACATTGGGGCAATCCATGTCAACAAAAGTGGTCAAAGGAGTATTGCTCACACTCCTACTTCTCTCTGTGCTTCTATATAGTGTAAGTAATGTGAGAGCAATTGAAACCAGACACGGAGGTGGATTTGGTACAGTTGATACGATATCAAATAGTAACATCACATACTGGACCTTCAACGGCCAAGGAACACCCCAAGATAATTTGGATATGCAAATGCTATATGAAACAGGAGTCAAGACGATACTCATTGTACACTGGTGGGGAGAATGGTGGGGAGTGAACATAACCAATCCAATAGACATCTACTATAACTCAACAGTACAGTCCTACTTAGACGATGCTATTGATTTCAATCTGGATGTATTTAATCCAGACTATGTATGGGGCGTAACGCTGAGTGATGAACAGTACATCAGTGCGCAACTTTCACCTGAGATAGCAAAATACAACGATACTTACCGTGCTGAAACAGGGTACTGGATGAAACCCTATGATGAACGAAATACAACTGAGTCTTTTGCATACAATGAGTGGCTCAATGAAAGAAGTGTATGGGTGTATAACTATGTCGCCAGTTATATCCGGTCTTGGGCACCTAATGCAAAGATTGTCCAGTATATCTTGATGCCCCCAACTTGGGGATTAAATGACAAGACCTGTGCAGCGTATGAAATCGATGGTGACATCTTTGCAGTTGACTGTTTCTATTCAAATGAGGTTCCATTACTTCTGTATGAAAGTGTCCGAAGATACAAGACCTCTCTACCAGGCAAGACACTACACTTCGATATCTGGGGTACAATATGGGATTTCATTAATGAGGCAGGTGATGGACTCCAATACAAAGAAGGAAGTTATGAACAGATTCGTAGAGAAACCTGGCTCTCATATCTCTCAGGAGTTGATGTCTTAGGTTGGTTTGACTGGGCACCGCAAAATAATGACAGTTTCAACTGGGCGTGGGGTCATCAACGTGAGGATGAAATGGGTAAGAAGATCTGGATGTACATCGATAACTTGGCCGGGCAATTGTCTAATCTGCCAGCAGTTGAACCGTGGCCAGAGGTCCTTGTTGTTGGGGATGGACACCAAACTGGAGCAGCTATGCTAAATGTGGCTGAGCTAGGTCTGTTCACTGAGTATGATCTTGTCAATCAGAGATGCTTTGCTACTACTGATGTGGACCTGTCTCATTACTCAATAGTGCTACTAACAGATGGCTGGTATTATGACGAAACAGTGGACAAGTTGAATAGTTTTGTATCAAACGGCGGAAATCTCATCTTCTTAGGAGGAATAAACTCCACCGAAAACTCACTCCCAAGAACTTCTAGGTTTAATATCGAGTATGGATGCAGGGAAGAATCATTCTCAGGACATGTGTTTGTCAATATTACAGGGCCCAACATCCTTGGACTGGAGATACTAAACTATGATGCTCCCAGTCATGGCACCAGGTTATTGAATATCTCATCAGCTGCAACTGGATATACTACCATTGAGGGCTTCTTTTCGGCAGAAGACACAACTCTATTAGACATTGAAAATTCCCCATTGGCTTTGTACCATAATGAGTCAGAACCAAACTCTGGTTGGGTATTGTATGTTGGTTCGGAATGGTCTTATCAAGAAGCTGAAGCACCTCCTTCAGACAAAAAGCCACATCTTTGGTATTTGTATAAAGAATTCACTCGAGCATTTGCAGACTTTCTAAACATTACAAACTCAATCTCTACCAGTGAAACCGAAAACATGTTGATCACTCAGAGTATAGTTGAAGATGGATTACTCCTAGCAGGCATTTCCAATCTCAATAATGCGGCTAGTTCATTTGACTACACTCTAGACCTTTCTCAGTTTGGTTTTCCTGATGGAAACTACTGGGTGCATTCCCTTGACAGTGATGCATCGTTGGGTCAGTTCACATCAGAGAATAGCACCCTTGAGTTTAACATTGATGTTGTAGCTAATGGAACAAGACTCTTGCTTATCTCGGAAACAAAACCAACCCCGGGATATTCGATTGACATTTTTCCAGAGATACCAGAGTATGTACCTGCAACGACAACAAGTCCAGATGTCTTAATTTACGTAATCACCACAGGTGTAATTTTAGTTGGAGGTGTATCGGTGGTCGCAATTATTGCATGGAAGCGGAGAGAAACCAAGCACGCTGAGTCCTTTTCTGATTTATAATATCAAAATTAAATACTATTAGAAAGTGATGACGCGGGTGTTATCTGAACCAGCACCTTGTTCAATACTCCAACTGACTGAAACCATATTCTCTGATTGTCTTCAGACCCTCAACATCAATGAATGTTTCAGAGTATCCACAGTCGAGACAGACATATTCCTCTTTGAATGCATACTTGCGATTATGTGGCATAAAAGCTGGAACAACCATAATCCACCTTTTCACTGGTGCTGGACCTTTTTGTTTAGTTTCTGAATTACTCCAAATATTCGAACTTTCACACTTTGGACATAGCCCTGAGCTTTTCACGTCATATCATCTCCCTACACGAATCAATGAAAATTGTATTCTACCTTGTTTTGAATCTTTCACGTGGACTGAAAATGAGAAGAACATGGTGCCGCGGGTTTGATTTGAACACACGACATACTTCGAAAAGGGATTTATTCTCGCAGGTTCATCAATACTTGGACTTGGTTATGAGGGTTGGACCGAATATCATCATCGGAATTATTGGATTATTAGTGATTTCACAAACAGTCCTATTTATACCAATGGTCCACACACGGAGTGGTAGTCATACCTTAACATCTTCTGTAACTTTCACGAAATCAATTGATTGTGAATCTGGAAGAGTTGTGATTGTTCAATTCTCTGCAGAGTATGCCGCAATTGAGTTTTTTATCGTTCATAGTGACTTCTATGACCTAGCTGGTCTCCCGGATGTTTCTTTATGTCAATACCATGTTGTGGCCAGAAGTGCAAGTCATCAATTCACATCTGATCGTAGTGGTACATGGTACTTGGTTTTCGCAAATAGCCCTCAAGAACAACAAGTTGATTATGAATGGACAGATTATTCTTTACAGGAATGGAATACTTCGCAGATCATGAATTGGACAATCATTCTTGGCGCTGGTATAGTCCTGTCAATGATTGCCTTTAGATTTGCTAGAGAGCGATACCTTAGAACATCATGAAGAATAAGAAGAAATGGTGCCGCGGGTGTGATTTGAACACACGACAACACGGTCTTCAGCCGTGCGATCTCCCTGGCTGATCTACCGCGGCATATGCAATAGGTGGGTCAAAGTCCAA
>JBHLRQ010000124.1:0-9289 GCA_048882385.1 Candidatus Thorarchaeota archaeon | reverse complement strand
AGGTAGACTCAGACCTCTACGGATTTCCAGTACTCATCGATCTCTATGATACAGACCTACGATTCGATGTTAAGTCAAATGGTGACGATATTGTCTTTGTAAAGGATGGGTGGATACTCCCTCATGAGATTGAGCTTTTTGAGCAATCATATAATTCATCACATGGACACTTAATCGCCTGGGTAAGAACAGACCTCTCTGCTTCATCCGATACTGTCCTATCGATGTACTACGGAGACCCTAGTTCAGAGAGTCGTGAAAATCCTAATGGTGTCTGGGATACTTCCTTTGCAGCTGTGTGGCATCTCAGTGAAGATCCAGCAGGGACTGTCTATGATAGCACTTCAAATAACAACGATGGTATGGGACTCCCAAATGGCTCTGAACCTACTCTTCAAACAGGGAAAATATACGGATGTTCTGAATTCTATGGAGAAGCCACTAACGACAGAATTGAAGCACCTCACTCCTCTTCGCTCGTCCTTTCATCAGACATGCTGGTCGAAGCGTGGGTACGGACAAGCAACACTGATGGTTCATCAGATGCGATAGTAGCCAAATGGGGAGATGTGGGTCATAGAAATTACTGGCTAGGTAAACTTGACGCGTCAACTCTCGCGTTTTACGTTGACAACACTCAGAGTGTTACTGCATCATTTAGTTTGGTGAATGATGGATATTGGCATCATGTTGTCGGTGTAGCAAATGCAGATACCAGTGAGATATTCCTGTATATTGATGGTATTGAGCGTGGCAACGCTCCATATAGTGGTTCAACTCAGACTGGCACATCAGTAATTCAGATTGGTAACAATCCAGGTTCAGTCGGTTTCATTCAAGAATGGGATGGTCGAATAGATGAAGTTCGGGTTTCAAGCTCCTATCGAAGTCTAGGTTGGATTCTTACAGAATTTAACAACCAGAATGACCCAGATTCATTCTATAGTGTTGAAGGTGAAACCCCGACTACTGTTATGTATGAATTCAGCAAGCAAGTTACTATTACTTCTGGGTCTGAATTAGTACCAGCTGGATACTCTACTTCAGTGACTATCAATCATGCAGCTTTAGTCGCTGCAGGAAAATCGCAAATAGATGGTGATGATATACGGATTGTGTACTGGAATGGTCTAAGTTTAGTTGAATTAGATAGAATTTTGGACTTTGATTCTTCTTGGAATTCCGCGACAACAAAGATATGGTTCAGAATTCAGACGGATATTCCCGCATACTCCTCTGATGATCAGTACTTCATATACTACGGAAATCCCACTATAACTAATCCACCGAATGACCATGCGAACGTGTTCCAGTTCTATGATGGTTTTGAGAGCGGGGATCTTAGTGCCTGGAATGGGTCATATACAGATACTGGCGACACGCTAATTGTGTTGAATACACCGTTGATTCCAGTTCATTCCGGATCCTATGCAGTAAGAGGATCAGTTGATAATGTGGCAGCTGCTCAGGCTATGGTCTGGAAAGATTTCAGTGACAAATCGAATCTGTTTGCAAGAGTACATTTCTACTTGCCAGCAGGATTCTCCACCACCGATCATGTCACAATAATGCAATTCATTGACACCTCCACAGGATGGCAAAATCAACTGAGTGTAACAATTCGAGATGACATGACTCTGTACATGTGGAATGATGTTTTTGACGAGGCATATGGTTATGGAACAACAAGTACGATTTCCGAGGGTTCTTGGCATACATTAGATATGCAAGCTAAAATCTCTGACACTGCTGGTGAAGCTAGATTATGGCTTGACGGAAATCTTGAAATCGAAGAAACTGGTGTGAATCTTGGAACAGAGGGTATAGATAAGTTCTGTACGGTGTTCTATTGGGCTTCACCCCAAACAGAGCCTAACACAGTAATTGCAGATGACGCGTTTCTCAGACCCTATGTGAGTCCAGAACCTACCAGGCTGATTGGTCCTGAGATACCACAAGATCTTGCCTTCAACTACAAGAAAGAAATTAGTATTGATCACACGAAGGTCGATGCAGACTTAGTTGACTTTCCATTACTTATTGACATCTTTGATGGTGATCTACGGACAAAGACTCAATCAGACGGTGATGATATCATCTTCACAATTGGCGAAACAATTTTGCCTCATGAACTGGAGCTCTTTGATCAGACATACAACTCGACGCATGCACATCTTGTTGCTTGGATAAAATCTGATCTCTCGTCGACGTCTGATACGATAATATCAATGTACTACGGAAATTCCGAAACAACGAACCTAGAATATCCTTTTGCTGTGTGGAGCAATAACTATCGTGGTGTCTGGCATTTAGGTGAAACTGGTGGCGGTAGTGGTGCCTTCAAAGACGCTACATCGAATCTAAACCATGGAACGGATTCAGGCAGTCCCACACTAGGAATTGCAGGTCCTGTTGGCAATGCGATTGCTTTCGATGGTATTAATGACATGATTAATTGTGGCAATGGGCCAAGCCTCACAATTTCAGGTGATGCTATGACAATTGAAGCTTGGGCATACCTAAATGAGGATACAGCCCCACAATGGGGGACAGGGATTGCTTACAAAGAAATGTCTTATTCTCTCTTTCAAGATTGGGACGCGAGTAGGAGATTAACATTTGAGGTGAATGCAGATGCACGAACGTGGACATCTGACACCAATAAAGATCTATATCGATGGTATCATGTTGTAGGTGTCTATGATGGTACTAATACATACCTATACATTGATGGTCTAGAGATAAGCTACGCTGCTAATACAGGAAATATTGATGCTACTGCATCTCCGTTGTACATTGGTAAAGGAGATCCAGATTATTTTTATGGTCGCATCGATGAAGTCCGAATTTTGGACATTGACAAATCAGCCGAGTGGATTCTTGCAGAATTCAGAAATCAGAACGACCCTTCAAGCTTCTTCAATGTGGGTTCAGAGGTAAGCTCGGTCCCCCTGGAATTCTCCTATAAGAAGGACATAACCATTGACCACACAAAGGTTAGCACAGACCTGACTGACTTCCCCCTACTCCTAGACATCTTTGATTCGGATCTGAAGACAAAAGTCCAACTTAATGGTGAGGATATTGTATTCAAATCTGGGGAGAATGTACTCTCTCACGAAATAGAAGTCTTTGACCAGTCCTACAATGGGAGTCATGCTCATCTTGTAGCTTGGGTTAAAACAGACCTTTCCTCGTCAGTCGATACAACGATCACTATGTATTACGGCAATCCCAATATTGGAAGCCAAGAGAATGCTGCTGGTGTGTGGAGTTCTAATTTCAAAGGAGTCTGGCATCTCGGTGAAGATCCCACTGAAACATTATATGATTCGTCTGGTAGTTCGAATGATGGGACAGGATACAATCTTCAATCGGACGACCAGGTTGACGGACAGATTGATGGGAGTATCGATTTCGATAATAATCAGGACTACATTGATTGTGGAAATGATACTTCGTTAAATGTGGGTTCTAATGATTTCTCACTCTCTCTGTGGTTCAAGTATGACGGTGTGGACATGGGAGTCCTTGCTGGAAAAGGAGCTGTACTTAACGCTAGAAGATATCGGATTAGCATAGAATCAGGTCCAGGAATGTTGATGGCAGAAATTGACGACAATAACGTAGCGATGTCAGTCTTCTCGACTTCTACCTATGGCGATAATTTGTGGCACCATGTTTCTTTGGTGAGAGATGGGAACAACCTTCGACTATACATTGATGGAACGGAAGATCCCAATTCTCCAACTGATATTACAGGTTATGGCAGTCTTGATGAGGTAGAGTCGTTCTACATAGGCGCGTTCCGTAGTGAGATATTTGGTACTCTTGGCTATTGGTCCACTGCAAACACGGATGAAGTGCGTGTTGCCAAGATGGCGCTCTCACCTGGGTGGATTGCTACAGAGTATAGCAATCAGTTCGATCCAAACAGCTTCTATTCGATAGGAGTAGAATTATCAGCTCAACCCATTGAATTTGATTACAAGAAGGACCTAGTTGTCGACCATACTAAAGTTACTGCAGACCTTGTTGACTTTCCTTTGTTCATTGACATCTTTGACAGTGATCTGCGGACAAAGGTTCAATCTGATGGAGACGATATCATCTTCAAAATAGGCGAATCAATTTTGCCTCATGAACTGGAACTTTTTGACCAGACATACAGCTCGACGCATGCTCATCTCGTTGCTTGGGTAAAGGCAAACCTTTCCTCCTCAGTTGATACAACAATCTCAATGTATTATGGCAATCCCAGTGTAGAAAATCAAGAGCGTCCATCTGATGTTTGGAACAGTAATTATGTTGCAGTTTGGCATATGAATCAAGACCCATCATCCTCCATTATAATGGATAGTACAATTAATGGCTATGACCTGACAGCGATTGGATTTGGTTCAGATCAGAGGATATATGATGGAAAACTAGGCACTGCGATTTCAGTAGACGGACTAGATGATAGATTTGCCATAACCGGGATTTCAGGTCCAGTAAATGATTTCACATTTCAGTCTTGGTTTACTCTAGACAATCCCTTCCCACCAGGAAGTGATATGCATTTCTTCCGTGGAAATAGTCTTACAAACGACTATCCAATGATGAGATTTGCTGCCAGCTCTGGTTTGGTAGTCACACATATGGAAGTTACATCAGATATTGATGAAACTTGTACTGGGACCAAGAGTTCTTGGGAGGCTGATACATGGTTCCAATTTGCCTGGGTAAGGAATATGGCTGCTGTAAGAGCATATCATTATTTAGATGGTTCATTGGATGCGGAAGACAATAGTGCAGACAACGCAAATCCACATCTCGCTTGGAATCAATTCGCAATTCTATCCGATTTTGTTGGTGGAAATATGTGGGGACCTGGAGCAGTTTCAGAATTTAGAATCCTTAATGTTGCCCTTTCTCCTGAATGGATCGCAGCTGAGTATCAAAACCAGAATGATCCATCTAGTTTCTATTCAATAGGAGAAGAAACAACTCTCAGGGAGGAATATCAACCGAGTATTCACGTTACTGATTTTCAATTCAAGAAAGATTTGGTAGTTGACCACACAAAAGTCGGTTCAGACCTAATTGACTTCCCTATGCTCATTGACATCTTTGACAGTGATTTGCGGACAAAGGTTCAATCTGATGGAGATGACATCATGTTCAAGTCTGGATATATCTGGTGCCCACATGAAATCGTATTCTTCGACCAGTCATACAATTCGACGCATGCTCATCTTATTGCTTGGGTCAAAACAGACCTCTCCTCATCCGTGGACACAACAATCACAATGTATTATGGAAACTCAGCTTTAACATCTCAAGAGAATCCAAATGCGGTATGGGGTGATTATGCTGGTGTATGGCATTTGGAGAGCAGTCCAATAGGATTGGTATATGATAGTAGTCCATACAACAATGACGGCGTAGCTTTAGGGTCAATGAGTGGTTCAGATCTAGTCCAAGGTCAAATAGGGAGTGGATTTGAGTTGGACGGAGTTGATGACATGATCAATGTTTCAGAGAGTTCCAGCTTGGATTCAATAAAATATGCTGGTACCCTGTCATTATGGATAAATTGGGCGAATGCTTCTGATGGAAGATATCAGCGGGTCATGACAACTAGTGACCGGTTCATACTAAATCCATCTCCCCCACCCACACTTCTCCAAGATGATGGTTTTGAATGGGCGGTGCAACCTGATGGAGACCACTTCTTCTATCCTTGGGGTGGTGACAGCATTAATTATAACTTTGTCACTAATCCATTTACAAACAACGTTTGGCATCATCTTGTTGTCACACTGGACTATTCTACAAAGAGCGTCATCATTTATCTAGATGGAGCGCCATTAGTTCTTGATGTAGAAAATGTACCAACACAATGGACACAATTAGCGAGTCTTGGTGATTGGCTATGGGGAGGAAATCAACTTGATACCGCTAGTCATTTTCTAGGCAAATTTGATGAGATTCAAGTGTCAAATGATGTTCATCCTTCAGGCTGGGTAATGACGGAATACAATAATCAATACGATCCAAGCTCTTTCCTTTCCGTTGGATCAGAAGAACAAATCAGTGGTATCGGATACCTTTTCACAACAAATTCTGAATCTGCTGTCACAATTGGAGCTAAATTGTCACTAGATATCCAAACTTCATTTTATAGTTACACAGATGACTTTAACCTAGGTACATCCTTCTCAGTTGTTAATGGAAGCTTTCCAATTTGGACTGCTGGCGTGTTGGTTTCGCCACCTTCTGAAGTAGATGCAGTTTCATTCGAGATTTCTTATCCAGAGGGTGATTGGTGGCCAATTTCTGTAACAAGCCCTTCAGGTATCGAGACGACGTACGCATCGGATTGGACATGCTTTGATGGCAAGCTAACTGTTGGTTCAACTACGATTGACGAATATGGCATGTGGCAAATACAGTTCCTAGACCGAAACCACATTCTTGAAATGCAAACAGGGCCAATTGGAGGACCTTATTCTTACACAGACCAATTCGCACTTGGTGAAGACATCCAGTTCAGAGTATGGAGCTCTGGGATTACAGGTTCGACAGTTTCTCTGGATCTGAAAGACCCATCAGGTTCATCGTGGTATACAGGAACTGCAACGTATCAGGGAGAGAGATTCACTTTACCATACTATCATAGAAAATCCTTCACGATTAGCCATGAAAATGTAGTTGAGGACCTTGTTAATTTCCCAGTACTAATAGACTTGTATGACACAGACCTTCGTACAGATGTGCGTCCCGATGGAAGAGACATAGCCTTTGCAATTGGTGAAGAAACACTTTCACATGAGATAGAACTGTTCGACCAGACATTTAATCTGACCCACGCTCATCTTGTAGCATGGGTTAAAGTCCCGCTGTTATCTGGTTCAAGCGATACTGTAATCAGCATGTATTATGACAATCCACTGGCGCCAATAGTGTACGCATCGGGACCGGTTTGGGACTCGGATTATGTGGGTGTGTGGCATCTTGGAGAGAGTGGTACAGGACTTGTGGATGAATATACTGATAGCAGCCTCTACAAGAATCATGGACAAGGCGGCAATGGAACTGTTAGCTATGTACCATCACGAGTGGCAACACATATTGGGTACGGACAAAACTTCACTGACCATTTCATTGACTGCGGAAACGACACCAGCTTGGATATTACAGGCAACCAGATCACACTTCAGCTATGGATGCAATATCCATCTGCTACTCATCCCAACATGGGTCCTTTTAATCACAAAGGGTGGTACAGCGGATATCGATTTACCATGTCCCAGAATAGTCAAAACATGAGGATTAATCTGGGCCCCAGACCTACTGGTGGCACCTATGATTTGGGCACTAGTCAGACTATTGCTCCCAATGAGTGGCACCACGTAGTTGCGACATATGATGGCTCCCTTGTGAAGTTCTATATTGACGGTAGCCAAGACGCAGCAACAATGGACATGACAACCAATATCTTGTCAGCCCTTCCGGATCCATTCAGAATTGGGCATGCAGACCAACCAGAAGGAAAAGCATGGACCTTCCCATGGATAGGGCAAATCGATGAAGTGCGAGTTTCCGATATTGCACGATCTGGTGCGTGGATTAGTACTGAGTTTGAGAACCAGAATAATCCAAGTACTTTCTATTCTGTCAGTACAGAAGAGTCCATAGGATATTCGGAGTCGGTCCCAATTAATCTAGATACCTCAGCTCCTGCAGGTGTTTGGCACGCTACCGCTCGATATAGTGATGCAGGTTCTGACATATATCATGGAGTAGGAGTGTATTCTAGAAACTTCATTGTAAAACGCGGAACTTCGTTAAGACTAACAGGGCCCAGTGATGCGATAGTAGATGGAATTTCAACCAAGCTCATTGGCGAACAACTCCATGTTGAGTTTGAGTTAGAAGACACATTGAATGCGGCACCTGTGAGTGGAGCGACATTATCCATGAACTGGAGTGTTAGCGGTTTACCAACCAATGTCCAGCTTAACGACTATGGAGATGGGAGATATGGGAAGACTCTCAATACTTCGGATTTAGGAGGTTATGGCCGCTGGAGATTGGATCTAGAGTCATCACATCCATTCTATACGAATGCAACAGATTTCTTCTATTTGGATCTCTCCCACAGGACGTTTCTGACCTATGAACCTCCACCTGATGTCCCATATGGGGACAACTTTGAGATCAGATTAACGCTAAAGGACAGATTCGATAGTACTCCACTATCAGGGGCAACAATCTCTTGCAATGCAACAATACTGGGACTTCCAACTGATTATGGAAATGGAACATATCTTGTGATGGTTGATAGCACTGGTTTCTCGACTGGTGAGCATACAATAAGGTTCACCGCCACACCAAGTACCTCATACCTATTTAGCAGCAATATTGATGTTCAATTCAATTATCGCCCAGTTGCGACTGAATCAACACTTCTTAGTTCTGACAATGTTGAAGCACCTTGGGGGCAGCAGGCTAATACTAGCTTGTTCTGGTATGACACAGACCATTCAGGGATTGGTCTGGATGGCGGCGTATTGTCAATATCACCATTTGTCCAGACTCAAACATTCGATGAAGGTAGTGGGTTCTATAATATCACAATCGATGTTAGTGCCTTAACACCAGGAACCTACTTCTTTAACCTGACACTTACAAAGCTGAACTATCAATCATCAATGACGACTGTTAGTATAACAATTCTGGCTCATAGAACGACTCTAAGTGTGGACTATAATTCCACCATCCCAGTTGGAACTGATGCATACTTTGATGTTACGTGGTTGGATCTGAATCTTGACTCGATTGGTATTGAGAGCGGCAACTTAAGCCAAGTAGCTCTGGATTGGGGAACTGGAAGTGACATATTCTTTGGTTTTGGCTTCTGGCTTGATACTAGTAGCTGGGCAGTTGGGTCATACTCTTTCAATGTGTCACTCAGCGCTACAGACTCCCCAAGATTCTATATGAATTCCTACATTGTGGTCCAATTTGAGATTCGAAAACTGACTGTGTACTTGAGTTGGGATCCTCTTGAACCATTTCCGAATGGCAACGACTTTGTGATGTTTGTCCATGTCAATGTCAGCGAACCTGGTAGTCCAATCGATGGTACGCCCATTGCAGGACTTGATCAAACATACTTCAGTGCCACGAACGAAACGGGTGGATCTTATCTCTTCAAGAGCTTTGCCAATCTGGGAGCAGGACTCTATGAATTGACAATTGATAGTGCCAGGTTTCTCGAGGGACAGTATAGAATCATAAT
>JBHLRQ010000123.1:0-9303 GCA_048882385.1 Candidatus Thorarchaeota archaeon | reverse complement strand
AAATAGAGAAGCTGTGATTTAAAATTCACTTCATCTTCTACATCATCAAACAAACTGAGGTACGATTTCAGACCATCAGAAGTAAGATCTGTGCTAAGTCCTCTAAAACCAGCTTGTCCGAATTGTCCGACATATGCATTTGGACTAGAAGGGAAGTATGTGGTTCCCACTCCAAGTAACTTGTCACGAACCATTGGACCTAGTTGATTATCTATTGATATTGTTTGGGAAGTCGTTGGCATGAATGTACTAGTGATATAGTACCGAGCTGACCAGGCATCAAGTAAGAGAGTATAGGAAATTGATGTGTAGTTTCCTCGACCATCAATAGGGTAACTGAAATTCTCTCCAAAGGACCCTACACCAGGGTCAATGATTGTAGCAGTATTTGAGGTGTCATTATATCCTACAACAAGAACACCATGACCTCCACCAGATAGATTTTGATCTCTAAGGATGTCATAGTCAGAAGCTGGGAGAAACATTGGATCAACACTGATTAAGATAGGATAACCTCTGTCGATTGTTTTGCGCATGAAATCCATTGCTTCTGTTTGTCCATCTATTATACCAATATTAATCCCTTGAGACTGATAGACTTGAACAGTTTGCTCCAGATCAGGAATGTCTGATCCTAAGTATTGAGTGTAATTGACGCCATATAGATTGGCAAGGAAGTTTGTTGGTTCCACCTGTGTGAGTAGAGCACCAGGAAACATCAAGAATGCATCATCAAATCTGAAGTATGCAAAAGAAAACCCAATTGTTGAAGATGCAAAGACATCATATAGGTCCAGATCAACACCTGCATATTGCATCGCCATCGCGGTAGCAGCCCAAGCACAGAATCCATTTATCTCTTGCCAGATATAATCTTGGCTTGGGAGTATTACCTCAGCAGAAGTAGTGAATGTGGTTTGAGGTTGAGTTACTCCAAATGTCGAAGTAGGAATAATCAGCACCATGGCAAGTACTAACACAATAGCTGAGGAGAATTTCATGCAAGTCATCTCTCACGTGAAATTTGTCTGATGAATCATAAGGGTGTCGATAGCTCTCAAATTGAACTAGGTATTGTAGCAAGAAACCTTATTGCTTCAATTGAAAATTCCGGATACAATTCTAGATTCGGTGCCTCTGATGAATCCACGACAAGTCCGTGTTATTTGTTTAATCGTGATATTTCTCATTGTAGTTGGAGGCATTGTTTTTGTACTCATCCCACAGAGTCCTCCAGAAATGGGCGTTTCTAATCCAGAAGAAGGCATCTATAGATTTTCAGGAACCCTGTCAGGGGAAGACGACTATCTGATTCATTCAGTGAGGGTCAATGGTAGTGCAATCAGTATGCATGTCGTTTTATGGTGTGGAGGAAATGATTTTGATCTCTATGGAGCAGTCGGATATTCACCTTCACCAATTGATTATATTTGGCGAGGTTACGCTGTGGGAGGCGAAGACCTAACATATGAATACCCGGACGAGGGAATTTGGCATATCATGGTCCAATCCTATTCAGGTGCGGGTCCATATGAACTAGGCATAGACATCACATATTAGTGCAACTCAGGTTTGTCAAAGAGTAATGTTTATGCGACGAGTGAACAGGGAGCTATTGGAGCGCAGCTTTGTTGAACTATCACCTAGTCCTAACTCGCAGATGTAATCTCAACTGCTCATATTGTCATGGCGGAGAGGAAACAGGACCAGGAACAGAAATTCAATACTCAATTGATGACTTAGCTTCTTTCCTTAAGAAAGATGATGATATTCAGCTCATGTTCTATGGGGGAGAGCCAATGCTAAGAGTTCCTCTCATAGTTGAAATCATGGACAGATTTCCATTTGCACGCTTTATGCTCCAGACAAATAGCCTGCTTCTGAATAAACTATCAGAAGACTATGCAAAGAAATTTCATTCCATCCTCGTTTCAATCGATGGCACAAAAGAAACCACTGATTTTTACAGATCAGAGGGAGTCTATCGGAAGGTAATAGACAATGTGAGGTGGCTTCGCGATATTGGCTTTGAAGGAGATATTGTAGCCAGGATGGCGGTTTCGCAACATACCGACATCTACAGAGATGTTCGTCATCTCCTTGATTTAGAATCAACCTTTGACCATGTACATTGGCAACTAAATGTTGTATGGGATGCTGATGGAAACTGGATTGATTTTGATAAATGGGTTAAGGACTCTTACAATCCCGGTATTTCATTGCTCGTGAAAGAGTGGGTTTCAAAAATGAATCGAGGGATTATTGAGGGGATAGTCCCCTTTCTACCCCTTATATATACTCTAGTTACAGGCGAGGACTCCATACTTAGGTGTGGATCTGGATTAGACACCTTCGCAATTCACGTTGATGGAAGCATTGGTGTCTGTCCAATCTCTCCTGATTGGGAGTTTTCTATAGTGGGTAACATCCTCAATTCAAAACCGGATGAACTCAGGAATTGTATGAAGGTTGATGATCCGTGTCCATCATGCAATGTGTTTGGAGTATGTGGCGGACGGTGTCTTTTTGCAAACAAGCAGAGATTGTGGGGAGATGAGGGATTTGAGAAGATTTGTCGGATTACGAAACACTTGATTGAGGAACTAAAATTGCAAATTCCGAAGGTTCGAGAGTTACTAGACAGTGGGGTTGTATCCATTGAAGATTTCCATTACCCCGAGTACAATAACGGTTGTGAGATTATTCCATAGTATTTAGTTTTCCCAGAGAAGAGCCTTGAAAAGGGAACAATGACAACAAACAGGAGATTACTATGACATCCATCAAAGATATCCTTGAAGCAGTAGCTTCTGGAAAAATAACTGTAGAAAAAGCTGAGAGGGAGCTCCGAGTGGCATCCTTTGCTGAAGTTGCCAATATAGGTATGCTGGATGTCAACAGGCATGAGAGATCTGGTGTCCCTGAAGTTGTGTTTGCAGAAACAAAGACAACAGAACAATTATGCAAGATATTAGAAATGTTAGTCGAGAAGAATGAGGTTGTGCTCCTAACCAGAGTCAGTCAAGAGAAACTCGATGGAATGGAAAGAAATTACAAAGATTTAGTCTTCGATGTATCAGGAAGTGAAAATCATTACACTGTGTTGATTCATTCGAAAAAATGGAAAGAACCACCTAAAGAGGGGAAGATTGCTATTATGACTGCTGGAACTTCAGACATCGCATATGCATATGAAGCAATGGCAATTGCGCGTCTTATGGGTGTTGAAGTTTTGACCTTTTTTGATGTGGGTGTAGCTGGTATTCATAGACTTGTAGAACCAATAAAAATCATACAAGATGAGGAAATTGATGCAGTTGTTGTGTTTGCTGGAATGGAAGGAGCGCTACCGACTGTTGTAGCATCACTGATTGAAATACCTGTGATAGGAGTACCAGTACCTACTGGATACGGGTTTGGCGGAAAAGGTGAAACAGCCTTGGCATCAATGCTACAGTCCTGTGCGCCTGGTCTTGCAGTTGTCAATATTGGGAATGGTCTTGGTGGAGGTTCGGTGGCGTCTCTCATAGCCAAAAGAGGTGTTAAAAATAAAGGCAAAATCTAGCTTTCATCATCTAAGGATGATTCGGTCAACTCTTTCTGCATAACCACAATTTCTTCTCCCAGACGTTCCATTCTACGAATCTCTACATATCCTCCTCGCTCATAGAAGGACAACTGATTGTCAACCACACCGTATATCTCAATTTCGATTCTCTGGGCACCCATATGTGTTAATAGATTCTCAGCATAGTCAACCAGCTTAGTCCCTATTCTTCGATTCCTATACTTTTGACGGACACCAACTCGGCTTATCACACCAATTTGACCTCTAAGACTCACCCTCATTGTTCCAACAACATAATCTCCAACTAGTGCAACATACTGATTTCCCATTTGAATATGACGAGAAATTTTATCGAGACCTTCTTTTAGAGCAGCAGGTTGACGGGAGAGTTTTTTCTTGATTGGAGCATACGCTTCTTTGATGATTTCTTTTATTACATCAACCTCTACCAGTTCAGCTCTGCGAATTGTGACTTCTGCGTAGTTGTAGATTACAGACTCCTCCTTGTACGGTCATTCACGTTATAGCACATTTTGACATAAATCATTTGGGGCGTGAACAATACAGACATGTTAAAACGCATTAGTTAATGTTTGAAAATGAAACCAACGAGGTCAATTAGATTGCACATTAGAGAAGCTACCCCAAACGATACCAAATGGATAAGGGAGGTACTCATTGATTCATGGTCATCAACTCGAGTTGTGAGTAGAGGGATCATTCACCAAGCTGATGAGCTACCAGGAATTGTTGCGTTGATAGGTAAAGAAAGGGTAGGACTTCTTACTTACAATATTGACGACTCAGCTTTTAAGATTGTGACTCTAAATAGCTTGAAAAAAAGGGAGGGAGTTGGAACTGCTCTTGTACACGAAGCAGAAAGGATAGCACAGCTTCGGGGTTGCAACTGCATATGGGTGATTACTACTAACGATAATAAAGGTGCAATCAAATTCTATCAAACAGTTGGTTTTCAGATTACTAGTATTCATAGTAATGCAATAGAAGAATCTCGTAGACTAAAACCCGAAATACCACTGATAGGCATTAATGGTATTCCAATTACAGATGAAATTGAATTAGAGAAATTACTTGGTTAGATTTTGAACATCAAAGAAACACGTACCTTTAATACCTCTCATGAACACCAATCAGTATTCAGGAGGTCACCTATTGACAGGCGAAGAAAAGGAAGAGGAAGTGGCCGAGTCACAAAAACTTAGCCCGAAGGATAAGAAGGAGATTGAAGAGGGACTATGTGTTAATTGCGCACTGCTCTCATTTGTAATTACTGTCTTTATGATGATTGCAATGGTTCTCTAGTTAAAAAGAAAAAGATAAACGAGGACCCCAATAGGGTCCTCTGTGCATTACTAATTGCTTGCATCATCCTCGTCATCTTCACCAAAGCGTTTGGCTTTGCCAAGACGACGACTGTCATCAACTGTCAATCTATCAGGGTCAGGTGCTGAGAGGTCATGCCCAGGTTCTCCTTTTTTGATACCTTCAGCTCTCTCACTTGCCCATGTTTCTCCAGGATCAGGAGTCCTGTCTGCAATGTCTTTGTCAACCTCATCTGGATCAAATGTTTCACCTGCTTCTCTAGCCCTAGCAACTATACGCTCAGTTCGTCCTGTTCTTAGGTAAACAACTGCAGTGAATATAGCAGCTAAGGGGAATGCAATGAGTTTGGCTACATCTCTGAACAAGAAGAGGAATCGAGGATCAGCCAAAATACCTGTTTCAAACCAACCCGTTCCTGGAACACCAGCTCCGCCTATTATGGTAGCGGAATTGGATGCTACCGCGATTATACTGTCTACAAAGAAAAAGCCGCTTGCTAAGAAGAAGGTGATCAGTGGACCGAAATCACCAATTCGACCTCCAGGTTTTTCAGCAGCTTCGGTTGCAGTTCTGCCTATTCCACTTAGTGCATACGCTAAAAAGAAAAGAGACATCGCGATGTCAATCGCCTCCATACCAAAGATACCTGTTCTCCTCATTACATTGACCATGAAATAGCCTGCGTAGATACCGATGAATATTGTCAAAAGTGCGATATTCAATGCAGCTCCTCTTCCAGCATATCTGATGAATGCAAAAAGCATCACCAGAGCAAAAAGCCCCATGCATGAATAGGCCACAATGAGATATGTGAATTGATTTGCTAAGTTCGATATCGCATCTGGAAAGATTCCACTTATCATCGTACCTAAGCCGAAAATATCATTCGGAACTAAGTATAATGCAAGAAGTGCTTCCGCGGCGATAATGCCCAGACCGATTAAAAGAAGGATGAGACTTCCTGTTCCTAGGAGAAAACCTCCTTTCTTCGGCTCAGCAATTGTTGCAATTCTTAGACTTGTTCTAGTAGAGAGATATCCTTGAAAAGCAATCCATCCAACCCAACCGAATATCGCGAAGAATAGCAACGCAGTACGGCCAACAAGGATTGAAAGAAATACAGCTATTGCGAAGGAAACAACCATCCAAGCAAGTCCTTTCATTTCAGTGACTCTACCTCGTCCTCGTCTAGTAATCCAGAGCCGATCTGCACCCACACCAGTCAGAAGTGAACCTATAGCAAAATAGATTGTACCTGCAGAACCAATGTAAGTGAAGAAGTATACAAGAGCTTCATCAATATTAGTTCCAGGATATGTGTACATCAACCAGGACACAAACAGACCTAGGAATGTAGTAGCCACAAACACAATAAGATATGCAAGGTATCTTCGTGTTTTGAAGAAGACACCGATTCCATCAAACAAAGGGATTCCCAATACAGCTACCTCCCTAATTATACAGGGAGAAGGGTCTGGACAGATATAAGGTTTGCAGATGCTTCTTCAGCTTGTGAAAGATAATAAGAGACATCGAATTATAACCAGTATTAACCACGGGGGTTTTGCCAAAATGGCAGTAAGAGTTCTCATGGTCGATGACGACCCGGTACATCTAGAGCTGAGTGAGAGATTTCTCACACGTCAGAGTTTGGATTATGAAATAATTCCAGCTGAAACTTCAGAGGAAGCAATGAATCTCTTGCTTGAGGAATCCTTTGACGCTGCGGTTTGTGATATCGATCTAGGCGAAGGACAACGAACAGGTCTTGATATTCTCGAGCAGGTGAGAAGTAGAGGTCTAGATGTTCCAGTCATCATTTTTACAGGCAAAAGTAGAGAAGAAATAGCAATTCAGGCACTGAATCTGGGAGCAGATTATTACATCCGTAAGAGTTCATCCAAGATTGAAGGACTCTATGCAGAACTCTCCTACTATATTCTAACCTCTGTAGAGAAACGACGTACAAAAAGAGCTTTGGCTGAATCAGAAAAGCGCCTTCGGATACGTGAAGCACAACTAGCAGAAGCACAACGAATCGCAAAGATGGGTCATTGGGATTGGGATATTGTAAAAGATACAATCGATTGGTCTGATGAGATCTATCGGATATTCGGACTTGCACCACAGGAATTCTCAGCAACATATGAAGCATTTCTTGCATCAGTACATGAAGAAGATCGGGACTTCGTAAGAAAATCTGTTGATGAAGCCATACACAATGATAAACCCTACAGTATTGATCATAGGGTAGTTCATCCAGATGGGAAAATTGTGTTTGTCCATGAACAAGGCGAGGTCACCTTTGATGAACAAGGAAAGGCTGTAAGGATGATGGGAACTGTACAGGAGATAACAGATCATAAACATCACCTACCGCTTCCTGAAGATAGGCAGTTTGCTGAAACCCTCCAAATTCGTGAAGATTACTGGAAAGCAGTGTTTGATGATTCACCAAATGCAATTGCAATCTTTGATGATGAAGGTCTACTCATTGATGCCAATACTGCAGCACTAGAATTACTTGGTGTTACAAAACGTAAGGACCTCTTGGGACTCAGTTTATTCGAAAAATCTAAACTACCTCAAGATGTTCTTGAAAAAATAAAAAATGGTGCTGTTCATCGGTTTGAATACAGGTGGAATTTCCAGCGTGTCTCAGAGTGGGGACTATTTGAAACATCTCGATCAGACATTGTGTTCATGGATGTTGTTATTTCATCATTGCAAGATGCCTCTGGTACACAGACAGGTTTCGTTTTGCATGTATCCGATATGACAGAGCGACTTCGTACAGAAGAAGCCCTAAAGACAAATGAAGAAATGTTCAGAAACATCTTCGAAGATTCTCCAATGTGCATTGAGCTCTTTGATTCTGATGGTCTCCTGATTGGTGCCAACAAGGCTGCATTGGATCTTTTTGGAATCAGTGACCTTGAGAAGATCATAGGGTTCGATCTCTTTACAGACCCTAACACACCAGAGTTTGTGAAAAAAAATCTAAGAGAAGGTGAAACTGTAAGGACTGAGGCTCGATTCGATTTTTCTATAGTCAAGGTTCATGACCTATATGAAACGAGCAAGACTGGAATAATGCATCTTGATTGCGTCTATTCACCTGTAAGATATGGAAGTGGAGAAGGACTGCAGGGCTTTATTATTCACATTCAAGATGCTACTGATAGAAGCTTGGCAGAACAAGCACTTATGGAAAGCAGAGAAAGCTTCAAGGAGCTTTACAATAATGCTTTAGTTGGCCTTTTCAGAATGAGAATATCTGATGGATTGATTCTTGAATGCAATGATCAATTTGCATCAAGTCTAGGGTTTGAAAACAAAAGTACGCTTGTGGACGGTACTTACTTTTTCAAAAACCTGCTACTACAACCCAAGAACTGGAAGAACCTCAAAGAAGACTTACGAGAGATGAGGAATCTTGTTACTGAACTTCCAGTTTCTCCTAAAGAAGAACACAGGTTATGGATGCGCTTCTCATTGAGTATGTGGTTTGAGAAGGGTTACATTGAAGGAGTCATGTCTGACATCACTGAGCAAAAAGAAGCATTGGAAATGCTCAAGAAACAAAAAGAAGAACTCAGTGATTTTGCTCATTCAATGAGTCATGATTTGAAAAACATCTTTCATAATATGTTGGGATTTATTGAGCTGATTGAAGAAGAACAGAACCTCACTCATCTGAATCGAATGCGATGTTTGCTACATGAAACAGGTGAAATGGTTGACCATTCAGTTGCTCTTGCTGATGCAGGTCTCATCATTGAACAGAAGGAAGATGTGAATTTAGACAAATTAATTCGAGAAGTTGCTGATTCACTCATTCCGGAAATAGTTGATTATTCTCAAGATGTACTTCCAGCAGTCAAGGCGGATGAACGTAAAGTTGCTCAGATATTTCGCAACTTGTTCGACAATGCCATTCAACATGGAAACCCTGAGAGAATAGATGTCAAATTAATTGATGAGGAAAAGAGATTCCTTATCACTATTTCAAATGATGGAAAGACAATTCCTGATATATTGAGATCAAAAATCTTCCAAAGAGGATTTACAACCAGCTCAACCGGCCAGGGATTTGGCTTAGCAATTGTCAAACGTCTCGTTGAAGCTCATGGGTGGACTATTAGTCTACTAGCTACTAGAACGACAGTGTTTGAAATAACTATACCGAAACTGTAACGATAGGTATTTTGATACATATCGTTGAGGAATATTTACGCAATGAGCAAGCTTAATAGGTCCTGAAACAAGGATACTATCGTGGTCAGTGAACTGGTAGGGCCTTGTTTTCGTAACATGCCCTCATTACATAACTCCCCCCCTCCTACCACATTGAGCTCTACCGCTCCTGGCCACACCTTTTCTATTCTGTG
>JBHLRQ010000122.1:0-9316 GCA_048882385.1 Candidatus Thorarchaeota archaeon | reverse complement strand
GGCTAGTTTTTCGTTACATGCCCTCAATTACGAAACTCCCCCCTCCTACCACGATTCCCATATGCTCGCCACCTTCTAATCTCTTACACGCTTCCGAGCTATAATGACAAGCGGAGAACGCCAAATTGATATTCCAGCTGCGGTATTAGGTCTGGAGTAGTGAGTTGCTGTGCAAGCTTACAGCTCTCTCCTGGTTCACGGAGTCAGAATTAGCTTCTTGGTCACAGTGATGATTATTCTATTTTTTTGCACTAGGTTGAGTACTAAGGTAGTAAAGCAGGCAAAACAGCTTCCGTTAATCTTTACTAAGACTGGCGAAGAATCAATTGAAACTGAAGAAAGAGCATCCATGCTAAAAGCAATTGCAAGAAGATGGAATCTCTATACAATCATCGAGCTCTTCCTCGTCAGCTTGTTGATTATAGAAATTATCATAGGACTGTCAGCAGCCAACAGTGGATTTGAGTATTACATAGCTGTTCATGTTCCCTCGATTCTAGGAATGTCAGTAGCAGTGAGCTCCATTTTGGCAGTCATTGTGATTTGGTTTTTCAGTCCATTCAACTCTGGCACAATCGATCCAATAGGACACCTCCTTGATACACTTGAAAGCCTCATCGAAGCTGCAAAACCTGAAGAAAGGGGTGGACATGGTTATGTTGACAGTATACTCCTGAGAGTAGTTGCTCAAGAAATCGAATTGTGCATGGAAAATAGAAAGATGGGGGAGGCAGAAAGAGGCAGGCTCCTTGAGTACCTATCGAAACAAGAGGGAGTCATTGGTGAGGTTGCCTCCTCTTTGCTTTGGCCAATTTGATGATGATCCGATATGCTTGCCACTTTCTAGTTTTTCACAAGTTTCCAAGAAATGTAGAAGAGCGACATTGCCATGATTACAGCTCCCATGAGGATCCATGTGGTCATGTCCAAACTAAGAATCATCCCTGAAATAGTATGCTTGGGTGGTCTTTGGAAAGTACAATCAATCACATAATCTATCATGATGGTGACATTCGTAGAAGTCAATGTAGATGAGAAATCTTGGAAGAAAACTTGGAAGTACTCATAGTCTATTGGATACGAGAGCGTAATATTCTGTACAACGAACTGTTCCCACGGTGTCATATTCCCATGTGAGAATGTTGTGCCAATATGGGGGTAGACCAAAACATAAACCAACTCTGATTGTGTACTGAATCGAATCTCACTAATGAATACCTCATTGATCTGAAAGTTCAAGAAAGTGTATGATGGATGTGTGATAGATTCTGTCAGGTTTATGAAAAAGAGACTATTATTGTACACTTCATGGATGACAGTCAATGACTTATTCTGGTGCATTTGATTATACTCTTCATACTCTCTCAGGTCGTACATCAGAGAGAGAGCAGTGATGCTGAGTATACATATGATTAGAAACACAATATGCTTACGTTTCATTATCAATAATGGATAGCGTTTGATTGAGATAAGTGATATGACCTACCTAACTTACAGAAAGCTTATATCAGATATATTCACAATAGTTAACAATTATGTTGGTTCTGTATCTGATTTCCTTTGGAATTTTCCTGTCTGTTGTGTTCTATATCTATAGTGGAAATTTAGCCAATAAAAGGTCTGGAGCTACAAGTAGGGACTTTGGGAAAACAGGTCGTGACATGTGGGTAGCAACTCTACTTGATTGTGATTTTGAACCAGCGAAGGTAAGATTCGGACCTGCAAAAGCAATTCCAGCTAATCGCGTCTTTAATCACGCTGAACACAAAAAGGACTTCTCGCGCCATATGGAGCAAAAGTGATCTTGTCTTCTTTCTCTAATTCACATGGAATTCTTAATTAGTCACTGAGATTACTGTTCGGAGGCTGATGTCAATGCAGAGTAAACACACACTCGATGTAGTTCAAGTTGATGCTTTTACCGATAAGCCATTTGGAGGAAACCCTGCAGCTGTTGTACTTGGTGCAGATCATGTCGGTGATGAAACCCTACGCAAAATTGCTCGTGAGATGAATGTACGAGAAACTGTATTCGTCTTGAAATCTAAAACAGCAGATTTCCGTTTTCGATACATGACACCAAAGAGGGAGATAGGTTTCTCAGGACATCCGACAATAGCTGCCTTCCATGCTCTAGTGGAAGCCGGTTATATTGATCTTGTGCAAGATGTGACTATGTCCCGTCTTGAAACCAATACTGGAGTTCTAGATATTGAGATTGTGAGAAACGAATCAACAGGACATCATGAGATTCAAATCACTCACAATAAACCTCAGTTCTTGGACACATATGACCCAAAGGACTATGTAGAAGCGCTTGGGCTATCACTTGCAGACATTCACTCTCCAAATCCTCTCCAAACAATAAGCACTGGAACTCCACATTTGATTATGCCTGTTTCTACTCAACGGTCTCTTGACAGGATCAAGCCTAACTGGGACCGTCTAAAAGAACTCCAAGCAGACTCAGACTATGTTTCAATGAGTGTGTTCACACGAGACACTAGAGAGCCTACTTCTGATGCGCAGGTTCGGCATTTTGGTCCCGCAATAGGTGTCTACGAAGACCCTGTATCAGGTTCTGGTGCTGGTAGTCTTGGAAGTTACCTCATACGTTATGGTTTCATGGAAGCAACATATCCAGTGACAAGTATAGTGATTGAGCAGGGTCATTATGTTGAGAGACCAGGCAGAATCTTTGTAGAGGTACGTGGTGACCAAGAAGGTATTGAACAGGTTAAAGTATCAGGTACTGCTGTGACAATCCTCAAGGGAACACTCAATTTCTAGTATATCATACAGGTGGATATGCTCTCTGTCCCGACTCAATAACCCGGAGGCTAAGAAGTAACATTTCTTCACCTTTTGTATCAAGAAGCTTCTTCATTGAATCATAGGCCGGTGGAATGTTTGATTTAATGTATTTGAGGAATTCACTCTTTGACCTATTCAACGCCTTATGCATAGCCTCAATATGGTCAATCAAGGACAGTTCCCAAGGTTTTCGTTCTTTCTTCTTACCAGGCAACACCTGTTCCAGAGTACGAATGATGTTATCTGCAAGGACCTTTGATTCGTTAATCCGATGTTTTCCTGTTTTACTCTTCTTCTTTTTCTTCTTCCCAGCTTCTTGAGCTTTGGCAATAAACGCTTTCACTTCTTCAGGAGTCATAGCTGGCTCCTCAATATCCGCTTCAATCACGAGGCGCTTCCAAGCTCTCTTTCCTTGAAACTCCAAAGGAGATACATACCCCTTTGCTTCCATGTTCATGAGATACTTGCGGAACATGTCCTCTGTTATGAGTGACATTGGTCCTGACATGAGTATGAACTTCTGAAAAAGAACCGCCTCAAATTCAATGACTGCCCAGCCAAAAGCACTCACAATACCTATCTCAATCTCTCTCTCCATTTCATCGGAGTCATAAGCGCGCGACATCCTGTAACCCCACATCTCTCTTAGATTCGTTACACCATTCCTATGGAAAGCTTATGAACGTAAGCCTATCCGATTTTTAGGAATGACTTCTCTGAAATCGAAAAGCCCGATGTTTTTTCTCAGTCATTTTTATGGATTAAAAAAGTGAAGGTGATCTGGTCTACACCAGATCAACACTAATTCAATCATCTTCGCTTTAACATCACAATAGCTACCGAAACGATTACAACAGCTGCACCTACACCTGTAACAATCATCCAAATCAATGTAGAATCAATAGGTGTTCCTCCACCTCCCCACACAACGGTGAAGTATGCTCTTACTGCCGTATTTCCGTCTAAATCAGTGGCTACAACTTTGACTGATATTGTTGTTTCAGAGAGTCCGGCAATAACGCCAGTATAGTCATCACCAGATGCAGTCATATCCACAGTGATTGTTCCGGAGGTTCCTTCATATTGAAGTGTCACAGTATCAACGCCACCAGGATCTGTCACAGTTGCAGTGAATGTCACGGATTGACCATTATCTGGAGTTTCAGGTGTAAACTCGACTGGTCCAATCCTTGGACCAATTTCATCCACATCTGAAACAGAACCAATTTCACGATTGGCTGCCCAATCAAGGAAATTCCCCAAGAATACAATATTGTCAAATATTGAAGCCTTACCGTAGTCAAAGTCACTGAAGAAAGTCGTTCCTGCGACTAAGAGTCTAAGATCTCCAATTTCTTCAACTGCTACAAGTGGAATCTGGTTTCCATATTCTCCATCGTTTGTATCATCATAGATGACAGTTGGATCCGGACTCTGGTGGTTTTGTTGCCATGCAGTCACGTTGGCATAGACCACAGGAAGAACAGGATCATCATCTGTGAAGTACAGGCTTGCAGGTGAAAAGAATGTAAGAGTATCCACCGACTGCATAAGTCCTGCAGTATCTGGAAGCGGTGGAATATAATTCAGGTCGTTGTAGTGCTCTGCATATGTTCCTAACATGTAGATATTGTCATGGTTGACTCTGATGTGTGCGCCTATTGCATCAAGAATCTGATTTGGTTTCTCTATCTTGACATATGTTGAATAATCACCTCTTCCAGTTAGAAGAATTGACTTGTTTCCCGATGAAGCCCAAGTAGAAATTGCAGTGAGTTCACCAGCTGTATATGCGTCATAGGCGCATGTTGCGATAAAGAGATCGACTCCAACCAGTGCCCCCGCAGTAATTTCACTTTCCTGTTTTATCATTTGATATCCGGCTCTGGCAAGAGTCTGATTTAGGGAGATCAATTTTGGCTCTCCACTGTAATTGATGTAGTCGTTGGTATGTGCATAGTCAACAAGTGCAACATACTCATACGTTATCGAAATATCTGGTGCATTCAAACCCAGGGTTGCAGTGTACAACAAACTGAGGGTGCTATTTAGAGCCATTGAAAGACAATCTTCAGTAAATGCTTTGATAGTTGCATTAGTGGCTATAGCTTCGTGTTCAGAGGTTGTATACTCATCAAGTATATACTCCAAGAATTGATGTGAGTATTCTGCGTGCTGAACTACTCTATCAGTCACATTGGTGATCTCAAACTCTCCTGGAGTGTCAAGAACCAATGTTCCCAAATTGGCATTGATGTCTCTCTCGTATGCTTCATGACCATCGAAGACTGCTGGATCTGCAGCAGCATCAGTATGAAGACATATTGCTGGATCAACCATGTAATGGGATGCAACTCCCAATGCAAAGAAACCATCGCCCCAATAATCTCCACCAAGCGTGAAATTGGCTACTGCCATATCAAACCACGTTTGGGCTGCAAAGGGTGCGTAATATTCTTCTGTTTCAGGATAGTAGAGGTGGTTATCCCAGTCTTGCCACGCTTGGTCAGGAGCTGTAGAACCAGACAATAACTCAGGAGAGTAGTATTGGAATGCAGCTGCCCAGCTAGTATTTACAATACTACTTGAACTCTCTGTTACGAGAAACTGGTGGGTTGTGAGCCCCCAAGCCGCTACAGGCTTAGCAATTGGAAAGACCACGGCTACTGATACTAATGGCGCTAACAAAAGTGCCATAATGAGCCATTGCTTCCTCATGAGTTCATCTGAGGAAGCTCTTGACTATTAAGTAGTATGCCACAAGAATGCATTGTTTCCTTCACATACTAGCTTTTCTCTTGTTCAGAAACACGACGACGATAATTACTACAATTGCTCCACCTGTAATGCCCAATAACAAGAGAGGGTCAATTTGGATAGGTGGTCCAGTTTCAGTTGTTGTAGTTGTCGTTGGTTCCAGAGGATCTGTTGTGACAGTAAACTCGAGTTCAGGGAAGACGAAAACTCCACCAAAGAAATCGTATACAATTGCAGTGTATTTTATGACAGTCCCCTTAGGATATGGTCCAACGGTTCCTTCAATGAACTCTATCTTCACACTGGCTGTTTTGTTTTGCCATCCTGATCCATCATCATAGAATCCTACTGCCGTTATGAAACGACTATCACCTCTTGCCACTGGATACTTAAATGTCACATATGTGCCATCTACATCTCTCTCAATATCTGGGCTATGACCCCACACATTGGTGAGTGCACCTATACCGTAAATAACAGGGGATAGATTTGCAGTCGTGTTGATCTCCTTGATATTGAACACCAAAGCCATATACCCGACCAATGGTGTAGTGAAGTTACTCTCTAGGAGTTCAAATCCCTCTGCTGGGAGTGTTACAATCTTTCCGGTACAGTTTGAATTCATGGCTCGAACAAAATAGCGTGACATATTGAACTGGATTGCATCACTATTCATGTTTGTGACATTTAATGTTAGGTTGTATGTTGAACTTGCTTCTATGAATCGTGGATCTGGAGAAGTAACATTCAGTACTATGTTCAAAGCTTCTAATGTAGATGCATTAGCTGATGCGTAGATAGCTCTTTGAGGACTCCGATAGTTGTATGCCGTTTGTGCATCTCTCAGATAAAGTTCTGCCAGAGAAGTTCCAACTCCGCTTACAGACTCCACTATTGCAGATGAAGCAGCAATGTCTGTTTCTGCCGTGTCCATAAGGTCAAAGTACCGATCCAGCCAAAGTTGCTGTCCATAGATTATATCTTGATACTTGTCCAATATTACCACTCTCTTGTTCATGATGGCATCTATGATGTCCATAGCTGAGAGTCGCCCATCAGGTCCTGTAGGATTATCAACAAAAATAATATTCAGGACTTTTCCGACATCCTCATACTGGTGTCCGTCATTACCACCGTAGAAGTTCTTTGTATACCCCTCATCCCAAAGACCGTGTGAGTAGCTGTCATCCGTTACCTCAATTGCATCATATCCTAATGCATCATAGAGTTCATATGTTTCTAAATACCCCTCAGCAATTGTTGGATGACAGAGAGATATGAAAGCTCCTTGTGCTCGAGCACCTGCAATCATCCCTTCTTGTGTATCTGTGTAGATATTCTCTGTCAGCGGAAATGCCATCGAGTGATGTCCCCTTGAAAGCTCTGCTCCAACGAATATCTCTATGTCTAATCCGTTGGCCTCAGCAATTGCCTTCATCGCAAATCCTCCTGTCACACCGCCTACTCCCAAGGGATTTGGAGCTTCATAACTGTGGTCTGTCATGACGAAATAGTCCTGACCTCTTGATACTGCTGCCCACAGCATTTCCGCAGGTGTATCGGCACCATCACTATGAGTTGTGTGGTCGTGGATGGTTCCAGTGTATGCTCTGAATCCCTCAACCTCTGCTACCGAGAGAGATGGTCCCGAACCTACTGGAATCACAGCTGTTTTTGGGACAGTAACCTTTCTGGGTGAATTGCCAACCAACCAGTCTACAGTATTGAGTGAGAATTGGAAAAGGTCATCCTTCTCAACCTGCATATTAGTTCCCTCGCGGTACTCCAAGAAAGGAGCGAGAGCTCCAACACCTACAACTCGACCAGATCCAAATTCAGCCACCGCTACCACTGGATTACCATTGCGCTCAATAATTGTAGAAGCAGGACTTTCAACTGTAAGTATAGTCCCTCTTAATTTGTAGTCTACGTTAGAATGAATTGAGCTTACATCTTGTGTGAGGTGATGAGTACCCAAGTCTGTGACTTGACCCAACCACGAATCGCTCGTATCTGTGCTGAATGTGATACCAAAAGTCTGTGAAAGAGCATTGAGATTGCTCGATGTGAATTTCCATGTCGGATTATTATCTGTACCAACAAGGAGAAGCCCCCCACCATTCTGAACGAAGTTCTCTACAGCTGTAATTTCATTTGCAGTCAGCGCAACCATCGGGAAGACTAGGATGAGAACATCAACTCCACTAAGTATACCGGAGTCAAGAGGTTGGTCGAAGTTCATATCTGTGTAATATCCATGTTCCTCAAGAATCCAAGCGAATAGTGAAGCATTGCCAGGAGTGAATGCCGCACTCCCAAGAGCACAGTGAGCTTCATCAAAGAGAACCTTGTGACCTGTCTGACTGATTTGAGTCATTTCAACAGGGATTTCGTTTGCTTCTATTGTCACTGGTGCAGATGTAAATAGGGTTGGTATTGTAAAAAGCACTAGAAACAATGTTACAATCAGGATTTTAGAGCTAGTCTTCAAGTTCACAGACCTCTCACATTCACACTTCCATAACTCTTGGTAATTAAATGTGTTCTAAACCATAGTTACGTTAAATAGTGAAACCTAATGTTCACTTGTAAAAATGGAATAAAAAGAAAGGGAGAGAGGTAGATTTCTCTACCTCACTTAGAAAGGTGTCTACCTTCTCTTCATTACAACTATTATGATGATGACAACGACAACTGCACCTGCAATACCCATCAGAATTACTGGATCAATCACAAATCCAGGACCAGCTGGTGTATATGGAAACATTGCGAAGTCAATACCAAATTCGATTGTCTGCATGACGAATGTATGACCATTCAAGGGTACATCGTAGTACTCGGTTGTGAACATTGGCTGATAGTCACCGTAAGGTGAGGCACCAGACACAATGATTACCCCTGTTCCATCAGTTCCAGCATTGATCTCCATGGTTACTGCGACAAAATTGCCCATGTCACCGTCTGCATTAGCAAGTGGTGGGACAAGGTCAGAGTCACCAATGGTAGCTGAAGCACCGTAGTAGAGTAATGGATAGACATCTTCAATGGATCCAGTTTCAAGTGATACAACATCTGAACCTGCGGTTGCTGAAGAGCTTCCGTAGAGTGAGGTTGGACCGTGCATGAGTACTGCATCGACACCATCAACAATGTCTGCAACGAACGGATTAGAGCTGGTCATGTTTGCAACTACTCTGTACGAAGCATTACAGTTGGAGTGAGCGTCGCTGATTGAGATCGCTTCTGGGTAGACATGAGAGCCTACTTCTTCAAGTATGAGCGAAGCATTGTTGTTGATGTAGGCATACCCTGAGTAGTCAGAGTCAGATCCGACCCACAGGAATTTGTTGCCTTCAGCAAACCAGTCACCAACGGCGCTAATCTCAGCTGCTGTGAAGCCTTCGTTGACGCCATAAATAGCACCAAGCATAAGACCTCTAGCACGAGCTAGAATAGTATCATTCAGACCTCCCCATGCAAATACTACTTGGTAGCCTGCTTCGGTCAAGTTCCCCATCAACCAAGTGTCTTCTTCTCCGAAGACATAGGATGAGTACTGACCATGGCTCATGTCAAATACAATGAGTGAACCAGCAGCTTTCTCCATTCCAAAGTCGATTGCTTGCTTGACGAAAACGTCACCAGTGAGAGGTACATCATAGTACTCAGTTGTGAACATTGGCTGATAGTCACCGTAAGGTGAGGCACCAGACACAATGATTACCCCTGTTCCATCAGTTCCAGC
>JBHLRQ010000121.1:0-9347 GCA_048882385.1 Candidatus Thorarchaeota archaeon | reverse complement strand
TGGAGCGGAAGAATTTAGTATGGAGGCTATACAGATTCGAAGAGCTCTTGCAGCAGAGGTTCCATCCGTCCATCTCCCGGGTCTAGCTAACTCCTTGAACAACTATGGCATAATCTTAGCTGACTTGGACCTAATTGAGGATGCCGAAAAAACATTTCAAGAAGCAATCGAACTTGGCCAAGAGCTTTTGGACTCGAGCAAGAATTCACCTATGTTTGCAGAGTCATGTGTAGCTCCTCTTCATAATCTGCTCCTCCTCTTATCAAAACACAAGAAGGATAGTAAAAGAATCAAAGATATCAAAAACAGCTTGTTAGATCTCGGGAGCGGTAAACTTCCTTCAGATGAATGGAGCTGGAACACAGAGGAGGAGGACCTCTGGTTCCATGAAGTATTTTATCACTGGGTAGACTGCCCTTTTTGTGTCTAGAAAAGGACGAGAGTAGGAGAGAGGATTTGCCTCTGCTCCACTTTATTCAAAAATCTACAAGAGCCATCCATTCATCGTCATGAAGGGATATAGATCGAAATGCCAGGGGATTGGTTCATCCCCAATACCATCATGTTTGACGCGACCATTTTCTCCCTCGTCAGAACCATCATAGTCAGACCAGTAGTTGCCTTCTGATAACTCAGGACTGTACAGAAAGTTGTCGTCAATGACCGGCCCGGGTCCATATGATATTCGAATTGTTTCACTTATGAGATTGTTATGGTAAATGTAGTTGTTTTTGGAGTTATCAAGGAATACCAAGCATACGTAGTTATCTTCGAAGTCGTTGCCATAGACAGAATTCTCAAACGAATCTCCCGCGAACTCTAGGCCCATATAGTTATTCTGAATGATGTTATCTTCAAAAACATTGAGATAGGAGTTTATCATCCAAAAGCCGTGACCACCATTATTGGACACAGTATTCCCAATGAATGAGCAAACGGATGCCCTTATTGAGAATCCGACTTGCAGATTGTTAGTGACTGTGTTTTCTATGTATCTGTTATCTGGTCCTCCAGTTGCAGCTATTCCCCTCCGGTTGTCTGTCACAGTGTTCTTGATAAAGTCATTCTCCTGTGTTTCATCATAAACATGCAGCCCTCGAACTTGCCCCGTCGCAGTATTCTCTAAAAGCACATTGCCCCGACATGGTTTGACAATCCCTTCAGTCGGCACGCCTGATAGGTAAAAACCTGAAGGTCTGTACTGCTCTGGATATGAGATTGTGTAAAATGCGTCGTTGTTTTCGAGTGTGTTGAGTTCCGATTGCCGAATTAAATAACCAGCAAAATGGCAGTTCGTTGCGGTGTTTTCGGCGAGATAGTTCTGGTCACTGTACTGTAGTAGAATACCTCCCGGAAGTCCCTCAATTGAATTTCCTAGAAGGGTATTGAGTTTCCCATATTGGATATAGAATCCATAGCCGCCGTTAGGAGGATCCAAAGGTGGCCAATAGACCTCGTTGCCTACGAAATGATTTGAACTGCCATGGAGTGAATAGAACCCTTGGAGGCACATTGCTATAGTATTATAGTCAAAATGATTTCCCTCCGAGTTTTTAATGTAAAAGCTAGTCACACTATTGTCGGTAAGTTCATTTCCTAAGATTCTGTTCTTCGAGCTATCACGAATGTAAATTCCAAACCGGCACTCAGCTACAGAGTTATCTTCAAGGATGTTCTTGGTGCCCCTTTCAATCAATATTCCAGTTTCCCAGTTTCCTATCTCCAGATTCTCGATGGTCACTTTCGTTCTATCTCTCACGGTGATACCAATGCCATATCCCGGACCATGCAAGGCAAATCCATTGCCATTTATCGTGATCTTATCTGCTGTCACCACTAGGGTGATGTCCTGAAGATCCTTTGTGAATGTAAAGTCAGAATTAATCTCCCAAATCTCTTGTCCTTCAACGAAATTTCGTATTGGACCAGGCGTTACCATGGATACAGTTGATGACATTGGAATGACTGTTATCATCATAAGTATGGTAACCAATCCAATAGCTAAGGCGTTACTCTTTTTCATATTATCTCCTCCTTAATTCCACAATGATCGAAATCTAGAACTAAGTTATTGTTATTCCCCAGACTCCCACGAGTCTTGCCACTCTGGTAAGGTTGATGATCCTCTCTGATTCATCATGTAGTCTATTGAAGCCTCGGAACTTTAACTTAAGACTTCCGACCTTGGATTGGCATGCTCTTGAATAATAGCAGACATCACATTTCATAGCTACAAGTGGGATCACATGAGATAGAATGAGTTGAACATATGTCCATGAAAAACAAGTGAAGAGAGAGGAAGCTCTTCTTTCAAACTAAGATTGAAACTACATCTGTTTCTCTTGCCGATATGGAAGATAGTCTATTACAGCTGTCTTATGTGCTTACATGTTATGAGGTCAGTATAAGGCGGAGTGAGTCAAATGAGTTTTCCCGATGATTTAAGATTTGCAGAACGGTCTTTGGAACAGGCTGAAACTGAGTTTCTTAAAGGAGCTGATGGAGTGTCTGAAGCTCTATTACTAAAACTATCAACAGGAACATTCACCTCTGATGTTAAAACCGCCCGCGAACAGATGCAGAAACTGGATGAGTCTCGTTATGTAAAATGGGACCGATGGACGAAGACATACAACTTTGCTGCATCATTCTGGAAGGATGAGGGATATCCAAGCATTGATACCACTACACATCGAGCAAGTAATCCTGATTGGTATTCAAGGAGGACCGGAACTACAACATTTGTAAAAGACCTAATGACCCATCGATCTGTGATTGCTCCAACTACCAATGGCGAGCTAAAGGGCCTTCCAACTCTTCTTGGTAAACCGTCAAACAAGTGGTTGCTTGATTTTGTTGCCCTTTCCAGTCTGCGTCTGTCCTTCAAGCATCACTGGGAGAAGTTAGTACGAGATATTGTGAGGAAACGATCTCAGACCAACTTGTCACTTGTGGCTGAACGACTTGGTCTGGCTATTCAAGATATTCTTGATATTACGCGTAAAATCATGGATCTAGATGACGCGATTGAGCATGATATGAGTGACTCCAGCAAAAATCTGATATATCTATGCAGAAAGCCGGACTCCAGTATAACCCCTCTGGTAGACATAACTTCACAACAAGAAAGAGTGAATGAGTGAGGTAAGCTTTCTCTTGATTCGAAACCTGAAACTACATCTGTTTCTCTTTCCTGTACGGCAGATAATCTTGTCCGAATATCTCCTGAATCATGTTTGTTCATCCTCTAGCTCCAGAATCCAAGAATCAAATTCAACGACGCTTTGATGAAAACCTAGGTGTTGTACAGAAAATCTATATCCCTGCGACACCTTATTTGTGACAACTTACTAGTTTCTAAGTCAATTCGACAGATTGGAAGTGTATCAATGTGAGAAGGGGAAAACTAAAGGGTTACGAGGGCAAAATTACTCGAGTTATCAAGATTGCAGGTGCGAGAATGGAGTACTTCATCTCCGGTACACCTGAATCAACTTTTGAGCAAGCTCTACGTGACAATTGGCCATTCGAAGACCGCGATAATAAGAGCAAATTGAGAATAATGACTGACAAAGGAAAAGACGTGACCAAGAGCTCACTAGTAAGCCATGAAGGCACTGTGTTAGTAGAATTCCTCCCGTGACAAAACTACATCCGTTTCTCTTGCCTGTACGGCAGATAGTCAGGTCCGAAGATCTCCAGTGTCATGACCATCCGATGGAAGACCTAGGAAGTGCTCTTGATGTATTGGTCATAAATCCATATAGTATGTTCTCTCCCAGTCAGTCACACTTTGCTTGAATTCAGACCATTCTGCTTGTTTGAGTCCCAGATATTTGTTAAATGCATGCTCGCCAAGAGTTTCCCTCATAAACTCGCTCCCCTCAAACTCATCTAGTGCTTCACCGAGATCTGAGGGCATGGTTCTTATGTAGAACTGCTTAAGTTTGGCGTCATCGAAGTCAAAGACATCCTCCTCCACTGGTTTTGGAGGTTCTATTTTTTTCTCGATACCCCTTATTCCCGCTGCTAGCATAGTTGCAAATGCAATATATGGGTTGCAGCTCGGGTCTGGACACCGAAGTTCCAGTCTTGTAGACTCTCGTAGATCTTTGCCATGATTTGGGACTCTGATTAGAGCAGACCGATTTCTTTGTCCCCAACAAATATAGACCGGCGCTTCAAATCCACCTAGCCTCTTATAGCTGTTAACTGTTGGGCAGAGGATGGCCGCCATATCTCTGACATATTCAAGCTGACCACCCATGAAATAGTATGCGAGAGTTGAAAGCTGATATTGGTCGTCATCATCATGAAACAGATTCTTGCCACTTTTGTCGAATACTGACTGATGTGTATGCATTCCACTTCCGGCTACGCCAGCTCGAGGCTTTGGCATGAATGAGGCATAAAGGTTCCTACTACTTGCAACTGTCTTGATTGCTTGCTTTGCGACCATAATATTATCTGCAATGTTCAAGACGTTGCCATACTCGATATCAATCTCATGCTGACTAGGTCCGCACTCATGATGAGTCCCTCCTACATGGATATCAAGACCTTCCAAGGTAGAAACAATCATGGCTCGAATATCGACACCTAAGTCTCTTGGGGAGAAATCGAAGTAGCTCGCTCTATCATAGTAATCTCCTTGTTCCTTTGATCCAAAAACGAAGAACTCGATTTCGGGCCCAACCCTGTAAAACCAACCCTTTCCCTCGCTCATCCCTGAAACACGTCGCAGAATGTTTCGAGGTGCGCCTTCATATGGCGTTTTATCGCTTTCATAAACATCACAAATGATTCTTGCCGCGTTTCTTCCATCTCGCGGCCAAGGTAACATGATGTAGGTCGTTGGATCCGGAATCAACAACATGTCACTCTCTTGGATTCTGGTGAATCCCTCGACAGAAGACCCATCAAACCACTTCCCATGTTCTAGACAATTCTCCAAATCCCTCGGTGAAATAGTCACACATTTCAGTTGACCGGTCAGATCTGAAAACATAAGGTCAATAAAACTAATCTCTTCTCTTTTCACTCTCTCAAACAGTATCGATTTCTTGTCACTCACGGAATCATTACCAGTGATTGCATTTTGCTCCTACTATTTAACGGTTTTTTCAAACTCTGTATTCAACTTCTTTCAGACTTTAGCGTAGGAAGAGGATTATCATATCTCGAACTGATTTTAGAAACTGTATCTGTTTCTCTTGCCTGTACAGCAGATAGTCTGATCCGTAAATTTCACAAGCCATGACGATGAAGAGGTAGTTTCTCTAGAGGACAAATGGTTAGTCATTCAGACCGATTGACATAACTAACGGATTTAGCTCTCCTGTTAATTGAGTTGCATTTAATGTCTACAAGTTCACCTTTTCCTATACTCGAAACTAATAGACTAGTTTTACGCCAACTATCGATTGATGATTCAGAGAATTGGTTCAAGAATCTCTCTGATGATGGAGTGGCTGTTCTTATTGGAATGGAGCCTCTCGAAAATGTGGAGGATTCTAAGAGCATCATCAATAGCTTCCTTGATCGCTATGAAAAGAAGAATGGAATGGCTTGGGCAATCATATTGAAAGAAAATGAAAGTTTCATTGGCACATGTAGTTATGAGAAAATCGATAGTCACAACCTCAGCGGTGAAATAGGCTATGATCTGCTGAAGAAGTTTTGGGGACATGGATTCATGGCTGAGGCACTGAGTGCGATAATCGACTATGGCTTTGAATCTCTCAGACTGAATAGAATCGAAGCTCACACAGCAGCCATTAATTCAGCTTCTAGGAACCTCCTAAGAAGGTTGGGATTTTTCGAAGAGGGCATCTTTCGAGAGAGCTCCTTCTTTAGAGGGGAATTCAGAGATGACTGCCAATATTCGTTACTAAGACGAGAATGGAACAGACCTCAGAAAAACGCTGAAGATTAGCAAGAATATTGAAGGGGAGAGGATCAACCCTCTCTTTTCTCCAAAAATGAAACTACATCAGTTTCTCTTGCCTGTTTGGTATATAGTCTGGTCCGAAAATTTCCCTCGATCCATGACAATTCTCGGCAGACTTATGTCAAAATCATGAGATTCGTTTATTTGCAGTGTTGTCATTGCCATGACATTTCTCAGAGATTCCTTTGGCTAATCTCAAGAAACGCAACGACTTCTTGTATTTCAACACAGGTAGGAAAGGAGAGAACGCACATGCCTGATGGAGTCAGCAAATGCATCTTGTTACTGATGTTGTTCTTGTTTCCGTTTGCCTTGTCGTTTTTGGCAGACTTTGAAGGAATTCCTTGTCAGTCAATAAGTTTGGATTCAGAACCTGAGAAACAGGGAATACTGGCAGGCACCCCACATGGTCCCATAGCTATTGATGGGGATGCCAACTTCTCGGACACAGCTCTGCTAGAGGGGTGGCTTGGGGATGGTTCTCCTGAGGATCCGTTCATAATTGACGGGTTGGACATTGACCTTGGGGGTGGATTCGGTCACTGCATAATGATTAGCAATACACGAGTCAGCTTCACCATCAGCAACTGTAATCTCACTGGGGCTAATGTGACCTACATAATACCCGGACTTGGTACCTTGTTCCAGGGGACTGGTATCTATCTACAAAATGTGTCCAACGGTGAGCTAATCGACAACACCTGCAACAGCAACACCGGTCGTGGCATCTACATCGAAGACTCGAGTTACAACAGATTGGCGAACAATACGTGCAACAGCAATGAAAGATTTGGTATATACCTCTCAGTAAGGTCAGATATCAACACCGTAGTGAACAACACATGTATCAATAACGCCTATGGCATATGCCTCTCAGAATCCTCAGATACCAACACCGTGGCGAACAACACGTGCAACAGCAACGACAATCTTGGCATCTACCTCCGAGACTCAGAATTCAACATCGTGACAGACAACACCTGTTCCAACAACACATGGAACGGGATCAACCTCTATTACTCAAATTTCAACACTGTGGACAACAACATGTGCACCAGCAATGAGAGGGGTATCTACCTCGTAGACTCATACTCCAACAATATAGAGAACAACACCTGCATAAGCAACATCGATGGTATCGACCTCTATTACTCAAATTCCAACACCCTGGTGAACAACACATGTAATTTCAACCGGGACGGTATCTCCCTCGATTACTCACATGAGAACAGTGTAGAGAACAACCCCTGCGCAAGCAACATCGATGGCATATCCCTCTCAGATTCAGATTCCAACACCGTGGCGAACAACATCTGCAGCAGCAACGGTATTGGCATCTTCCTCTATAACTCCATTTCCAACATCGTGACGAACAATGCGTGCAACCGTAATGACGAATCTGGCATCTGCCTAGAAGGCTCAGAGTCCAACAACGTGATAAGCAACACCTGCTCCAATAATGCGGAATATGGCATCCACCTCTTTGACTCACATCAGAACAACGCAACCGACAACATATGCAACAACAACAGGATTGGCATCTACCTCTGTTTCTCAGAAAACAACACTTTGACACACAACACCTGCTTGAGTAACATCGAACATGACATCTACCTCGATCGCTCAGAGTCTAACACTGTGGTAGACAACATCACTAGCGAGTTTTATTCTCGACTTCTCCTTATAGGAGGGAGCCTTCTTTTACTCCCTCTGGGTATCGTAGTATATGTTTCAAGAAGGAGAATGGGTTTACCCAAAGGCGACAAGTATGACATCGCTGTACCAGTAAGGTATCGACTAGTGTCTTGGCTCCGCAAGAGAAGGTCTCTCAAACACGAAGAAGTCGATGATCATTTTGAAGCGGATTCATCGGACCAGTGAAGGCTACGATCTAAAATAAAGAATGAGAGAGCATGAAACTCTCTCGAATTCCAAATTGGATTACATCTGTTTCTCTTGTCTATAAGGCAGATAGTCTGGTCCAAATATCTCAAGACACCGCATCTTCATCTTGGAATTCTACATCCCTATCCGAGAACCGTTCTAGTATCATCTCAAGCCCTTCAAGAACCACATCAGATACCAAGGCTATAGCAGCCAATATGGCTGGCAGGAAGACGTAGAATAAGGTGTTTATAATAGGGTTTTCAGGGTCTGATTGACGGAGAACATAATAATAGAGGAGGAAGAAGACAGCTCCTATTATCACGTAGACTATGACTATTCTCCGAGCTTTTTCCCTCCTGCTGGTTACCATCGTGACCATATGCAATGTCTGCTACTACTATTTCTTCGTTGCTGTGAATAGAAAATATACAACATGACACATGAAAGCGGATTGTCATTGCAGAACTCAACCACTTAGCACTACCAATGATTTCGCTGTTTTTTAAAAAATAGAAAAGGAGAGAGGAAGACCCTCTCTGGAATTAAGTTTGAAATTGCATCTGTTTCTCTTGCCTGTACGGCAAGGAATCAAGACCAAAGGACTCATGAGTCCTGACGATCTTCTTCCTTCTCATCAATCCTACTCTAATCAACCATCAAATACTACCTTCTCCTGACAAAGAACAGTATCAAGGTGATGACTAATATGCCGCCTACTCCACCGATCGTTCCAATAATTAGCGGATCGATTCCATTAGGTGTTGTAGTTTCGTTTGACCAGTAATCGTAACCTGCGTCAATCCAAGCAGTGATTCCACCTAACATATTGAAAACTTTTGTAAAGTTGCCTGCTACTAGAATATCGCTTCCTTCTTGACTTCTGACTCCAGTCCTGCAATAAACAATGATTTCTGTTTCATTATAGCTCACAATTTCGTCCAATCTTAACTCTAGTTCACCAAGGGGTATTAGAAGAGCTTCATGGAGATGACTAATATCGTATTCCCACTGTTCCCTTACATCTAAAATTTGTAGATCGGGATAAACCGTGTTGTTGTTGATCATATCATTGGCTACATGAACAGAGATATCCGTTCTTATGGGAATATCATCAGACCAGACCACAGCGCTCCCGGGGCTATATCCCATCAAACAGACTAGAAGCAAGATCACTAGTCCAACTATCTTGTAAACCAGTTTACCTGACACAGGGAATACACCACCGATATTGGCAATCTATCAAGTATTGATATGATGAACGAAATGTCATATTGCGCTAAAGCTCAGTTTCAACGTAAAGATTTCCATATGACATGCAATCCATCCGAAGATTTGTTGATTTGAAAAAGGTTGTAGGAGAGAGGAAGATTCTCTCTCAAGTTGAATATCGATACTACATCTGTTTCTCTTGCCTGTACGGCAGAAAGTCAGGTCCGAATATCTCTCGTGCCATGACGACGTACCGCGATGCGATAATGACAAAGAATCTCATTCTGAATCGAGTTTTCTT
>JBHLRQ010000120.1:0-9372 GCA_048882385.1 Candidatus Thorarchaeota archaeon | reverse complement strand
ATAGATGGATAATGACGCACAAAATGCATGAACACAGAAAGTGCACCATCTAACAGAAGGTACTTTGGTTGAATGTCGCTCATCAGAAGTCGTCTAGCTGCAGTATACTCGCTTGTTTTTCTTATCTCTTCATGCACAGTGGGATTTGTTAGCAACTGCTCTCTGGAAATCAGAGACTCAATCTCTCTCAATCGTGGCACATGTTTCTCGTACTCGGTTTCAGCAAAATCAGAGAAAGTGGCAATCTCACCTTGGGTATAATCTTTGAAAAAGGGAAGAGTCAGACTAGCCACGTCTTTCAATGGATAAATGTTTGCAAGTGTTTCAGCTAACTTCGTACGAGCATCTCCACGTACTCCAGAGTGCCAATGGACATCTATGTGCGGTTGCTCTCCCAGTTCGGTTTCGAGAGTTTCTCTATCTATTGGACTGAACAGCCTTTCTGATTTTGTATTTGTGTCAACAACAACTGTTGATGTACTTAGTAGATGTATTCTAATATCATCAAGAGTCATCAAGCTGTCAGACCCTGATCCATCAATCGCTGCGATTCGAAAATCATTCTCTAAGATGATATCAGGACTGTATGAACTGAAAGTGTCTAGAAGTCGTTCTTTGATGCGAACTTCGTCTTTCGCAAATTCCTGCTCATCGCGTCGGTCTTGCTGATTATTGATATCAGTAAAGACCATCTTCAATGTTCTTCTGAACTTCTCAGTGAGAATCTTATCTAGCATAGAATCCAACTCACTCTACACAATTCCGCAGGACTGCACAACCTCTAACTCTCTGTCTTTTCAGAGTCATAAAAAGATAGCACTCGGTAATCTAGAGGTTTTTGATTCATCATTTGAAAGCGCCCTACATCCGTTTTTATTGGGAGAAATAGCATAGGTTCGAAATTACCTTTTAAGTAACCATCACTCGATTCTATTGCAGCAGTCATACTGGTTCGACCGTGCCAGTGAATATTGACGGGACGTGATTCGTTGCTCAAGATCACATACTTTGGTAAGACATCATTTGCACTGGAAATCAATGAAACGGTTGTTCTCTTGAATCCAGGAATTTGGGATGGAGAAAAGGTAGTTCCAGATGACTTCATGGCCAGAGTAGTCATCTCAACGAATCGAGGAGATGATGCTGTCGGAAACGCAGCAACCATCTCGGTGAATTCTAAGGCATGGTTCTTAGGAAACAAAGAAACAACTGAGAAAGCTTCTGAAAAAGGAGTCAAACCATGGCTACTTCATGAGCTCAAATCCGAAGTCCCCTATGAGATTCCTGATGTGAAGATTGTGCCATATGCTCTCTCAAGAAACGATCAGGAGAGTGGAGGGTACATGGAGAATATGGGATTATACATAGAGATGGGCGGTATGAAGGTAGGATACTTGGGTGACACTACAATCCGAGGACCATTTGAGCACCTAGACATGGACATTCTCATCACTCCAATAGGAGGCGATGGAGTATTCCAAGTGAAGGATGCAGTTAGTCTGTGTATAGATGCAAAACCAAGGTTAGGAATTCCAATGAGATGGTCGTCAGCTGAAGAAACTCAGAAGTTTTCGAAGTATATACAGCAGTTTGGTCAGGGAATAGTTCCTGTTGTGATGGAACCAAATCAGGTTCTAAGTGTACAATGGGCAGCAGGAAACGAGTTCAGATACGAGCTAAACTGATATTCACTTGCCACGTCAATATCGAACTAGACGAGTCCCCAAAACGCAAGACAACGGGTGTGCACTGAATGAGTGAAAGAAAAAAGGTTGTAATCGACCTCGAAGAAACTGAAAAGACTCAGCTTGGTGGATTAAATGAGCTGAACAATATTGAAACTTCAGGTGTCTTGAGCGTCAACAATTTATCAGAACAGAGTAGAATTTGGAATGTGAGAGTTCTCTTAGGAGATAGTCGTAGTGAAACAGATATCGCAGAAGAAGAACTAGTAGCAGGAGAAGTTGACGTTGGAGGAAAGTGGGAAACCAATTATGGAGTTTCAGTAAATGCTCCCATCGTAACCTTCACAGAAGTATTCGATACATGTGGAACTATTGAAACCGAAGACCCACATTGGGCCTATGTTATGGGAAAGGAAAATCCTGTGAAGATAACACTCACGATAAAGAATGAAACAGACGGGGAATTGGATAACATCATTCTAAACAAGACGATCCCTCCCGAACTTTCAGACATCAAAATTGTATCTGCAAAATCAGGAACTGCTGAATATGACGAGGGCACGAAACAGGTGGTTTGGAAAGACTTCGTCATATATCCTCGTGAGTCTTCTGAACTAGTCATCAGTGCAACTGGTTTTGTGGAAGATGCAGAGGTCAAGAGTGCTGGGGATGTTGTCATCACTTATCGAGGCGAAGGACTACAGAGGTCTGCTCTCGATCCGGATTTGACGGCGTTGACAGAATTCCTTACTGGAATAGAAACAGCTGAAACAGAACCAAACAACTGGCAGTGCACCTTGGAATGCTCAAATGAGAGTGACTTGATAGTCAGACTCGATAAGGCAGAAGTATATCTCACCCCAGAAGATGGCGGCGAGAAACAGAAGATGATAGATGAGTCACCTGGGGTAGAGTTGGAACCTAATCAGGAATGGAAGTCATCCTTCAAGGTCAGTAGCAAGTCCACACCTAAGTGTACTCAGGACTTGTTATACACCCCGGTCAGAAAATTGACCAAGCGGGTTGTCGGAACCATCGAAAAAGCACCTCAAGAGATGCCAGTCTATCACATTGAATATACAAAGGAGTTTGATCCTCCATCTGTTGCTAGTTTTGACAAGACTCCAGTTGAAGTCACCATTGAAGTGATGAATAAAGGGTCAGCAAAAATTAACGAAATCTCAATTGAAGACAATTTGCCAGATGATGTTATGCCACCCACAAGTGAACATGTTTCTGTTTGGATCAGAGGTGAAGAATACTCGGGTCCATTTGAGTTCATGATCGAGCCCGAAGACCAAGACCCAGAGAAATCACATAAAGTCACTTTCAGAGTTGAAGACCTGAAGGATTCAGTGGGTGAGATCGAGCCTGATGAGAGTCTCAAAATCAATTACGCTGTAATGGCTTGGCGAAGTCGTCCTGAGAAGGAATATCCATCTCCAATCATCTGCACAGCTAATACTCACCCTGCAGGACTTCCGTCAGTTCAGGAGAGCCCTCAGGATGGTCACAAACTTGGAGTGATCTACAAGAAACGTGCGATTTCCACAAAGAAGGCAATAAACAAGGGAGCTGATGCTGGTGAATACATTGTGGTTCTCGTGGTATCCAACAATGGAGAGGTTACTGCTGAGAACATTGAAGTCACAGATTGGATTCCAGCTGGATTCGAGTATATTTCCACAGATCCAGAGGATGAAGTGCCAGAAGTGTTTCCAGTAGCTGAGGGTGGAAATTACATGGTCTGGACTTGGCAACGGATGAATCCAGGTGACAAGAAAAAGATCAATGTGACTGTCCGAGGTGAAGGCGAGTACGAACGTCGAGAGCCTGAAGTCACCTCAATGTAAAATTAAGAAATGCTCGGAGTGGGTCTTTGGACCCATTCCTATATTCCTTCTTTTTCAAGCTCCTCTAACTCTCTTCGAGTTACTTCGAGTTCTTCATCAAGGTCCTTGATAGGTGCGTAGTCATCTTCATTTGATAGCTGAGTATCTAGATTGTATAAAACTTTGAAACCAGAGAGTGTTTCGTGTAATGCGTTTGCTATCTCGATGATTGCGCTACCTAGATCGCTCTCAGACATGTCCTCATCGTTGTGTTCATACACGAAGTCATAAGCGCCTCTTATTGGTTTAAAACCAAGATCTACAAGTTTGGAAATCACCTGAGAAGGTGATGCTCCTTCACTGTTGAACCAAACTGATACACGAGTTACGTATCTGGGCATTGACAATCACTCCAATTCGCAAGAACACGCGACCGCCTCGCATTTGCTATAAGACCTTTTTGATAAGTCTTTAAATCATCTGTGAACCAACTGGGAGGCATCTTCATGTGTCAATACATGTTCCCATCGATGTCTGCAATCACAAGACAGAGTTCTCAAGATTGAAGGGTCTTGATTAATTGAGAAATCTCGAATCGCTTGGATAAATTCATTATCACACTTTCCGCAGTTGTGAGCCCCTCTTCTCTTTCCTCCAGCCACAGGATCACATACAACTCTCATCCATCCATCAGTAACATTGCTTGCTTCGAGTAAGACCTCTAGAACACTCCACAACCAAGGAGGTCTGTACTTTCCACGATTCCATAGTTTCTCAACAAGAGTATCATTCTGGACATTCACGGGATTCAGAGAAACTGTTGTTACTCCCATGTCTTGTGCATGACGGATAGTAGAAATTGCGTCCCGCAATGAATCTCGCTCAGTCAGCAAAGGAGGTTTTAGGAGGACATAAGCGCGCATTCCAATATTATGAGCCTTCGCAATACCAAGGCTCGCTTTAAATGTTTCAAGATCAAAGCTCTTGTTTATGCACACTGAGCGTATTGTGTCACTAGCACTCTCAAGACCCATTCCAATCTCAATTCTTCTATCACCAAGAATCCTGCGAACGTTTGAAAGAACTGAGTCTTGGACATATTCAGGCCTGGATTCAAGAACAACTTCACGGACTCGTTCATCCCTGCTAATGATCCTGAGAATCTCAGACCGAGCATCTTCAGGAATCTCTTCGTTGTCAAGAAAACTTCCACTTGTGTAAATCTTCACAGATAGAGGACCACTTTTTCCTTCCAGCTCATGCATTGCATGATTGAACTGTTCAACAAGTTGCTCTGATGATGGCATACTCTGAGTTCCATCAAGAAGATAACTACACATCGTACATCCACCAGAATCACTCCGAGCGTGTGCGCATCCAATGGTTGAGAGAACTATTGCGAGAGCCATCCCTTTTTCTCGACCTACCCTTGCAGGTGCAATCCATTTGGCAGAGGGTCTTGAGGGGTCTCGTTTTCTTCTCTTGGTAACTGATTGACCTCTAGCCCTGAGTGTTGCTTCTTGCACAGTTCTCTGAATGTTATTCATTGATTCCTCCAACTACCCCACCTCATTCAACCTTGTGTCTCAAGGTGACAGATCGACCTCTGTTTAATTCACACATCTCACGACCAGACATCTCACTTCGACCAACTCCAACGACCTCATTGTTTTGGTTTATCACGATGACCTCATCACCGGGTCTGATTGAATAATCAGCCTCTTGGACACCTACAGCGAACACCGAACCTCCTTTTACGCTTTCAACATCAAGACGGACCCAGTATCTCCCAAGAGGTGCAAGTCTTCTCCCGCCTTCCAGTGTGAGTGAGAGATTTCCGCTTTCTGCTATGTAAGAACATACCTGTTCATCATCGACATTACAAATTATCATTCGGTAGGCTTTGCCCTTGAGTTTGGCATTCTCAGGAACAAGCATATTTCCAGCTCCTTTTCCAAACTGATAATCTGCAGTTGCCCAAAGTATCTCTCTGAGTACCGTCCTTGGTGCGCTCTGAAGTGCAAGTACATCCTTTAGTTCAAGAAGTGTTTCGCGTAATGCTTCAAGGGATTCTCTACTCGTAGCTCGATCCTCATGAGAGGTGTAGATGATGCTCTGAGAAATATCTGGTTCTGCAGCTCGTACAATTTCGAGATATCCTCCGGAAACATGGGCAACAACAACTGTGGACTCTTTGAACTTGTTCAAGTGTGTGGATAGGGCTTTTGCCCCAATCGCGACCTCTTCTGAGTCCCAATCACCAGTCACTGGAATATCATATTGTGCAGCAGGAAAGATTCTTTCGAGTTCTCTTGGGACAAGTCCGAGTGGCGATGTAAGAATCACTTCCGCTGTTTTAGGTTGTACATTTCCTAATTCAGCATCGATCACTTCAGAGAACCTGCGGTGCGATTTTGAATCAGAATATGGTTTTCGAGCTGAACAGGGAAGTAAAAGGACAATTTGCTTATCAGGAGCAGGTGAGTATCGACTGGCAACAGTTTCTCTGAATCTTCTGACAGCTGGAGCATTGTAGGACTCAGGACCTATGAGAGGCAAAGGAACCTTCCCAATAGTTGGTGTGAACTCCTCAAAGAATGCATAGAGTTTTCTATCGACAACTCTGAGTAGAGATGCCAGTGAAGGACTATAGTGCGATGTACTCTCAACAGACCACCTGAGACGGCCTGTACGCATCAGACCAACAGACATTGACAGAACATACCGATAAAGATCGAGATTGTGCTCTAGAATAAGATCTGATCCCAATTCTTCATTTATGTCAATGCTTGAGCATGTTCGGCATGAACAGAAAATCCGTTCACTTCCAGATTCGATATTCTCAGTACTATCCCTCCATAAACGAATATTTTGTGTTGCAGCTTCGTGAGCATAGCTTGCATCAACTATGTCAAATCCAGCATAGTGAAGGAGGGGAATGAGACCAGGTTCTATTCGACCCATAGCAATTGCTGCCATTGGTAGAGGAAGTCGACTTCTCAAATAGAATGAAGAAGCATCTTCTGGACCCAGTTGACCATTGATTACAAAGGCGGCACCAGAAACGCCTGCCTCTAGGAAATGAGTGAATCTCTCTGAAAAGGATTCGGGAGAGATTTCAGGAGGGATCCTTACAAATGTTCTAGAAGGATCAATCTGGGATTTTAGGTTCTCAAGAACCTGTGACTGATAGTCAAGTATTACTTTCGGAGAATCGGGCGAAAGTGATCCAAAGGACAATAGAGCAGGGAGGAGAAAAGCATCAGATTCCCGGGTTCTGTCTAAAGGCAACTCATCAACGTTACTGACAAAAGGCAAGGATACTATCATTGGTTCATTGGAAAGAGCCTCATCCCTTCCCAGACTTCCGAGTCCAATAATATTGTTACCGGATGAGCTTATAGAAGCCAAGCATGGAGTCTGAAACGTTGTGTCTTGGAGAATAAACTCTCCCACTCGGGCAGGACCGTCATGACCACGACCAACTCGAAACTCAGCCATTCTTTTTCACCTCATACCAGTGGTTCGTAACCCGCGTATCCCTCAGTATCTATTGTGGTTTCCGTCTTGTCGAGGATACGTTTGATACTTTCTAATGCACCAATCTTGAATAATGGACTATTGTTGTTTCCGCAATTATAGGAGTATGTGCAGAGCGGACACCCATCCAGTGTCTTGCAGTCGCACTTCTCAAGAATAACCTTGGAACGTTCGAAAGCCTCATCAAGTTTTGTAAAGAGAAGTTTCGAAGCACCATTTCCTCCCGGACTACCATCATACACGAAGATGATGCCTGAATCACCCATCGAAACACCTCCGATCTCCCGGGTACCCCCACCTGTTAGCATATCACTTGACTCAATCAAGACATGCTCCAGAGCATGAAATGCTCCACCATAGAGAAGAGCAGGACCCATCTTTGTATCCTTGAAAGAATCCAACTTCCCAGAAATGTAATCATTCACAGCTTTTGTAGGCTCAGGTGCAGTGAAAGCAAACCCTCTAGTTTGGTACTTGTAAATCAGTGGAGAAGCAAGACTGGAGCGACTAAGAACTTTCCCGGTACGAGTAGATTTCTTCACAAAGCCCTCAACAGTCTGAGTCATCTCCAATGTGCAGTACACAGCATTGAGTCCGAGAATCTTACTTCTTTCAACAATGTCTATGATCCGCGGCATTGTTGAGTAGAGCGGCTTTGTATGAGCACTCTTGTCGGTTAGCGGGACAACAGTAGCCCGACCAAGTCCAGGAGTATATTTGAAGTCAATAGAGAGGTAGTTCTTGCCTCCATGTAGGTAGATGGCTCCAGGGTGTAATTCTTGAGAAGCCATTGGCATAGACCGCTCTCCTAGTGCCCTGTTTCCCATTTTGATTTGTACAGTGTCTCCGATGCCTCGAATACTATATCCGCGCCAACTCTTTTGTGCTCTTTCGAAATCTACAATCTTTACTTTTCCGTCTTGTTGAATCTGGATTAATCCATCATCCTCAAGCTTCTTGATAATCGAAATATAACGTCTGAAGTCATTCATGTTGAGTTTCCCACTCATTGCAGCTGCAATTAGCTGATAGTAGCCAACGACCTCATTTTCAGGCTCAGTATATGCAGCATCGATATCTCCAAAATATTTGTCAGGTTGGTGTCGATAAAACGAAGATATTGGATCATTCTCTCGGAGTGCAAGGATTGCAATACTCTCCTGCCCCTTTCGTCCTGCACGGCCTATTCTTTGTGTCAAACGAGTGATGGAAACAATCATACTTACAACACTGTCTAGGTCTCCAATATCAATCCCGAGTTCAAGTGTGGGTGTAGAAACTATCACAGGCAACTCTCCAGACCTGAACTTGTCCTCTACATCTCCACGATACTTCTTGGAGAGTCCTGCCCGATGGACCATTGACTTGACACCTGTGTCTGAAACAAGCATGTTCAAAACTTCAGCTTCGGTATGAGTGTTGCCAAATACGAGTGTCTTGAAACTACCATCTTGCAGTTGCTTCACAAGATCGACAATCATGCTGTATTTGCTTCTCATTCCTGGATAATACATCATGAAATGGATAGGACCTCTCTTTGCGGTTTCCGATTCCACCAGACGAACATCACAGTCAAAGAGAATCTCAGCAAACTCCTTCGGATTCGAGATTGTTGCCGAAGCACCTATCTTCTGGAAACTTCCAGATTCTAATTGTAGTCTCTTGAGAATATAATGAACATTGGTACCCATTGAACCTGTATAGAGATGAATCTCATCAAGAACAACGAAACGAACTGTTTGTAATATTGGCACAAGTTGCGATTGTGCCCATCCAAGATGATAGTGGAGAACATCAGGGTTCGTGAGTAGAATATCAGGAGGACGTGCATAGATCTTTTGTCTGGTATTCTGAGAAACGTCACCATCGAAAATTGCTACTGACAAGTTGGATGTCTTACACATCTGTTTGATCTTGTCGTATTGGTCACGTGCCAGAGCTTTGGTAGGATAGATGAGTAGTGCGCGAACCCCAGGATTCTCGAAGGACTCTTGGACTGATAGCAAGAGCTGGCGTACAATTGGAAGAATGAATCCCTCAGTCTTGCCTTGTCCAGTTGGTGCGGCAATAACGACATTCTCGCCAGCTTCGATGGCGGAATATGACTCCTCCTGAAATTTATACAGCTTAGAGATACCACGGTCTTGAAGGTAGTCCTTCAGTCTAGCTGGTATACTTAGGTCGCCGACATCCATTCCATACTCTGCATCTGTAGCCTGTAGTAGTTTGTATTGAACTAGATAGTCTCGACCTCGTGAAAGGAGTTTCTGGAGAGAGCCCGAGAGTGTATTAAGTTCCCCACCTCCAGCCTGAAC
>JBHLRQ010000119.1:0-9580 GCA_048882385.1 Candidatus Thorarchaeota archaeon | reverse complement strand
AAGAGGTACGAAGAACGTGATGCTCGTGCTCGAGGACTTAGTGATGCGGATGTGGATACATTCTATGGATGCTCACTTTGCCAATCATTCGCACCGACGCATGTGTGCACAATAACTCCTCAGAGATATGCAAACTGTGGTGCTATCAGTTGGTTTGATGGTCGGGCAGCAGCGAGAGTCGACCCAAAGGGACCACTATATGCGATTCCCAAAGGGGATACTATTGATGAATTCCGCGGTGAATTCACAGGCGTGAATCAAGCCTATACCGAAAAATCCCTGGGTAAGGTGAACTCTGTAGCACTTTATAGTGCCTTTGAGAAACCACATACAAGTTGTGGATGTTTCGAGGCAATTGCGTTTGTCATTCCTGAGGTTGATGGACTTGGTGTTGTTCATAGAGACTTCAAGGGAGATACTGTCAACGGATTGCCGTTTTCAAGCATGGCAGACTCAACTGCTGGCGGTCGCCAGATTCCTGGTTTCCACGGACTCTCAATAGAGTACATGAGGTCACCAAAGTTCCTTCAGGTTGATGGAGGCTGGGACAGAATTGTTTGGCTTCCAGAGGCTATCAAGGAACGAGTTTATGAATTCATGCCTGAGGCAGTTCGTGACAAGATTCCAACAGAAGCTGAAGTAATGAGTATTGAAGATCTAAAGGCGTACCTGAAGCAGAAAGACCATCCAGTGGTCGATCGTTGGGTCGAGCTTGAGGAAGATCTGGCTGAAATGACAGATATCACTCCTGCTACTGGTGATTATGTGCCAGTACCTGGAGAGATGACAGCAATGATAGGAGGCGTGGGCGGTGGACTTGAAATTATCTTCAAGAATGCAAAGATCTACGCTGAGAAAGTCATAATCCGAAGAACAAGCAAAGGTGACAAGAAGAAATGACAACAGACAAGGAGAAATCTGGTACAACATCGCTGGATGAATTGTTTGGCGATTTTGCAGAGCTGGTCCTTGAAAACGTCACATTGGAGATAGATGAGCTGAAGCTGGCTTTGCGACCAGCGGTCCAACAAATGGCCAGAACAGCTACTCAGCAAGCTCTAGCCTTACCAAAATCACTCATCTCATCATCGTTTGCAACCCCTCTTGGAGAATATACTCAAGATATTCAGGAGATTACCCTGGGAGCAACGAAGGGACAGGGTGGAACTCGTGGGAAGACAGTCACTATCGGAGGTCATACAGCTCCCGCATGGGACTTGTTTCAAGCCCCTCCGAAGCATCCTCCAGTCATCGCAGCAGACGTCTTCGATATGCCGATTTCACTAGCAAAAGCAGTGAAAACACACTACAAAGAAGTTCTAGATGACCCAGCAGAATGGGCTAAGCTTGTTGTTGATAAGTTTGGAGCAGATATAGTCACGTTGCATCTCATTAGTACAGATCGACAACTAGGTGACACATCACCAAATGATGCTGCAAAGACCATTGAAGAGGTACTTCAAGCTGTAAAGGTCCCTATTCTCATTGGTTCAGCTGGAGACCCGGAGAAAGATGGACCAGTCCTTGCAAAAGCCGCTGAGGTCTGTGAAGGAGAGAGAACACTCCTTTGCTCAGCCACAGTGGATGTCTATGAGCCCATCGCTGTTGCAGCCAAGAAGCACGAACAAGTTGTGCTCTCTTGGACCTCTATTGACATTAACCAGCAGAAGGAGTTGAATCGAAGATTGTTCGAGTGGTTGACACCTGAACAGATAGTCATCGATCCAACCACTGCTGCTCTTGGATATGGTTTGGAATATGCATTTACTATTATGCAGAGAATGCGACTTGGTGGTCTGTTAGGTGATGAGGAGCTTCGATTCCCGATCAGCTCAGGAACTACAAACGCATGGGCGGCAAGAGAGGCTTGGTTGAAAGATCCAGCACTCGGTCCAAGAGAACTACGCGGTCCAATCTGGGAAAGCGTCACAGCTCTAGCTCTACTACTAGCAGGTAATGACCTCTTCATGATGATGCATCCAGCGGCTATCAAAACAATTCATGATGTAATAGACTGGATGAAAGAAACAAGAAAGGTCGAAGAATATCCTGATTGGACAACATTGTCCATACCGGAGGGAGTCTAATGGCAAAATTACCAGGCCCATTAGAAATCTATCCACTTCTTCCGGGAACAAACTGCAAGGAGTGCGGGGAAGCAAACTGTATGGCATTTGCTACGAAAATGGCTGAGCACACGGTCAAGCTCAAGGCATGCACACCACTTTTTGAAGATCCAAAGTATGCAAAGAAACTTGTGAAGCTCCAAGATCTAGTTATGCCTCCAGTTAGAGAAGTAATAATCGGTGTGGGTGAGAACGCTGCCAGTATTGGTGCCAAACTTGTTCTCTATAGGCATGATCTTCGGTATACAAATCCAACTTCGTTCTTCCTAGATTTGCCAGATAATCTCGAGTCTGAGGCATTTGCGAAACGAGTGAAAGAAATCGAAGATTGGACCTACAAGTACATTGGTACAGATTTGCGATTAGACGGAATAGCTTTGAGAGGAGTGTCACAGGATCCGCAAACTTTCGCAAAAGCTGCTAAGAATCTTAGTGAAATTTCAAGCTGGCCAATCATTCTATGTTCGTTGGATCCAGCCATGTTAGCTGCAGGAACAAAAGCTATCGCTGATAAAAGACCACTTCTTTATGCTGCTACGATGGATACATGGGCGGAGATTGGAGAGATTGCTGTCAAGCATAACCTTCCGCTCGTTGCCTATGCACCAGGTAGTCTTGATAATCTAGCAACCTTAACGAACACACTTCGTGCTATGGGAGTTCAAGAGCTAGTTTTAGACCCTGGAACAGCTTCAAAGACAGGGCTCGGAACCACTGTAGATAGCTTTACTCAATTGAGACGTTCTGCAATAGTCAAGGAGAACGAACTTCTTGGATATCCACTCCTTGCAGCACCTATTGCTGTATGGGCGGATCATAGAGAAGGTGAAGCACCAGAGCTGACAAAGTGGGATGAAGTCCTAACTGCAGCTGCACTGATTGTGAGATACTCTGACATACTCATCCTTCACAGTGCAGATATGTGGACAAATCTACCTTTGACCTTTCTACGCAGTAACCTCTATACGGATCCTGTCAAACCAGTAGCAGTCGAGGCAGGTCTGCAAACCTTTGGAGATGTCAATGAAGAGTCTCCTGTCATGTACACAACTAACTTTGCATTAACATACTTCACAGTAGAGAGTGATATCAAGCAAGCAGGAGTCACATCATACCTTGTTGTCGTTGATACAGAGGGAATGTCTGTTCAGTCTGCTGTAGCTGGAAGAAAATTGACTGCAGAGAAGATTGCTGAAACTCTCGAGGAAACTGGAATAGCTGACAAGGTCAATCATCGAATTCTTATCAGTCCAGGGATGGCTGCGAGAATCAGTGGAGAAACCGAAGAAGCAAGCGGATGGACAATCAAAGTTGGACCGAAAGATTCGAGCGGAATTGGTAAGTATCTGCAAGAAGGCAAGTGGAAAGAAGAATAATTGCTACATCTCAATATTGATGTTGGCAAGTGCATAAGGAGAATATAGTATGAGAGAACGTCTAGTAGTATCTGTAGCTGGCAAAGGCGGCGTCGGAAAAACAACAACATCAGCTTTGCTCTCAAGAGCAGTTATAGAGTTGACAAAGAGAAGCCTCCTCGTTGTTGATGCAGACCCTGTCATGAATCTCCCACGAGCACTTGGTGTGGATGTCCCAATGTCAGTTGGTGCCATTGCAACCAGACTTCGTAAGAGTATTGATGAGGGTTCATTGGGGGGAGAAGTAGCAAAACAAGACATCCTTGAAGGAGAAATCTTTGAGTCTCTTGTGGAAACTGACAAATTCGATTTTCTAGCAATGGGACGAACTGAAGGAGAAGGTTGCTATTGCTATGTCAATCGACTCCTGACTCAGATACTTGATACTCTTAGCAAGAACTATGAACTAACTCTGATGGACATGAGTGCAGGTTTAGAACACCTCAGCCGGAGGACAAACCGAAATGTGGATGTTCTTGTCATCGTCGTAGACCCCTCTCGTGCGGCATTTGAAGCGGCCATAAGAATAAGAGACCTAGCAAAAGAAGTACACATCGACTTCAAGAAGATCGTAGTTATTGGAAATCGATTCCCGAATGGGATGGAAGAAGAACTGAGAAAAAGACTCGAAGAAGTGGACCTTTCACTTATTGGCATGATTCCAAATGATGATGACCTTTCAACAGCAAACTATCTAGGTAAGCCTCTCACTGAGTTGCCCAGCGAGAGTCCAGCTGTGAAAGCTGTTGAGGAAATTGCAGAAAAACTAGGTTTGTTAAGTGAAGCAACAATGTTGAAGCTTCTTGGAAAGAACCCATAGAGTCTTGAGGAATTGTTACAAGATGTAAAAGAAGGTGTTTCAAGATGGTCGCCGGAAACTGGTCCGAGAGGTATAAAGACCGCATAGTTACGGCTACCGAAGCCATCAAGAAAATTGAAAGAGGGCAACGTATTTTTCTTGGAACTGGGTGTGGAGTTCCCAACCATCTCGTTCAAGAGCTAGTGAAAAATGCGAACCGAATGTCTGACATAGAGATAGTCCATCTCTTTACTCTTGGCAATACTCCTTCTGCAGATCCAAAATTCCAGTCACAGTTCAGACACAACACATTCTTTGTGTCAGAGAATATTCGTGAAGCCGTGAGGGATGGACGCGCTGATTATACTCCAGCATATCTTTCAGATATCCCCCTTTTCTTCAATACCGGAAGAATACCTCTTGATGTGGCACTTGTTCAGGTCAGCCCACCAGATGAATATGGATACTGTTCCTTGGGAGTTTCTGTGGATGTGACTAAGACTGGTGTGAATCAAGCAGGTCTTGTAATTGCTCAGGTAAATGAAAACATGCCAGTTACTCACGGAGATTCGTATGTTGATATAAGAGACATAGACTGTCTTGTTCCATTCACTGAACCATTGTTGGAGTTTGAATCACCTGAAGTCAGTGAGCGATGTCGACAAATTGGTAAATACACTGCAAAACTAATTGAAAACGAATCAACAATATCTGTGGGTATTGATAGCATATCCAACGCTGTCACCGAGAGCCTCATAAATTCTGAAATACGTGAATTAGGCTTTCATGGAGAAACCTTCAATGATAACATGATCGACATGATTGAGAGTGGAGTTGTTACTAATCGGAAGAAGAGCATTAACAGGGGAAAAGTGACTGCGAGCTTTGCGATGGGAACGAAGCGGCTCTATGACTATATCAATAATAACCCATTCTTTGAATTTAGAGAGACATCCTACGTTAACGATCCAGCTATTATTGCTCGGAATAACAAAATGGTGGCAATCAATACAGCTTTCGAAGTCGATCTGACAGGGCAGGTGTGTTCGGATTCTATCGGTCATGAGTTCTATAGTGGTATTGTTGGACAAGTTGACTTTATTCGTGGTGCTTCAGAGTCAGTTGGTGGAAAATCCATTATCTGTCTGAAATCGACTGCGATGAATGGTACTGTTTCTAGAATTGTATCACACCTGAGTAAAGGAGCAGGCGTTGTAACAACCAGGGGGGACGTAGATGTGGTAATCACAGAGTATGGTCTCGCAACGCTACGTGGAAGAACGATTCGTGAACGAGTACTTTCATTAATCGCAATAGCACATCCAGATTTTAGAAATGAATTACTTGAAGCTGCAAAAGAAATGAAATATGTCTTCGAGGATCAAGTCCCATTTCTTGCACGAGGAACTTACTTCCCAGACGAGTATGAGGCACAAAGAAAGTTTGATGGGCCAAGTGGATTAATCAATGTACAAGTGAGATTGATTAGACCTGATGATACAGATCGAATTAAAGACCTCTTCTATGGACTGAGTGAGGAGTCAATTTTCTTTAGATTTTTGACACCTCTAAAGAGTCTGCGACGACAAACTCTGCAAGAGTTCTATCACGTGGACCAAGATCTCGATATTTCATTAGTAGGTGTAATCAAAGAGAACGAAAATCCCGAGTGTGAAAAAATAATTGCTGCTGGAAGGTATTTACTCGACAGAAGCACAAACCAAGCAGAGTTTGCTTTACTTGTTAAGGATGAATACCAGAATAGGGGAATTGGAACATTTTTACTCAATCAGATGATGCGCATCGCAAAAAGCAAGGGTGTGAAGGCATTCATTGCCTATGTCCATCCAAAGAACGTTCCAATGATTGATTTTATTCATAAAACTGGAAAATTGATTGAGAGCAAGTTGAATATGGAAGATAATCAATACACTTTCCTTTTGCGACTATAATTATTCTTGAAACGCCACTTGTCAATCTTGGACCGCTTCTTTCTATTCTTCTCTAATCGTTCCAATCTATCAATTTTCTTCATCCAGGCAGTTCTAATATAGACTGTCCCATAACCTGGCTCATTTAGATAATCTGTACTAATTGTCTCACGCTTAGATTTTCTTCTATCTGACTTGCGAGTCATCAGAGTTCAATTACATTTAGGTGCGAAAGGAAAAAAGCGTTTGTTATTTATTCATTTAACAATAGTTATTTACTATTGTCGTTCTCACGGAACAGGTAAAATTCATGTACGAAGGAAAGCTTGTGCGACTGCGAAGGTTGGAGCGAGAGGATGCAATGTTATTCTTTCCTCACTGGAATAACTATCGTCTGAGGCAGTACCTTCCTACTCCTCTTCCAACAAGTCATGAGGACATGATCAAGTTCATTGATTCAGCAAATGAGAGCTTTGTAAATCGGAAAGGCTTCACATTTGGTATCGAAACTCTGGATTCAAACAAACTTGTTGGAATTGTCAATCTGGTCAATGTTAGTTGGATCAGTCACAATGGAGAGATTGGAGTGTTAGCAATCTTCGATCCTGAAGGATGGGGAAAGGGTAACGGGTCTGATGCGATGAAGGTCCTTTTGGACATGGCGTTCTCTGTCCTGAATCTTCATAGTGTCTATCTTTGGGTAGCAGGATTCAATGAGAGAGCCATCAAATTCTATGAAAAGATAGGCTTTGTAAGAACTGGCAAGCTTCGCGAGATGGCGTATAGAAACGGCAAACGGTTTGATGTTATCACTATGGACATACTTCGACATGAATTTACTGAGAAGTACGGGGTACTTCCAAAGGCAGGATCACTCTAGCAAACCAAAGGTCTCAAGTATAGATTCTTCTAACGTATTTAGTCGTGCGTTAGGATGGCAGAAGAAGAAAGAGAGTACATAATTTGCACATCAAAAGATAGCAGTATATGCGTGGCGTGCGAAATAAAGGGAGATTTGAACTGCAGATACAACGAAGAACTTGTGAAGTGCTTCCGCAACAGACATCTTCCATTCCGCGCACTACAATTCATAGTCATCGCTTTCGCTGTGTTATTCATCACGAGTCTGTTTTGGACATTCCTCCTTTTTGCCGTAGTTATAACATTGAACTTCGTTTACATCGAAACATGGTATCTATGTAGGCATTGTCCATTCTATGAGAAAGAAGGAAGTTCATTGGAATGTGTGACTCTCAAAGGATTGCCGAAATTCTGGCCCTTCGATCCAGCACCCATGAAAAAGTCAGAAAAAAGGAGTATGACATTAGTTGGAGGATTCATTGACATCTTTCCAATTCTAGTAAGTGGATATACCTCTTGGGTTCTATTTTCCTTTGGAGCTGATTCCTTCTCAACACTTTTGATGGTTAGTCTCACACTCATATCGCTAGTTGCTGCTGGCTATATTGAGAAGTTTCTACGTGAAAACTTCTGTGAAAGATGTGTCAACCTCTCATGTATGATGAACAAAGTTCCAGACGAGCTGAAAGAGGAGTATCTTAGAAAGAATCCAGGATGGCTAAGAGTCTGGGAGGATAGTGGTTATGTTTCTGGAAACAAGTTGGAAAGAGAAAAATCATAGTACTTGAGATAGCTTCACAATACATAGCTGTGCTACTAATCAAAGAAATTCAGCTAATGATATTTCCCTTTCAATGGGTGAACTGCTCGATATCGATCCACCCTACTCGATGACCATGTGAATCCATTCTCAATATTATCTCCCCTTTTGGATCGATTATGGAGGACTCTCCAGAGAAAGTACAATCACCTTCTCTTCCAACCCTATTTGCTGAGGCTGTGAAAACACCATTCTGCATAGCAATGTTTCTCATTGCATCTCGCCATCGATAGTTGCCACTATTTACTGGATGCAGAATTAACCTTGCACCTTTGGCTGCAGCTCTTTCGACCCTCACTGGGTAGTTCCATTCAAAGCAAATTATGACACTGAATTCAAGGGCATTGTGCTTAATGACTGGTGGCTCATAAGGACCCCTCAAAAACCAATTTTTTTCAGGACCATATAGATGATGTTTATGATAAGTCCCTATGTGTTTCCCATTTGCAAATATTGCAGCTGAGTTGTAGAGACCCTCCTCTGTAGACTCATTGATTCCTGCTACCACAAGACTTCCTTTTCTAGACCATTTGACAAGTTCCTTCGATAGTGGACCCGTGGGGATCTCCTCAGAATACTCCTTTGCCTCTTCATACGAATCGAAATAATATCCAGAGTTCGCCATTTCTGGAAGAACTAGTACATCAATGGAGTTCTCTTCAGCAATATCAAGCAATTCTCTAGCTTGCTTCACATTATAATCGATGTCCCCAAGCTTCAATTCCATTTGTGCAAGACCTAATCGCAACTAGTGAGCCTCGTTCAAAGATTAATCAAAATAAGCGGAGCACTTTTTCTCACTATAATATTGTCATTAAAGCAGAAACTGACTTCATAGTAGTTCTAGAAGGATAAGCTAATAAGCCAAAATCTTCGTGCGTGAATTTGCCACGATACTTCTGATATCGTTACGCTATGGCCCGAGTGGTGTAATGGCAGCATAGGGGATTGTGGCTCCCCTGACGGGGGTTCGATTCCCCCTTCGGGCCCCATTTCTCACTCATGTCGTTTTAGAAAATCTAGCATGACTTTCGAAAACACGTCCACTTTTGAGAGGACTGCCATGTGATCAGCATTCGGGATTATCGATAGCTCACCGTTTGGTATCATTCGGAAAATTCGTATTGGGTCATCCAGAGGACCAATTTCGTCACGGTCCCCGTTCAAAATCAAAGTTGGCACAGATATCTTCCTTACTCTATCACCTGGGAATTCATTAGGATCCATCCATACCTTCGAAAGGTTAGTGAATAGTTCTTTCCAATAATCCTTACCATATACTGACGAATGAATCTCCTCCAAAATACGTACAAACCTTGGGAAGGTTGCTTGGTATTTGTCAAAGTCTACATCTCCGGGACCATTGACTCCCCATGACTTCATACAATCGATGTAATCTTGAGAGATTTCAGCAAGAACACCCCCAGCAATAATTGCACGAGCGGTTTCAGGGTATTCGATTCCAATCTCCAGCGCGATATGCCCTCCATCACTGTAACCTACAACTAATGGTCTATCAAGTTCTAACTCCTTGATCAATGCTACAATATCATCACACATCAGTCTGCAGCTAAACTCCTTTGTTGGATTGTCTGATTTTCCATGACCTCTAGAATCCGGTGCAATAA
>JBHLRQ010000118.1:0-9613 GCA_048882385.1 Candidatus Thorarchaeota archaeon | reverse complement strand
AATGGTCTTCAAATTCTTGAGTGGCTAAGAGACCGTGGGTGCAACACACCATTCATTATATTTACTGGAAGAAGTCGGGAAGAGGTGGCAATTCAAGCCCTCAATTTAGGCGCTGATTACTACCTAGAAAAGGGTGAAGACTTAGAAAGTCTATTCACCGAGATCGGGCATTACATCAGAAATGTTGTCAGAAGTAGAAAGACTGAGCGTGCTCTTTTCGAAAGTGAACAAAGATACCGGACTTTAGTAAAATCCATGAGCGACCAGATTTATGTCCTTGATGAACAGAATCGATTTATCCAATTTAATTCTCCTGACAGAAATCCACATCTGCATCATCCCAAGGAAATTCTTGGAAAGCCCGCAGATGATGTATTCCCATCTAGTTTCATGGAACCGTTTCACACATTCTCATCAGAAGTCAGAGCAACTGGAGAGAGAAAGTCTTTTGATTTCAGACTCAGTCTGGAAGAAATCGATAAATGGCTAACTGTTGATTTGGATCTCCACGAGGATCAAAATAGCATTATTGTTATTCTAAGAGATATCACAGAACGCAAAAAAGCTGAGAATGAGGTGAAGTTGGCTGAGAGAGAATGGAGGAATACCTTCGACTCCCTCCCGGATCTCGTTTCCGTGCTTGATAATAACTTTCGAATAATAAAAGCGAACAAGTCCATGGCTGATGCGCTAGGATGCAGTCGTGAAGATTTGATTGGTAGAGCATGTTATGAAGTGATGCATAGGTCAGACAGTCCATTTCCTGGATGTCCTCATTTGATCACAATGGAAACAGGAGAAAAAGCCACAGCGGAAATTCTTGATCCAAATCTTGGTGATCCCTATTTGGTTACGACATCTCCAATATTCGAGGAGGATGGAAACCCAGCTGGTGTTGTTCACATATGCCATAACATTTCTGATAGAGTGAAAGCAGAAAGTGCAATTAGGGAGAGCGAATCCCGATTTCGAGCGATCTTTGAACGTGCAGGAATAGGAATGGCTCTTGTTTCAATGAAAGGCCAAGTACTTGAAGCAAACGACGCATTGTGTGAATTTCTGGGATATGATAACGAAGAACTCTTGACACTGAAAACAGATGAGTTTACACACCCGAAGGATACAGAACATGATGATATAGCATTGCAAAACATGTTAGACACTGGAGAAACACAATACCAAATTCAGAAACGATATGTCAGAAAAGACGGTGAAACAGTTTGGGGAAAGTTGACAGTATCTTTGATAAAAGATGCAGATGGAACTCCACAAGCTACAATTGGAATGGTCGAGGATGTGACTGCACAAATACAGGCAGAAACACTACTAATGGCAGAAAGGGATAGAGCTCAATCGTATCTGGATATAGCGGAGGTCATTCTAGTCGCGTTAGATACAGATGGAAATGTAACACTAATCAACAGGAAAGGGTGTGAAGTTCTTGAGTACTCTAAAAATGAAGCTCTTGGACAAAATTGGTTTGAAGTCTTTGTACCACAGAAAATACAGAAAGAAACTATGAACTTCTTCTTGGAACTCATCGATGGGCAATTAGCGGGAACTAGGATTGCAGAGTCATTAGTAAGAACGAAATCTGGCAAAGAGAGGATTATTTCTTGGGTAAATAGTGTTCTGCAAAATGAAGAAGGGGAAATAGTTGGTACACTTAGTTCAGGGCAAGATATTAGCGAGCAACGATATGCAGAGCGTGCCTTTGAAGAAAGTGAGCGAAAGTATCAAACTCTAGTTGAAAATGCCGCAGAAGGTATTATCATACTAGAACCTGAAACGATGACACTCCAATTTTGCAATTCAAAAATAACGGAGATATTTGGTTACAATAGCGAAGAGCTTGCAGAAAAGGGTACTAAAGGAGTGTTTGAGCTGCTCGATGAATCCCAAAGAGAGCCACTCATGAATCATCTCATTGATTTGACAAATGAAACTAGTATTGGTTCACAATTCGAGATTCAGGGGTATAATAAAAACGGTAAGAAGATTTCGCTCATCCTTGGATCAAGCTTGATAGATCTGGAAAAAGGATCTGCAATTCTCATCACCATTCTGGACATCACTAAAAGAAAACTAGCAGAAGACAAGTTGGAGAAAGAAAAAGTTCGTGCTGAAACGTATTTGGATATGGCTGGCACTCTGATAATTGCGACAGACTCCGACTTGAATCTCACACTAATCAATAAAGAAGGTTGCAGAATTCTTGGACGCCCCCAAGAGGAATTAATTGGTAAGAATTGGATTAATGATTTTATTCCAGAGTGGAAAAAAGATGAAATACGTGACTATATGCTTGGTGTAATATCCGGTGATAGAGAAACAACTCCAGGAGTTCCAGGTCCGGTCCTTGATGCAAATGGGAATATTCGTTGGATCCAATGGAGTGATGTTGTCCTTACCAAAACTGAGGGCATTCCTTCAAGTATCCTTAGCGCAGGATTGGATATCACGAAAAAGAAACAAGCAGAGGAAGAACTGAGAGCCAGTGAATCCAGATTCAGACTAATATTTGACCATGCCCCAATTGGGATGTCGCATGCTGGCATGGATGGTAGCCTATTTCGAGTAAATAATGCACTTGCAGATATGCTTGGATACACACACGACGAACTGACAAGATTAAACGTCGAATCTATTACTCATCCAGATGACTGGAAAGAAGAATGCAGACTGAATCAAGAATTGTTAGAAGGCACCAGGGACGTATATACAATTGAGAAGCGCTACTACGATAACCAAGGACAAATTGTCTGGGGGAGATTAAATGTTTCAATTAAGAGAAACGATACTGGAACACCAGAATTCGTAATTGGCATGGTCGAGGACATTAGTGAGAATGTTAAATTGCGTGACGAGTTACGGTCGAGTGGGGAGTTCCTCAACTCAATTTTTGAAGCATCTCCGATAGCAATTGATGCATATGATTCAGAAGGAGTATTCATCAGAGCAAACAACGCATGCTTGGATCTTTTTGGAATTGCTTCAGAACAGGTTCTCAATGGGCACAATATTTTCAGTGACCCAAATCTATCAGAAAATGACAAGCAGAAAATGCAAGCTGGTGAAACACTCAGATTCGAAGGGTCCTTTAATTTTGACATGTTTAAACAACAAACAACAATTGACACATCCAAATCTGGAGAAGAGCACCATGAATCTGTTATTGCACCACTTGGTATTGATGACTCCGGAAATCCAAGAGGATTCATCATCCAAACTTTAGACATCTCAGAGCGCGTGAAAGCTGAGAGGAAATTACAAGAAAGTGAAGCTAGATTCCGGGCAATGTTTGAACACGCTGCAGTTGGTGTAGCAAGAGTAGATGTATCTGGCGAGATTTTGGAGGCGAACAAGACTCTAGAAGACATGCTTGGATACAGTAGTGGTGAACTGAAAGGAATCAATGCATTCGATATCACTACTCAGGAACACCGAGAAATTGAATCGCGTTTCAGTAGAGAATTGATTGAAGGGAAACGGGACAGCTATAATATGATTAAATGCTATATGTGTAAAAATGGTCGAAAAATATGGGGACGCTTGACAGTTTCGCTAGTTAGAAACTACAGCGACAATCCAGAATTCACTATTGGGATTCTTGAAGATTTTACCAAGCAGAAACTCGCAGAAGAAGCTCTGAGATATAGTGAAGCAAAATTCCGAAGGGTCTTCGAAAAAGCTGGGATAGGCATAACTCTAGTTGGTATTGATGACTATATCATCGATGCAAACTCAGCCTATCAAGAAATGTTAGGATACAATATTGAAGAGCTTCGACAAATGAAAATTGCAGATTTCACTCATCCAGAAGATGCTTTAGTGGATGCATCATTGTTTAAAGAGATACTTGACAAAAAAAGAAACACCTATCAAATGATTAAAAGATACATTACTAAAGATGGCAAAACAATTTGGGTAAATCTAACCGTAACAGTTGTCCGTGATGATGATGGTGAAATTTCTTACATCATTGGGATGGCGGAAAACATATCTGACCGGAAGAGTGCAGAGGAAGATCTCAAAGCAAGTGAAACTAAATTCAGACAAGTCATTGATTCTTCTCCTATGGGTATTCTAGTCTATCAGCAGGATTCAGAAGAGAATCTCATTCTTGTAGAAACGAACCTAGCAGCTGATAGGCTCTTGGGTGTGAATCACAATTCACTGATTGGCAAAACAATTCAGGAAACGTTTCCATCACTCGAAAACAAAGAGAACCATTCAGAATTATGGGATATTGCTAAGAATGGCTCATTGTGGAAGGGAGAACGAGTTTCTTATGAGAAGGGACAGATTTCTCAAGCACTTGACATCTATGCTTTTCAGAGTTCACCTGGACAGGTTGTTATTACGTTTCTAGATTCAAAAGATAGAAGGATAACTGAACAGACTCTCAAATTTAGTGAAGAAAACCTGAGAACTCTTTTTGACACTGTTGAGGACATGCTCTTTATAGTTGGTTTAGATTCACGGATAATAACTACAAACAAATCAGCAAGAGAACGTCTTGGATACACTGAGGAAGAACTTCAAGGACTTCCAGCGGTTCAGCTACACCCTGTTGAGAGAAGAGATGAAGCTGCTGTAATTTTGCAAGAAATGATAGATGGTCAGACAACTTTTTGCCCGGTACCTCTCATGAGAAGGGACGGTACGAATCTCCCCGTAGAAACACAAATCACTTTGGGAAAATGGCAAGGATCAAATGTACTCTTTGGGATATCGAGAGATGTTTCTCAGAGAATGATAGTAGAAAAAGCCCTTGAAAAGCAAGTGGAATTTCTCAACGAGGTAATTGAATCATTGGACCATCCCTTCTATGTCATTGATGTCAACGACTACACCATACAAATGGCCAATCGCGTTGCGCGGAATGGTGTCGAACAAATAGAGGGTACTTGTTATTCAATAACGCATCTGAATAGTGAACCTTGCTCAGGGAAAGATCATCCATGTCCTCTCTTCGAAGTTTCAAGGACAAAGAGTAGGGTCTTGACTGAACATATTCACTATGATGCAAAGGGCAATCCACGGGATGTTGAAGTTCATGCTCATCCGGTTCTTAATGAAAATGGCGAAGTTATTCAAATGATTGAGTATTCAATTGATATTACTGAGCGTAAGAATGCACTTAGAGCGCTAGAAGCTAGCGAACAGAGATTTCGAGACCTATTTGAGAAAGCTCCATTGGGATATCAAACATTAGATGTGGATGGTAAAATCATCAATGTGAACCAAGCATGGCTTGATACAATGGGATATACAAAAGGAGATATTGTCGGTCAATACTTGGTCGATTTCATGACTTCAGAGTCTAAAGAGTTGTTCATCGAAATCTTTCCGAATTTCAAATCAAATGGATTTATGAGAAATATAGAGTTCGAGATGATAAAGAGCAATGGAACTATACTAGTTGCAAGATTCAATGGGAGAGTAGCATATGATGAAAATGGCAAGTTCAAGCAGACTCATTGCATATTTCAGGATATCACTGATTGGAAAATAGCAGATGGGCTTCTTAGAAGACAAAAAGAAGAGTTGAGTGAATTGGCACATATGATGTCACATGACCTTGGGAATAAGATGAAAAATATACGTTCTCTAGCCAAAATCATGTTGAAGAATCCTAATGGAGAAGTCCTTCAGAGGATCGACAACATTGCACAGCAGTCTGCAGTGCTCCTTCAAGCTTCAGCAGAGCTAGCCGACGCGGGAATGGTAATTGAGAAAAAAGAAAAAGTTGACCTGAATGCAATCGTGAGAGAAATTGCGCAAACAACACTGCCAGACTCAGTTTCGTTTCAAGTTGATGATTTGCCAAGCGTGATGGGGAGTCCTGAAAGACTGAGCCAAATATTTCAGAACTTACTTGTGAATGCTCTTGAACACGGCAAACCAACAAAGATTGAAGTTAGAAGGGTTGAACTCTCTACTGGTACATCAATTGTTATTAGAAATGATGGAGCTACAATCCCTGCCAACATAAGATCTAGCATTTTTAGAAGGGGATTTACAACTAAGGAGAGAGGTACAGGTCTTGGGCTTTCAATTGTTAAGAAACTCGTTGAGGCACATGGTTGGAGTATTTCATTGGAAAAAGGAAAAACCACAGGCTTTGTAATCACTCTTGATTCAGTAGCAACATAATTCGACTAGATTAGCAAAACAAGAGTGAGGGAGAAAGGGATTGGCAGGAGCCAAATTGTGGGGATCAGAGATCTGCGAATGAGTCCTTCCAAATATTCATTAAATTTGATGCCGGTTAAAGAGGGATTCAGTTATTTTGAAGTCAGCTCCTGCCTTTTTTCGTTGTTTTAGGATTTTGAAATCTCAAGATTGGTGGAGGATATGGACAGATCAGAGCTGAAACTAATTGAGGATACCATTTTGATTTATCAGCAGATAGTGAATTGATACAGGCTATTACGATCATTCCATATCCTCCTGAAGCGCGACTAGAATATCATAGCTTTCAACATTATTAAATATTTTGGATATATATAAAAAATGAGATATATATATGAAAATTAAAAATGGAGCTTGATGTGTGCGAAGACGAGTTTCTTAATTCTCTCTTTGTTGGCATACTCCCCAGCATTAGGAACTAACGTTTCTTTCGCTCTGCAGCATAAGCTTCGCATGCTTTCTCTCTCATCTCAGTAAGCCTTCAAACAATTCCTTGGATATGGTGAGATCCTGACGTCACCTCACGTGGTCATAGAGAATAGTTTTGTATGATCTGCTGCGTAATTTTCCTTGATAGACACTAGGTGTTGTTTGCATCTAATTCATAGGTGCAGGTTGTCCAGTATTCAAGATTCAATATCTCACAGTCAGGACTCTGAACAAGAATGCTGTATTCTGTGATGAAAGTTTCTCGATATATATCGAAGAAATGCGTGGGAATTGTTGTTTTTGGTTGAAGTAGGTCAATTGCATCAACAATGGGAAGAAGTGATTCATTTAGAGGACCATAACCAGTGTCCCAATATATTGGTAAAAATGCCAAATCGATTGTGCCAGTAAGTTCTTCTAATTCCTCCATATATTTAGCATCACCAGCATGGTATATCCTAAATCCATCAATATCAATGATGAAGCTTGTCCAGTTAGCCGCCTTTGGATGTCCTGAATCTAATCCAGACGGATAGTCAGGCATGTACATGCGGAATGCAGTGAAATTGATCTCACCCACTAGAAAACTATCTCCTGGATCAACTCCCAATCCATCGAATCTCTCAATCGCATCTGTCATGTTGTTTGGACAAACAAAGACAGTGTCATTCGTTAGTATGTCTCCAATATCAGAGGGACTATAATGATCACCATGCGGATGTGTAATTAAGATGACATCTGCGGGCAAATCTGAGTAGTTGCTTGGGATAAAGTAGGGGTCAATATAGATCCGAACGCCTTTTGCTTCTATCATGACTCCTGTTGTAATTAAGAGCCTGACATTGATTTCGTTTGCAGGTGGTTGACTAGAAAGCATCAAGAAAAGGATGGGTGTTGAAACGACAAGAGCTCCAATGATAACACCAAGTAGAATTTTAGAGTTTCTTGATCGCATCATAGTAATCTGTAAGGAGCTCTCTGAATATAATACGGCATTTTAGCGCAATGGGACTTGGATGCGTCACTGTTTGGATTTACCCAAACCTAATTAGTCAGATTCCTTATCTTTGAGAAGCATTTCCAAGGATGTGAAAAGTTGGGTCTGAAAGATGCAATCACGGGATTTTTTGCTACACGACCTCGTGCAAAGAAGGTATTGGGCGTAGCCACAGCAGTTGCAGCGAATTTTGCCATGCTTGGATCGGGATCTACGATTTTAGCTGTTGCAGCAGGATCAATTGTTAAAGCCCGAGAAGATGAACAAAGAGTTCGTCCAGACCAGCTAGTAGATTTCTTCAAAGAGGCAATTCAAGACCCATCTGTTAGAGAGTCACTAAAGGAAGCTGTGAAAGAGGGAGGTATTGCAGTAGCAGCACCTGTGACAACAGCAATGAATCAACTTGGTGCTCGAGCACCAGAAACCGGACAATTCATCGATACCATGAAGGCAGACCTGACTGTTGTGATGCAAGAACTCGGTATCCTCCAAGAGATGCTGTCATATTACGAGATTCCTGATTCCCACAGTCGAATAATGAACGTGTGGCGACTACCTTCCTATCTTGATGATGTCTTGGTGATTGAAGATGCTCTTAAAGCTGTGATTGATGCAGCAGTGAAGTATGCTGAGGCGGGGGAAAATGTTGTGATTCTCGGAGCTCCAGGCTCAGGCAAGACAACAGCGATGTATGCAATTTGGAAGGAGTTAGATCAAGATTACGACACAGCTCTGGTCTGGGACACAAAGGATGTAGCAAGAACACATGAGAAAGATGGTGTGATCTTATTCAGTGATGACCTTCCTGAGTCGAGAGAGCTTGCAAAAGCAATAGTTGAGAGAGATGTCAGGGGCATTGTTACGACAGCTCGGGAGCAGGATTGGTCACGTCTACCAATTGATCTCAGAAGTAGATTCAATCCAATCAATCTTCCAAACATCTCTAAAGAGGTTATGGCAAACATAGCAAGGAAGCATCTAGAGAGCCAGGGAATTACATACGAAAAGAAGGTTCTGCCAGACATTGTAGAGAGTGCTCAAGGTAGTCCGATATATGTCAGATATCTTGTCGAAGAGATTGGTTCCGAGATTAAGACTGGAGCTATTTCTAAGCTTACTAGTAGGAGGGTAAGAACAGCTCCGAAAGGCATGACTGACTACGTAGCAGGAATCTTGGCTCGTATCCTATTCGAGTTGGATGGTACTATATATAAACCAAAAACAGGAGCCCTACCTGTAATCAAGAGTCTTCTGTGTCTGGCGGATATGCCCAATTATGAAACGCATGAGGTCCATCTGAATCAGATGTTTTTTGCATTGAAACAACCATCAGATAACCCAGGACCTTTCAATGCCTTCAAACAGTATCTTTCTCGAGATCCGCGATTCTTCTCATTGAAATTCATGCATGATACCCTTGCTGATGTTCTCCGAGGAAAGGTTGATCATCCAGTAGTAGGTGATATCCGCTTGGTTGCACAGGAGATGGGGGTTGCAGGTAGACAGAATGTAGAGAGTCAGGCTCTGAATGATGGGTGGGAACATGTCAAAGCAGAGTATGAAGTCGATAAGGCTGGTGGTCTTGATCTTGTTCTTGCATATTCGTATTTCTCAGCTAAGAATTTTGGCGTTGACAGTATCGATCCACTTGCTCTCAACTTAGCCAACCAACACATGGAAAATCCGATCAGTCAGGGTCTTTTTGCTTTGACTGGTCCTATCTCTGAGGTGTCAATAATCGAATCAAAACCGACGGTAGTTACCACAAAGGCTGTTCCTAGCGAAAAATCAGAAACTGTATCGGATAATATTGAGAAACTGATAAGGGAGAAACTAGAAGCAGCTGGTGAAGGAAAATCTCAAGAAATTATGAAAGATCTAGGCGATCTTGAAGAGCTCAAGAGGATTGGAAACATTGGCACAATGGTTCAACAGGCGATTGAATCGTCACTTTCTAACGTTGATGTAGAGAGGAAAACAAGTTTTGAC
>JBHLRQ010000117.1:0-9646 GCA_048882385.1 Candidatus Thorarchaeota archaeon | reverse complement strand
GCAGCGTTGATTTTTGGGAATGTATCAGGGAGCTCAATTATCGTCAAACACATCGAGCTGGTCTCGAACGAGTCTGATTCTAGTATAATATCTTTCAACGTTAATCCCGAAGAACAATATCGACTCTTTGTGGAAGCAGAGGAACGAAATGAGGAGCTTGTATGCATATTCCATTCTCACCCAGCCCCTCCATACCCATCCAATACGGACCTAAAAAACATGAAACTGAATCCTGTGGCATGGTTGATTGCATCAAAAGAGAGTGGAGAATGGGAAAGCAGAGCATATCTACTAAATGACGAAACAGTAGAAGAAATCAAAGTGATCCTAACCTAGCGGAGTCCTTTGATAGTTCCAGAAGTTCGTTTTGGTTCAAATGAAACGAAAGTGCTTTCAATTGACCCAATCAAAACTGCAGATGTAATCACTTTCTCCAAGGATGATGAAGTGCATTGTAGAATCCCTTCGCCTTTTTTATGGTCGAATTTCACCAGATATAGTTTAGAATCAGCTGCATCAATCTCTCCATAGAGAGATAACAAGTTCTTCCAAATCGCATTGCTAACTTTTTTTTCATCATCAACTGGTTTATCACTGTGAAGGTGGAATGATAGGTAACGTCTGCGAATCCTTTTCATCCATTACCACCTCTCTGGACAATCTCTACACCCTCTGCAACAAAGTCTGGATTGAGTTTCTTCTGGTTCTTCTCTAGAATCTCAAAAGGAACTTCACAAACTGCAGTTTCTGTATACTTAGAGGTCATTCCCAGCAGTGTTCCGATATATCTCATTGCCATGACTGAACGCATTTGCAGGGGATGGGTTGCTCCACTAGATAGAACAACTGGCATTCCTCCGCTCATGGCAGTGTGAACAGCTTCACGAAACGTCTTGATTATTTTCGATCGACTCAGTCCGACTGAGTCAAGAAGTGGTGCGAATTGTATCTCAAGACAAGTCCCTGAATCCACTGCAAGACGAGCTGTCGAATCACGAAAACGATGTTCTCTGGAAGGATCTAATGTCAACAAATCTACTCTACTCTCTTCAGCTGCCCAGTTTGCGATTTCTATGGTTGTCAAAGGAACTGATACAATCATAGATTGTTTTCTTGCACTCGTAACCTGTTTCTTTATTGAATTCAGGCCTCGTCCTGAAACATCAAATCGCTTCAACACCAAGAAACCATCATCCATCTTTTTTATTGGGCCATCATCGATATTCTGTGTAGCCAATCCTGTAAGACCAATTCTGGATGCCAACTCAATATACAAATCAAGATTATTTGAGTTTGAAATGTTCACACCCAAATCAAGTGCTGGCACTATTTTTCTCCTCCAGCTACCTGAAGTCGATCCTCAAGCATAATCATTGCATCTTCCTGTCTACATTTTGGATACTGCTTGATATCCATTCTGACGCTAATAACGTCTGGTCCATCTGCCAGTGTTATCCTACCCAAAGACGCTGCCTGCTTATCAATCCTGAGAAAGAATAGACAGTTCTCGTTCAACCGACGTAGAAGTGAATTTTTCACTCGTGTACGGTCTCTGTCATCAAAACTTCTAAAGATATGGTCAAGAGTGGCTTCACAACCTAGTTTATCCTTGAGATAGACTACAATTATCTGTATATCATCACCTGAATGTCCCTCAACATTATCTCTGCTTAATTCCACATCTTTCCTGAATTCTTCAGGAATAAGATTGAGAATCGCAATCTCTACTCGTTCAGGTAGCTCAGTCGCTCTGCAATATGCTCGTGCCTCGATTTTGGCAACGAATGTCATGTTTTACCCCACAGACATTATTTGCCAACATTACCCTTGGCACCAAGAGATGGTCGAACCTTCTCAGCACCACGACCTTTCTTGCGCAGACCTCTGCTTCCCTTACCTGCTGATGTGAGACCTCTATTCTCTCTGCCCTTTTGGACTGGATCACAAATCCAGTTAATGTTGGGATCATTGTATATCACTGGATGATTTGGATCTACGAGAATGACCTCATGCCAGACCCATTTGTGATCTGCACCAACCCAATATGAGTTCAAAACTCGTAGGTTGGGGAATTTTCTGCCCACACGTTCCTCAGCAATCCAGCGACGGGACTTCTGTGGCGTGTATTTAGTCACACCCAAGCTTCTTGGTTTTCGACCCATCCTTGGTCTAGGTTTTTCACGGGGTCCGCGACCAGTCTTGATTCTGACTACTACATATCCCTGTTTGGCTTTGTATCCAAGTGATCGTGCTCTCCCAAGACGAGTGGGGCGGTCAAGTCGTACAATACTTCCCTGTTTTCTCCACACTATCATTCTGCTTTTGACCAAATCAGAACGCTCTTTCTGACCCTCTAACCAGGTGTCATTCATATGTTTGTATGCCGTTGGCATTTGTATATTCCATCCTTTGTCGTTATTTGATTCGCTTTGTTTGTGGTTCAGCCCAGGTGGGCCACATCCCGTGCGGACGTATCCGCCAACACAAAGGAAATGGTACGGTTCTAGACATTAGTCCAAAACCTAGGCGTCATCCGAGAATAATTGCTTATAGGTGTAACGCTCTAGCTCCTGATTCTACTTCAGACCCTGTATGACCTTTTGCACTGTCAACTCGCCGACTCGTATTTGGGCTTCTTCCGTCGATGAAGCAAGGTGTGGAGTTGCCACTAACCTCGGGTGTTTTACTAGTTCCCAGTCAAGAGGGGGCTCATTCTCAAAAACATCTAATGCAGCACCTGCAATCGCTCCCTCGTTGAGAGCCTTAAGAAGTGCTCTCTCATCCACTACACCGCCTCGTGCAGTGTTCACCAAGAAAGCAGTCTTCTTCATCATTGCAAACTCTTTCTCACCAATCATACCTTTTGTCTGAGGGACTAAAGGCACATGAACTGTGATATAATCTGAATTTTTCACCAGATCTTCAAAATCTGTCTTCTTTGTACCCACTTCAGCACAAATCTTCTCAATATCTATTACATCATAAGCTAAGATGTTCATATCAAATGCTTTTGCTCTCCTCGCGACTTCGTATCCAATTCTTCCAAAACCAATAACTCCCAATGTCTTGTTCCATAGTTCGGTACCGGTGAGTTTCTTTTTCTCCCAGCGCTCATCTTTCATAGAACTGTCAGCCTGAGTAATATTCCTAGCCATTGCAAACATCATCGAGAATACCATTTCAGCTACAGACACAGTTGGTGCTTCGGGAGTGTTCTGTACCTCAATTCCCTTCTCCTTTGCTGCCTCGCTGTCTACATTATCAAGTCCAACGCCAGCCCTGACAACGAGTCTCAATTTGTCAGCAGCATCTATGACTTCTCTTGTTATCTTAGTAGCACTTCTGACTACAACACAATCAAAGCCTTTGATTTGATCTTCGATTGGTCCATCAGTTTCTTTGTTTCTCACTATTACTTCGTGTCCTGCGGCCTTTATTTCAGCTACAGCCGACTCTGCAATCGTATCAGCTATAAGTACGCGTCCCATTAGTACAACCCTCTAGGTGCTTTGAGCTGTGCGAGTTCTGCATCTTCTTAAATCATGTGGCTCCGACATTTTCTTAACAGGGCTTACTAGCAGATTTCTTATGAAACGATCAATGAATCCTTTTACCGCGGTAGTACCTTGTCCAGTCGTTCTTCTCAGTGTCGCTGGTAAGGACAAACCAAACATCATCACTTTGTCTTGGGTAGCAAATGTCTGCAGCAAACCACCATCCATTGTTGCGGGTATAAGACCTGAACGTCATAGTTATGAAATGGTAAAAGAAGCCAATGAGTTTGTGCTAAATATTCCCTCTACAGGTCAGCTTGAAGGAACAGAATTTGCTGGTACGAAATCTGGAAGGGATTATGACAAGTTCATAGAATGCGGATTCACTCCTGAACCTGCATCGAAAATCAATGCACCCATGATCAAGGAATGTCCGATTAATATTGAGTGTAAGACCCAACAAATCATTCCCTTGGGAGCTCATCATCTCTTCATTGCGGAAGTAGTTGCTGTCCATATTGATGAAATTGCTCTTGATGAAAAAGGTCGTTTTGATCCATCAAAGGTCCCATTGTTTACATATCTTCCATGGAACGGCCAATATTGGACACTTGGCGAACAACTTCAATAATCCATTATGGGCTCTGAACTGGTATCTCTACAGAATCCTCATCATCATCGAGCCATGAAGGCGGTTTCAGGTATTTCACTGCACAATTAGGGTCTGCTTCGCTAATAATCCAAGCACCTGTTGGTACATGAGACTCTTTCAGGAATATATCGAATGTAATCCCTGGAAACTCAACTACCACGGGTTGGTGTCCCAATAAAACAAACAACCCTGTTGCTTCAAAAGCCTCTTCCAATGTGTCCAATCTTGCCAAAACGGGTAACCAATCTTCACCATCCCATTTGAGGAAGGGCCACGCCATCTTAGGGGGCCACTCCCCCTTACTGACCAGAATATACTCTTTGTCGTAGCGTTTGTAGATAGTGGGGAAGTGGCCACATCTTGCAAGAAACTTACCCGATTCTTTAGCATCATTCAGGGTTGTGAATATCTCCAACAATATCACCCAAAACAATCTTCTTTCCAATATTACATGGGTGATTAGTTCTGAGAGAACACACTACATGGACATTGCTTGAGAAAAGCCTCCAACATGGTGAATAAACATCAATGAAGTCTCTTGTTCGAATTCAAAACTGACGGGTATAAATAGCAATGACCTGTACAGGCTCATCCATTGCAGCTATTTCGAACCTTTAGCACTGACAATTTTTATGACATCTCGGTCTTTCAACTCATGTTTGTCTGATATGCGCATTTTTGTTCGAGCATCTATTCCATGGATGAATGACTCCATTAAGTCAGTATGGATGTGCCCTGCAAATTCTTTTGCAGTAGTTCCCTCTGGAACGAGATACACATCCGGAAGTACATTTCCGTCACTATCAGTAAGTGAGTTTGCATCATGGACTGGATAAACAGTAATCATGCGTAGATAGTCGAATACCGCCTTGTTCAGTATATTCTGAACCCCTGAACCGCCAAACTTCTTCAAAATATGATCCCTGATCTTCCCCAACTGGGCCAGCTCGTTCTCATTCAGACTATCAGGTGTGAGAACTTGAAAGTCATCATCACCCGGAATGTACTTTATCACGCCCTTCTTTTCTAAGTCTTTCAGAACTTTTTCCGCAAGGGCACTGACAGGCACAATGAGATATTCGGGGAACTCTTCTTGGAGTCGCTTCAGATTGTCTTCTGCATTGGGTCGATCAATCTTGTTTGCTGCAATTATAATTGGTTTGGAAATCTTCTGTAAGGTCTGGACAAAAGCTCGCGTTTCCTCATCAGTCCATTTGTCTACAGTTTCTGATTTTAGATTCGAGTTTCTGAGTGCTTTTAGAATATGAACTCTTGTTATCATAAGACCTGACAGCTTTTCCAAAAGCAGCTCCTCAAGTTTAGCCCCCTCTGATCTGACACGACCCGTAATCCGTCGCCAGTCCTTCTGAATAATACCAAGCATCCACTCAGTAAGTTCCTCCTCCAAGAATTTCACATCATCTACAGGATCATAGCTTCCAGCATCAACCTCTTGTCCTTCAGCATCCAAAGCACCACTTGCGTCAACTATGTGAATTAACACATCTGCTTGTCTGAGATCATCGAGGAATTGATTGCCCATCCCTCTTCCTTCGTGAGCTCCAGGTACTAGTCCTGCTACATCAATCAGCTTGACTGGTATCAATCTGACTCTTTCAATACATATCGAGTTCTTGGGATTGTCCTCTACACCGAAATCTGCACAAGCACATGCAGTACGGACATGAGTCACACCAACATTTGCTTCAATCGTCGTGAACGGATAACTTCCTACCTTGAAGTCAGTCATACATGCTGCATTTGTGAATGAGGTCTTTCCGCATGATGGCTTACCAACAATCCCTACACTGAATCCCATGACATATCACGTCCTGAAATCTACTTTCCATTAACCCTAACATAGAGATAAACGCTTCACTCCAACTAATGGTCAGCAAAATGCTTCAAGTCTACTACTTTAACAAACGTTTTAAGAAACCTCCCCCTTGTTTATATGGGGATTGAAATGCATAGACGAAGAAGAGGAGGCCGTGGTAGGTTCCCAATCCAACCAAAAATAGGACGTAAACCCATAGCTGAAATAATGACTCCTGAACCTTCAAGTGTACGCGAACCTATTCACATTGATCTGGCAGAGGCCGAAGTCCTGCGTCTTGTCGACCTTGAAGGTCTATATCAAGAACAAGCAGGTGTATCGATGGGGGTCTCAAGAGGTACAATCTGGAGACTACTTGCCAGTGCCAGAGAAAAGGTGACACGGTCCATTTTCGAAGGGCGGCCGCTCATGGTGGGTCTTCCAAACGAAAACGACACATGACAGCCAAACTGATTACAGATTTACAAACGGCCTTCCTACTGCATATGGCCGTTTGTTAAGTATGCTAAATGCTATCACTAGCTTCCCTTCCCTTCCACTGCAGTGTTTTCCAGTTCTAGGTATTACTAACAATTTAGAGTGGCGCAAGAGTCAATCAGAGTAGGCCCTTATGGACATCGTAATACGCGATGCCCGTTTATATAGAGAATTTGGAATCATCTAACTGGAGAGGATGACGATTCAACTGGACATGCCCACCCGGATTGACACCATTGCAGATTATGTAATTAGACGTCCTGGTATCCCACGATGGTGGGATCCTGTGGCTCGGCCTCACGTAGCAGTGATTGTAAAGAATCCTGCTAATGGCGGAGCACTCCGATACTATCTATCAAAGTGTGGTGAGAAAGACAGTAAGGGACGGACCTCTCTTGATGTGGGTGACATCGATAGTCTTCCAGAAGGTACACTACTTGAAGTACGATTTAGTGCCACCAAGGCCAACCTGTACCAGCTCGAGAAAGTTGGAGCTGTTACTTGCTGGAAGTGGGTGAATCGTAGTCAGGGTCTCCAGAGTTTTGAAACCGAGTCACCAAATTGGAACTATTGTGTTGATACCACAATGAACTCCACTGATCTCATGTATACCTAGAATCTGAATCAGAACAATCAAGATTTTAGTTTTGCAGGCTACTTCTATCTTTTATATGAGAAACGCGTCTTTCTGCTTGAGGAAGATTTGATGCAGCCATTTGAAATTGCAAAGGGTGTGTATTGGGTTGGTGCTCTAGATTATAATCTGCGACACTTTCATGGTTATAGTTACACCACCCACCACGGTACAACATATAACGCATATCTCATAATAGGGGAGAAAGTGGCATTGGTTGATTCCGTGATGAAACCTTTTACAGACGAAATGCTCACTCGTATCTCGAAAGTGATTGAACCTCAGAAAATTGATTTCATGATATCTAATCATACTGAAATGGATCATTCAGGAGCAACACCTAAGATTCTCAAGAGAGTTCCGCAAGCCAAACTAGTCTGCACCTCGAAAGCAGTTGACCAGCTCAAGAAACACTATGCCGATGGATGGGATATTCAGACAGTCAAGACTGGCGATGAAATAGATCTAGGAGGCAAGACACTCCGGTTTTATGAAGCTCCCATGCTTCACTGGCCTGAATCAATGTTCACCTACTATGTTGAAGAACAAATCCTATTGCCGAATGATGCCTTTGGTCAACATTATGCCACTGAACAGCGATTTGCAGACGAAGTTGACCAACATATTCTGTGGCGTGAAGCTGAGAAATACTATGCGAACATCCTCTGGCCTCTGAGTCGAATGGTTCAAAGAAAGATTGAGGAAGTTGTTGAACTAGGTCTTCCCATCAAGATAATAGCTCCATCACATGGTTTAATTTGGCGAAATGAGCCTCTTCAGATTGTCACCAGATATCTTGAGTGGGCCAAGGGTGAGAGGCTGCAAGATAAGGTAGTTATCACATGGGACACGATGTGGGATAGCACAACAAAACTGGCACGTGCAATTGCTGAAGGTATCCAGAGTGAAGGTTTGGAACCTATTCTCAAGCTGATTCCTCATAACGACCGCAGTGACATCATGGCAGACCTTTTGGAGGCTCGAGGAATTCTTGTCGGAAGCTCCACACTGCACAACGACATTCTCCCAACAGTTGCACCTATCCTCTCTGATTTAGAAGTGCTGAAACCTGCCGGAAAGAAGTGCGCGGCCTTTGGTTCCTATGGTTGGGGCGGAGGCGCAGTAAAGAAGATCCAAGAATCTATGGAGAAGGGAAAGATGGACATAGTCATGGACCCATTCACCGTGAAATGGGTTCCAGACGCAGACGAACTTCAACAAGCCTTCGATTTCGGAAAGGAGTTTGCAAAGAAGGTGAAGTAGTCCCATCCCACGAATCAATTTCGAACTCCGCACGCCCATCTTCCGTCCGAGTATAGTGGGTTAGGGATGAGGATTAAGGTTTCTAAACAGGTTTGAAGTCATCAATGAAGCCATTGTGAATCCCTGGAACCTAGTTAACTGGATTTGTAAAGGTCTGTGCTCAAGTACTTCAAACCCGAATCGACTAGCAACGTGACCACTGTTGCACCAGGACCTAATTCTTTGGCAACCTTTATGGCTGCAGCTACATTTGCACCTGATGAGGTGCCTGCACAGAGCCCCTCTTCTTTTGATAGCCATCTTGCCATCTTTTTAGCTTCTTCGGTTGGAATGGGAACGACTTCATCGACAAGGCTACTATCCCAGAGGGGCGGGAAGAACCCAATCCCAATTCCCTCTATGTCGTGTGAACCACTTTCACCTCCCGACAAAACTGGGGACTCGTGTGGCTCAACAGCGACAATTCTCACCTGCGGGTTGTGCTCCTTCAACATTCTTGAAGTACCTATGATGGACCCTGCAGTCCCGGCTACATGCACAAAAGCATCGACTTGACCACTTGTCTGGTCCCAAATCTCTTCACCCAACTGAAAATAGCCCGACACATTGTCCTTGTTGTTCAGTTGATCTGTCCAGTAAGTATTAGGTAAATCACTCAGCTTTTGGGCGGTTTCCACCATCTCCTCGATCAATTCTCTCGTAATCCCAAGACCCCTGCTTGGGACAACTGTCAGTTCTGCACCAAGTGCCTTCATGTGATTTAGCTTATCCTGACTGAATGCATCGGATGAAACAACCTGGAAACGATATCCTTTGATAGCACAAATCAATGCCAGCGACGTTCCCGTGCTTCCTCCTGAATACTCTACGACAGTACCACCAGCACTCAACCTTCCATCGTTCTCCGCCTCTTCAATCATGGACTTAGCCATACGGTCTTTCATGCTCCCCGTGGGATTCTCCCACTCCAATTTCACCAATACTCTTGCATGATCGTCGGGAACCACCTTCTTCAATTGTACTAAGGATGTATTCCCTATCGCATCCAAGACACTCTCAGAAATCTTCACGTTCATACCTCATTTGCCCTATGTGTTTCCAATATCATGACACTCTGCGACTATAACATATTCGATTTTCAGATTCCTACGAATAACTTTAAAACTCCCACAGACAAACCCCAGTCCAAGCATAGCGGGTTGGGGGTCGGTCTCAATCAGAAGTCGTCTAGCATTGACACTTTTTGTTTTGGTCATTTTAGAATGTTCGATAAATCAACCTTTTAGCCT
>JBHLRQ010000116.1:0-9724 GCA_048882385.1 Candidatus Thorarchaeota archaeon | reverse complement strand
CCTGGACCTGAAGAAGCATATCTGATTCGTCAAGAAGAGAAAAATTTTGGAATCCCTAGACTTGATGAGATTACACGAGAGCATCTTATCCTTATGTCAAGCCAAGGAACCCCCTTCATCATGATGATTTCAAAAACTGACAAGACTAGTAATGAGGATCTTGAACTTGTGATGAATGTTGTAAGAAATAGTCTAAAAGAAGTTGGCCGGATTCCTGTTTCAATTAGAAGTGCTGAAGAAATCCCTCCAGTAGTAAGAGAACTTGGGAATCAGATCATCGTTCCATTAATTCAAACATCTGCACTCGATCCTTCTTCATTGGTGCTTATCACTCAATTACTACACAGCTTACCTTCCAATTCAAAGCATTCGGCTTTGACTGACCCTGCTCGGGCATACGTTGACAAGGTTTACAGAGGAATAAAGGGTACTAATGTAGTTGTAACTGGAACTGTTAAATCAGGTGTATTCAAGAAAGGACAAACTCTAAGGATTGGTCCGGACACCGGAAACCAATTTCAAGATGGCCGCCTTTTCAGCATTGAAATGTTCAAGAAAAGAATCAGTACCGCTAGAGCGGGAGACCTCTTTGGTTTTGATATCAAGGATGTGGACAAACACATTGTGAGAAGAGGGCAAATGATTGTAGACCCAGACGAAAATGTTGAAGGCTGCAGAGTTTTCGAGGCAAACATTGTTGTTACAAGACACCCAACGAAAATTGCCGTTGGGTATTCTCCTGTTCTTCAGTGTCACACAATCCAACAGACAGTGATATTGAGAAAAATCTATGATGCGGAATTTTTGAGCGTTGGTGATTTTGCCCGTGTTCGATTGGAATTCATGATAACTCCAGAAGCAATCAACATAGACGACAAAATTGTCCTTCGTGAAGCTAATACAAGGGCGATTGGTACGGTTGTCAAGATTATCAAATAGGTCCTTCAGTCCAAGTGAAAACAGATTCAGCGTTCGATAAGGGTGATTCATCTCGAAGAATTTTCCTTACTGATTTTGCTGAATGAACAGGCCAGACACTCAATTCTTCAGAATACACTGAATCGAGGAGGTGAAACTTCCAACTCCCTGGCGCTGACACAACCGCAGTAGAGTCAATTTCTGTATTGAAGACTGTAGCTTCAAGACAACACGATCTTGTGATTTTTCGAATCTTCTCATGTTTTCCATGTACAAGGAAATCTGGATTGATTCCGACATGATTGAAATCAGGCACGAATACGATTGATCCAGCTTTGAATAAGCTTTCAACGATTTGAGGGGAACCAATTAATGTGTTTGAAAGTACATCCAACTTCCCTGAGGATAGACGCTCAAGCACAGCTAGTTCAGGTGATTTCAGATTCTTCTTCGAGAACTCGATTTTCGCTTCAAAGGTTGCTTTGGGCTCAATTGAAACTCCCAAGGAAGTTAGTACTCTTCGAATGACATCTTTTCCGTGCGAAATCAGTCCCCCTGATGATGGGTATACATCCTCAATATTCAGCCAATATTCAATGGAAGTTAGTAAAGAGTCTCCAGTTTCACCTATGGTGAATGTCTTCAATTCATTTGCTTCGGCATAAGTCACTTCAGCCCATGACGACCTCAGTGATTTTCCAATTGAAGAAAAAAGTGATATGTCAAGAGAGGTCGGATTGCAGATCACTCTAGGTGCAAGATGAATCTTCTCAAGTCTATGTCGATGATCTACCAGATTCCGGGGTTTTTCAAGTGTCTTGCAAAATCCCTGTATAGTATGATAATCCTCGGTTCCTATTGCAACCTGTATACTATCATGAATGATTCGAAAAGCTCGAACCCAGTCATTTAGTTTTGTATCTGGAAGAGCTTGTTTTAGCAAAGAAAATACTCTCTGAAACCCATCACTAGAATAACTCTCTTGATGTACAATCATATGATTCACAAGTGGAAGTGATTCAGTGCCTTTACCCCTTTTTTTCCATAATTCAAGCATAGCCTTTCGATCAGTACCTTTCAATAATGCCAAAGCAATACCATTACCAACAATACTAGAGATATCATTTTGAGCAATTTCATCTTCGAGCAAAGCAAGAAATGCAGAACGAGTTATAACACCCATTGCAAACTTCTCTTTCAATGCATTCTCTTCAAACAGTAGTGCTCCATCTTCACTGATTTGCAAACCAAAGGAATGTATGGAAGAAGTTGGTTCATGACGAGTTATGAAAATATCTGGAAACGTTGGTTCGCTCGTAGCAAGAAAACGTGAAACTCGTCGTATCGATTTTGCTAATGAATCACGAAGTTCTTGAGTTGCCTCAATTCGCAATTCTTCTGGTGTCAACTCACGCGGCTTTTCAAATTTTGCAATCAGTTTCGAAGCACGTCGTACTTTTCCATACATAGAAGGATCAATATTTTCCCCAACGAGCATGATACCCGCAGAATTGAAGAAATAGACACGCACTCTATCAAGAGAAACAACTGCTACTAGGAATGTGATTCCCTGGAGTTTGCTGAAGTGTTTCCGCATCACAGCTGCTTTTACACGAAGGACTTCGACTGCAGCGGCACCTGTTTCTCTGAATTGACGCTCTCCAAATGCTGCAACCTCTTTCGGAATCTCTCTAGCACTTCGCGACATGATAGAGTCTCCAATACCAAAACTACGAGTTCATCCTGATAAAGATAAGCAAGACTATGCCATATACGACATCCTTAACTCTGTTCAGCGTTCATCTGAGATGACGAAAAATGCAATTTGATATGACTATGCTGATCATCTGGTGGGTTGTTCCTATCGTTATTATTGCAGGTCGAGCAGGTTTAGCAGGATATCGCGCAAAGAAAAAGCGGGATGAACTAAAGAAGCTTGAAGAAAATTCCACTCCATTCACACGTAAGTTGTAGAAGTTACGTTGTTTCTGCAATTACTTCATCTGATTCGTACATGGGCATGAGAATATCGCGTGTAGGAGTCGTGTTCATAACAACATCAAGAGTTTCATCATTCCTCATTAGGATACAGCCCAAGAACTCGTACTCAAACTTGTCAAGTCGTATATTTACGCCTCTTCTAGGTACTTGGGTAAGGAGAAGTATGATTGAAAAATTGCCACGAGGAAGCTGATTCAAAATCCCACGCTTCATATCAGGTTCAAGTTCACCTTCAAGCTGTTTCGTCATGATTCCCCGTTCAATGAAATTATAACGGATTCTTTCAAAGTCACCGCTCGAGCTCTTTTTCGGACGAATAAACGAGATCGAATACCCAAGACGTTTCAGAGAGTTATATCCAATAAGAGTTCGAAACAAAGGCGGGCTCAAAGTTTCAAGCTCAACTTTGCGAAGCTCGACGATTTCACCATTTCTCCGTACTTTCAAGTTCATCGAGTTCACGCATCCAAATAGGTCCCATGAATAAAATTACAAAATCCTTTGTAAAGCCTTCCCTGAAACTTCTCCGCGAATCACTCCTTCGCGCGAAAGAAGGTCGATTTTTTTGTCAATTCCACCTGTATAGCCACCTAAACCGGTTGAAGATACAACTCGATGACAGGGAATTACGGGACCTAGACGGTTTATGCGCATCACATTTCCAACAAATCGTGCCGCACCAGGCAATCCGGCTTTCTTTGCGACCTCACCATATGCTAGAGTTGAGCCAAAGGGAATCTGCATTACGACCTTTAGAACAGCAATTTGCTTCTCTGTGAAACCAGAAAAATCTAGTTCAATATCATGAACCTCTGCATCCTTTTTTCCTTCGTGAATGTCAAAGACTACACCAAGGGCATGATACTTGGATTCGTCATCTGAAATCGGAAGTTCATCTCCCTCAACTGCTTTAATTGATTCCATCTTCGATTTCATTGGAAGCGAAGAAGTGAATAGACCCTTCGGAGTAAATACTCCTGCAATGAACAGATCATCCTTCTTCAGAACTGTGAGCATTTTATCAGTCATTCATGTTACCTTCAGAGAATATTCTTGCCACATTTCTTAACGACAAAAGCAAGAATAGAACTTAACTCCGGATCACTCTTTTTTGTTCCGATTGGCGCCCATCCACCGTCTTTGTTCTGTGTTTCAATAATCAAACTGATTCCATCACGAATGACATCCCGTTCCAAATCCGTTTTCGGGGACCCTACAGCTGTCAAGTCAGCCATGTCAAATGTGGATCCAGCTTCAATAGAATCCTTAAGATGTTGAAAGAGTGCTGCTCGACCATCTTCATAGACTTTGTTTTCTGAGTTGACACCAGCTGCTTTGAGCCCTTGTAGGATATTCCCAGTTGCAAGTGGATCAGATGTGTTTCGGTCTTTGAAATCTGGCCAATTGCCATCTTCATATTGATTATAGAGAAGGAAATCGCGGGCTCGTCTTATTCGTTCTTCATCTTCATATCCAACAAGACAGAGTGCTTCTAGAGCCTTTCCAGTAAGCCATGTGACACTCTTTGCTACCGGATACCAATCTCGTCCAATAGGACCCCATTTGTCTTGAATGTAGGGATCGATTTTGAGAGATTCACCAAATCCTCCGTCATTCTTTTGTCGTGAGATAAGAAAATCTGTCATTTTGCTGATGATTTCTGGCCACTCAGACTTGTACTGAGCGATAAGTGCCAAAATCTCTGCAGTTTCCTTAACTGAACTTGGAGACCCTAGTGAAACACCGAATGGGACTCCGCCATCTTTATTCAAGATGTTTGTCAATTCAGTCATCAACTCGTCTACCAATCCAGAAGGGACCTCATATCCAGCAGAGGCGAGTCTTAGTTTGTCAGCTACATTTCCATTTGAAAGTAAGTAGTTTTGATAATCATAATGAAGAGTGGTTCCCATCTTTTTCAGGTCCTCCATTTCATGAGCTTACAATCCAAAAGAAACAGGATTGTAAAATGAGTCAGTGTACCAGACGGCCTATTTTGATAGGTAAGTAAACTATCGGAACCGTCTGATATTAAGGTTACCCGGAGCTACTTGTCTAATCTTCTGTTTCGAAGTATTCCAAGATCTCCTTTCGTCGTTCACGACGCTCGTCCTCAGTCATTTCCTCAGAACGTCGGGCTTCCTCTTCCACGACAACAATTTTCTCTCGAGGAGTATGCTTTATTCTATGTTCTACTTTATATTCCGGAGCATTCCGAACAGATTTTTCATGGCCACACTCTCTGCAGACCAATGTAATAGTCTTCTTTCCTTCTTCTTTTTTGGGAAACATTAATGCGCCACATTTTTCACAGAATTCCATAAGCATCTCCCCGTGCAATAGGTTCGCGTTTTCGTATCCACTTTTCATTTAAGTTTGACGTTTTGTAATAAATTTGTGAATTTTGGATTAGTTATTAGTTTAGAAAGAAAGACTTATGACAAAGAGGCTGCGAGCCGGCGACAGCAAGATGAGAATTCCTTCAAAGGAGACATGCCAATTGGTACGAGTCAAACCGTTCAGAGCATTTAGATACGATGAAGGGAAAGCAGGTGATTTATCACGACTTGTCACACCTCCCTATGACATTATAAAAGGACCAAAGATTGACCAACTACAAGCTCAATCAGAATACAACATTGCTTGGATTATCAAGAACAAACCTGAAGATTCAGATACTTTAGATAGGAATCAGTATACAAGAGCACGAGAACATTTCAACAAATGGGTAAATGATGGAATTCTGAAGCAAGATGATGCAGAATCATTCTATGTCTATGGACAAGACTTCGAAATTGACGGGCAGAAGATGTTCAGGTTTGGTTTTATTGGATTAATCGAACTAGAAGAGTTTGCTACTAGTGCTCCTGAATCTGGCAGATTTTCAGGGGTTCTCCAGCATGAAGAAACCCTTCCAAAAGATATTGAAGATAGATTGAACCTCTGTAGGTCCTGTATGGCAAACTTCGGTCAGATCTTCGTTATCTATCCAGACCATGAGGGTGAAGTCGATTCTGTTTTGGAAAGAAACATGAAGAAAGACCCCGTTGGAGATATTACAGATGATGAAGGAATCCGACATAGATTATGGCAGATAGATAAAATAGAAGATACAGATGAGATCTCAGCCTTAATGAAAGACAAATACGTGATCATCGCTGATGGTCACCACAGATACAAAACAGCTCTTGCTCTATCAAAGGAAAATTCTGGTCTGGAAAGTGCAAAGTTTCGAATGTTGACCTTCGTGAACATATCAAATCCTGGTCTTGTTATCTTACCTACTCATAGGGTTGTTCAAAACATTGAAAATTTCTCCAAGGATACCCTAATGCAGCAAATAAACGAATTCTTCGAAGTCAAGCCTTTTGATTCTAGTACTGAAATGTTCGAATTAATGGACATGATGTTCAAAGAGGGAAAGCACTCATTTGGCTTGTTTTTGGATGATGGTAAATTCTATTGTTTGACATTGAAGGACCTCACAGTTATGAATGACCGGCTCTCAGACAAATCCAAGGAATTGCGCAGGTTAGATGTCGCAATTCTACATACCTTGATTTTTGACAAGATGCTTGGAATAGACAAAGAGAAACTTGCTCAGGGGACTGTGAAGGGAGGCGGGTATGTTTCATACATCAAAGGCATAGGTGATGCAGTAGAGGAATCCATAAAGTCTGTTGAGGGAAATTCTCAAGCTGTATTCTTCATGAATCCTACACGAGTAGATGAAGTAGAGGCAGTATCAAAGAATTTTGAATGCATGCCTCAGAAAAGTACTTTCTTCCAGCCCAAAGTCTGGACTGGATTTACAATCAACAAACTAAGGTGAAAGAAATGACAAAGAGAGTCTACAATTTCTATGCAGGACCAGCAACACTTCCTCTGCCTGTTCTTGAGAAGGCAAAGGAGGAGTTCCTTGATTTTGCGGGCACAGGAATGTCTGTATTAGAAATCTCGCACCGCTCAAAGGAATGGATGCAGGCAATGTCTGAGGCTTCAAACCTCGCAAGAGAGATGTTAGGAGTTCCAAGTGACTACAAAATTCTTTGGCTAGGGGGTGGAGCATCGACTCAATTCTTCATGGCCCCTCTAAACCTTCATGTGAAGGGAAAACCAATGGAATATGTAAACACTGGCGGATGGTCTACCAAAGCAATCAAAGAAGCAAAGCATTTTGGAGAAGTCAAAGTTATAGCTTCATCTGAGGAAGACAATTTCAGTTACATACCTAAGAATGTGAAGTTCAATGAGAGCTCCGCATTCGGACACTATACAAGCAACAACACACTGTATGGAACAGAATGGTCGTACATTCCATCTGTTCCTAATGATGTGCCATTGGTCTGTGACATGTCTTCAAACTTCATGGATAGACCGATCAATGTCAAAGATTATGGAGTCATTTATGCTGGAGCACAGAAAAATCTTGGACCTGCTGGTGTCACAATAGTTATTGTTAGAGAAGACCTTCTTGAAAGGGTACCAGAAAATGCACCTACAATGCAAATGTGGAAGACTCATGCTGAAAAGGATTCCATGTTCAATACACCTCCAGTGTTTCCAATCTACATCTGCAAGCTCTCACTAGAATATCTGAAAGAGATTGGGGGAGTGAAGCAAATGGAAAAGATGAACTTAGAGAAAGCAAAGATTCTCTATGATATCATTGATGCATCAGATGGGTTCTACAAGGGCCACGCAAAACCTGATTCCAGGTCACTGATGAATGTAACATTCAGATTGGAAACCCCTGAACTGGAACAGAAATGCGTTGAAGGTGGGATTAAGAGAGATTTGATTGGTCTCAAAGGACATCGATCTGTAGGTGGTATGCGTGCTTCGATATACAATGCAATGCCGTTAGAAGGTGTAAAGAAGCTAGCAGAGTATCTAAAAGAGTTTCAGGAGGAGAATCAGTAGGATTCTTGGAGAGGGTGTAATAAACCTCTCCAATTCTATTTCTTTTTTCGTTTTTTCGTGAAAGCAACGACTGCTTGTTCAAGAGTTTCATTCATTGCTGGTAAGTCTGCATCTTCGATCAAACCCTTGTAAGTGCGACGCATTTGTACTCCGCTTACGCTAACATCAATATTCCTCATTCCTCGTATCTTGAAGAAGTTTTTTAGAGCACTAGCTATAGAGATGAGAACTCCTCCAGGAAGTCTACTTGACAAGTATTCTTCGCAGCAGTTGCAGTCAATCAGTATGATAGTGTTTTCATTATCAACTAGGACTTCAACAGGCATGTGCTTCTTTGCACCTAAATCAAGGGTAAACTCGCCAAGTCGTTTCATGGTTTAGACCTTATGATTTGATTCACACTGGTGTTCGCAATGACCTCAGCTCATATAAGACCTGCTCCGTCTGCAACTGAGGTCACTGATGAACTTATCCTCTCTCATTTTGGCCTCCTTCGACTAAGAACTATTGCAATTACAATCACAATAAAAACTGCAGAAAGTAGAATTGCTATTCTGAGATAGTCGGGCTCACCAGGAGGAGGTGTTGTTGGTGTAGTGGTTGTTGTAGTTGTTGTGGTCGCAGGTGAACTCACAGTATAACTGTATGTACTCGATACCGTAGAGAATCCAAGTGTATCATTAGCATAGAATCTGTAATTGACTGTGGTACCAGCTGGAAGTGCAGGAATCGTAGCATTATACGATGACCCATTCCACGTCATAGTGACATTGGTCCAAGCTGTCCCATTGTAATAGGAGAGAATAACCGTATGAACTCCGGACACATCAGTCACTTCAACGGTTATGACAACATATTCAGTAGCATTTGGCACTGTAGGCGTCCGTGTATTAACTCCAAATTCTGGAGGGTCTGTGTCGGCGAGCACGACTGCTGCAGCAGCATCAGCATCAAGTTTACCCCAGCCCCAATCGTTATTCGGTGTGGCTCCCGTAAATCCATCAGTCCTTGCTGTGGACTCTATTATTGATTTAATCTGACTTCCACTATCTGGGTCTCCTTGAAGCAACAATGCAGCGCAACCTGCCACATGAGGACCAGCTGCACTTGTACCACTGAACAGACGATAGGTGCCAAATTGCTTGTCAAATGGAAGACCTCCATAGTTATTGTACCAGAGAAGCCAAGTAGACCCATTTGCATATGTAGTAATGATATCGTAGCCACCAGGAGCTGAAATGCTCTGTTTCATTACACCATCGATCCTTGGACCCCTGGAAGAATAACTGGCTAAATCACCCACAATACCAAACCTTGTGTTGTAACTGGCAACGCTGATTGCGCTATCAGCTGTCGAAGGCCAAGTTATTTGAAAATCATTTGTCACATCACTTGTCCATGTGCATCCACCTGACCAACTGCTCTGGTCATCGGATATGTAACCATGGAATGTTGTTGGATCAGGAGTTGTGATATTCACTTTATGCCACGGAGGGATAGTAATTGTTGGAATATTACCATGTATCCAGATACCCAGCATACTTGTACCTCGCGATGAGGTCGAGATGAAAGATTCCACATCGAAATTGGTCAAACCCGTTTCTTTCACAAAATTCCCATATCCAGATCCGGGGTGAAGGTATATTGTAATCGTGTAGTTTGGGAATGAAGACCTATCCATGATAAGACTAAAGTTACACAGTGCGAAGTCTGTGGGATCTACTGACAAAATAGTGATGTAAACGTTTGTAATGTCTTCGGCAATCTCTCCACCAGCAGGAGGTACTAAGAAATCAACCTGATACGAAGTGAATGGAGCTGTTGTGAACATGCTATGTTTATCAGCTCCTCCAAGATTTCCACTTGGAGAGATAACAGGAAT
>JBHLRQ010000115.1:0-9756 GCA_048882385.1 Candidatus Thorarchaeota archaeon | reverse complement strand
GAGCTATCGTCCAGAATGAATTATTCTAGGTCCTTTTCAATCCTCATCAGTACATACTCTCGGTGTAGAATTTGTGCGAAACAATCGTACTGAGCAACGGGACTAAATGGAAGACAGTGACCCAGCTTGAGAAACGAGAGCTCGCGAGCGGACAACTGTTCCAGAATGGCGAGATGGTCCTGATCTGTCCATCCTGTCATGTGGTCTACGTGGTGAAGGGCTCGTGATCTACCACAGGGTGTGCACACGACATCGGCTTTATCAGAGCGGCGTAATAACCAGGCTATGCCACGAGCCCATGAGTAGGAGTTTGCTGGGGTGGTCTGGATAAAGAGATTATGACTAGGAAGTGCTAGATAGTCTTTAGAGTCCGTTTTCCCAGACTAGGAATATGAACAGAAAGATCTGCGCCATCGGATTCGTAGTTTTACTCATAGTTGCTGTCGGAGTTGTCTTTCTCCTAGGAATGGAACAGCCTGGAGAAGCTCCATTTGACAATGAAGGAAGATACGATTCGACTATTCTCAACAACATGGGTGTAATCTATAGCAACCGGTCACACATTGAACACTGGAATAATGGATATAGTGAGAGTGAAGTGTGTCCGTGGGGAGCTGCACATAATGGACTAGACTATATGTTCAGCAACAACTCGCCTGTGATTGCAGCAGCGCCCGGATTAGTCATTGGAATAGAAATCGATTATCTACCAAATAGCACTGTCTACAAGGTGGGAGTCCATATTCAATTCAACGACTCTGTCTGGTTAGAATATGGGTTTGAAGGAAACGCCAACGAGACAGTGAGAGCCCAGCAGTTTGCGATGTTGGATGTCGAAGTGGGAGATTGGGTGTCAAAGGGAGATCAGATTGCTAGATTCTTGAGACCTATAGAGTTTGACCATGTTCACTTTGGGGTATACCTCAATGACGAGGCAATTTGTCCAAGACTAGTGATGGGTGAAGACGACTACAACGAAATCATGACAATGATTCATAGTTTCCATCCAACTTGGGAACTTTGCTATCCCTAACAGGTTTCTAAATAGCAATATATATTAACAATTGTTAATTTTCATGGTGTGTTGATGATGCCATCATGAGCGAAGTCAGCGAGAAAATGAGTATTGGAGCTAATGACCTTCTGAGATTCATTCTCGAGCTTTGTGCACTTGTTGCATATGGATACTGGGGACTAAACCAGAGTTATGGATTGCTAAATTATGCACTAATGATTGTGTTTCCAATAATTGTTGCACTCATCTGGGGAACTTTTGCAGTTCCCAATGATCCAAGCCGCTCAGGAGGTGCACCAGTTCCTGTTCCGGGAGCTGTTCGCCTTTTGCTTGAATTCCTAATTCTAGGAACAGCATTCTGGTTGATGTATACCAATGGGTTGGAGTTAGTTGGACTGCTATTCGGATTGTTGGTCATCATTCATTATTTTCTGGCACACAAAAGAGTAAGGTGGCTTCTTGGTAACAAAGAAATGTAGTCAGAGAGCTGCTGGAGCAACCTTCCTGATATGATCCAATGACGCTCTGGTTTCATCCATGTCTAGCTCGAAGATAATTGGACCATCGAACTGATCTTTGATCAATTCTAATAGAAACTGCTTCAGCACCGAGTCACCCATTATTCCTTGACCCAATGCAAGATGGTCCTCACGTGCTATCGCATCACCATAATCCGTAAAGGTGGCATCCTGCAAATGGATCTCGGTGATTCGGTTTCGGTGTGCCGCGTAGAAGTCCATGATGGACTCAGTGCCAGACATTATGGATAGAAGGTGTGCGGTGTCAAAACAGATTCCCAAATCGAGATCATCAATCATGTCCCGCATGATATCAAATGGAAACTTGAAGTTCTCGATAGCCAGTTTTCGCGGGCTGATTTCAGTCCTACTTATTATGTCCTCGATGCTGGCTGCTGAATAACTAGCCAGTAGTGTGCTGATTAAGCGTACCAGATTTGAACTGTAGGGTAGTGTTGAGAAATCTGCTGCAAGGTCACCTGTTGCATGAAGAACATACGCCTCTGGATCCAGAGGTCTAGTCAGTTCGATTATCTCAATTGTAGTGTCTACTCCTCCCTTTCTTATGTGTTCATTAAAAGTTGCAAGTTCAATTGACCAATACGGGAGGTGTATGGTGTAAGCTAGCTCAAGTTCATCTTTCAAATCCACTAGCTGTGATATTGATTCAGGAGTTAGTGAATTGGGAATGACATACTTGACATCTGAGCTGAGCTCTAACACCCGATACTCTGAAGCAGCATCTCTTACAATATCCACAACATCAAGACGAGAGAAGTCAGGAACACCATCAACGACCACTCTTTGTGCTACATCCCCGAACTCCAAAGCCGTCATACCAAATCGCAGTGGCATGAAGCTGACATCTACCAACGCCCCCGATAAACTCTGGCATTATATGAAACACATATACGATACGAAGTACTCAGGAGGTTGGTGTTGACTAATGGGAGTGACAATTCGATACTTGGCGCATGCCAGTTTCCAAGTTATGACTGCAGATCAGAACATCTACATTGACCCGTCTACCAAGAACACAGGTCTGAAGAAAGATGCATTTGGACCAGCAGACCTGATATTGGTCACACATGGTCATCAGGATCATTTCGACAAGGATTTGATTAAGAAAATTCGGAAAATGGGAAGTCCAATTATTGCCCCTCAGAACCTCAAGAAAGAGATCAAGGGAGGAATTGTTTGGGACCTAAGCCCAGGTCAGTTCATGAAGATGATAACCGGTGATGGGACAATCTGGGCTACAGAGGCATATAATGTGAAACGATTCCGACCGAATGGAGAGCCATTCCATCCCAAAGGATTTGGAGTAGGATTTCTCCTCAAGATTGGAGATAAGAGAATCTATCATGCAGGTGATACTGATCTCATTCCAGAGATGGAGAAACTTGCAGAGGCTGAGGTTGATGTAGCACTTCTTCCAAGTGGAGATACGTATACAATGGACCTCGAAGAGGCTGCAGAGGCTGCCCTGATGATCAAACCAAAGATTGCTATCCCTATGCATCTGAAGGGAGCGGATCCATCAGTCTTCAAGGAGAAAGTGGAATCTAAATCTGACATCAAGGTTGTAATTCTTGGTGAAGGAGAAGAGCACCATCTAGAGTAGATTTGGCTAGAAGAACAGGTAGCATAGCCGCCTGTTAATTCAAGCTCAGGTTTTGTTTACATCTTTCGAAGCTCGTGGGCTTCTATGACAGGATCAACTTCAAGGACCTCGACCTTGAGCATTTTATCACCCTGACGGATGCTTTTTACAACATCGAGCCCTTCGACGATTCGTCCAAACACAGTATGTTGACCATCAAGGTGTTTGGTCTTTTCACGAGTTAATACTATGAAAAACTGACTTCCTCCGGTATTTCTTCCAGCATGCGCCATTGAGAATGCACCAGGTTCATGGATTTGTCGTGGACCATCGGTTTCGCAGGGAATTCTGTAGCCTGGACCTCCAGTACCTGTCCCTTGTGGACAACCTCCTTGAATTACGAAATCAGGAATGACTCTATGAAAAGTCAGACCATCGTAATATCCACTCTGTGCAAGGGTAACGAAATTCTTGACCGTGTTGATTGCATCATCACTCCATAGTTCTCCGATGATATCTCCGCGGTTTGTCTGTATCTTGATTTTTGTTGGCAAGATTCTATCGCCTCTATGTTTCGCATCCTTCTTCCTTCTTAGCAGTTCCGGATTATGCGATATTCATAGTAGTGATGCCTATCTGCTTATTAGCAGTGGTGAGGGTCGTTCTTGTAGTAGATGACAGTCGAGAGAGAATATACTGAGGGAAAGACTACATTCCTAAGTGCAGACATTGACTATTATAGTGAGGATAAGAAACAACCAAGCACAAGCCTCCCAGTATTCTACAATCCTCGAATGAGGCTCAATCGAGACCTTTCAGTTCTCTTTCTCTCTACCTACTTGGAGAAGCATCCTATCGAATCAATGTGTGAACCACTGACAGGATCTGGGGTGAGAACACTCAGATATCTGAATGAGTGCCCTGGCAATTTTCATGCTAAGATGTTCGATGCAAATCCTCTTGCAATAGAAACCGCTAGAAAGAATGTTGAAAGTCTTGGATCGATGGAAAGAGCTGAAGTCATGCATGGTGATGCAAAGCTACTATTATTGACAGAGTCAAGAGAAAAACGGTTTGACTTCGTTGATGTAGACCCTTTTGGTACACCAGCACCATATCTCAATGCGGCAATTCAGTCCCTAAATCCGAAGGGGGCACTGTTGGCAGTAACTGCAACGGATATGCCCGTTTTGTGTGGAGTATACCCAAAGATTGCATTGCGTAGATATGGAGGATTTTCAATCAGAGCTCCCTACACTCATGAAATTGCGATTAGACTTCTCAATGGTCTGATCTATCGCATTGCAGGCTTGAATGAATGTTCAATGGACCCCCTTATGGTGTTAAGTACCGACCACTATATCAGAACATGGGTAAGAATAGAGGCGAATCGAATTAAGGCAAATCGCCAAACCAGTCAACTTGGTACGATCCATTATTGTCTTGGATGTATGCACTCAGAGAACATTCCAATTTCTCGCACTTTCAAGGTGGAAGAATTCAATCACAAGATAGATGATTGTGCGGGACCTGTAAAGGTGGCAGGACCACTATGGAATGGACGTTTATTCAAGAGAGATTTTGTAATAGATACATTCAGGATATTTGAAAAGGAGAACTGCAATCAGTTCCATAGACGAGTTTCAGAAACGCTAGAGAAGATGATTGAAGAGGCAAAATTGACCGATCATCCGTTCATCGACATCCATGCACTCTGTGACCTTCATGGTTTCGCACCACCAAAAAATCAGGAAATCATGGAACATCTAAAGGATCGTGGATTCGAAGTGTCAAGAACACACTTCAAGTCTACTGCAATCAGGACGACAGCCTCTGTCAAAGAGATGACATCTAGTATCTCCGAACTTAACAAAGAGTGATAGAAGATGGGTAGACCAAGAGGCGGAGAAAAAGGTAGAAAGAAGGAACATTACTACCAAGCAGCCAAAAGACACGGATATAGAAGTAGGTCCGCTTACAAACTCAGACAGATTGCTGAAACTCACAAACTCCTTCATGGCGTTGATCGTGTTGTAGAACTTTGCTGTAGTCCGGGAGGTTGGACTCAAGTGCTTCGTGAACTTGATCCAGGTCTCAAGATTGTAGCTGTAGACCTTGATACGATGGCTCCCATTGAGGGTGTCAGGTTTATTCAAGGAGATATTCTGGAAGAAGAAACGATTGATAAAATAAAAGCCCTGACTGGAGGCTCTGTTGACTTAGTCCTTTCGGACTGCTCGCCAAAGGTTTCGGGTCAATGGGAACTAGATGTTGTAAGACAACTATCGCTTGTTGAAGGAACAATCAGCATAGGGCACAATTTGCTTGGAGATAAGGGCAAGGTTCTAGCGAAAGTGTTTCAAGGTCCAGGCTTTCAGGAGTTTATGGTATCAGTTCGAAAGAAATTCCACTCTGTCAAACTGATCAAACCTGATGCGTCGCGAAAAACCAGTGCTGAGATCTATCTTCTTGCCAAAGGACCTCGTGGGAAGCCAGTAAGCAAAAATGCTTAGCTAGTAGCCCCAATATCTGCGCCTAACCATTCCTCAAGCTCTCTACATGTGACTGGAGAGTCCGGTTGTCTTATACCACATCTACCGATCTTCAGGCAATGAAAGCATGGGCAACCATTCATATCAGATAAACTTCCAGGTTCGGAATTATCAGGAACTGGGGTCCGGATTAGGTACCTTTCTTCTTCAAGTTCTTGTTTTTGCATCACGAGTCCCTCGGACATCAATGTTTCAATTGTCGTTGTTATTGTATCATTATCGATACCCAGTCTATCCGCGAGTTCTCCGATGAGTAGACCTTCATCACCTGCGTCACGAAGAGCGTTCAGGATTAGGTCGGTATTGTTCATTGCTATGACCTTTGGAATAGACACATGGCAACATCAAACGAAGTACGCAAGATGATATTTAATTATCGGAAGAGGCCTGACATTTTCGGCAAATGTCGTATTGAATAATACATCTATGTACACACATGTACATCATTTTTTCTGAAGATATAACATTTGACCAACCAGTTTCTGAGGGTCAGTGTTCTTTTTGGGGCGAATAGCAATATAGGGTGTCTTCACTGGCCCAAAGACATCAATGATGGTTCCAACCTCTTGAGCCTTCTTATCCAAGACTACTGATCGATCACCAACTGGTGGAGTCTTTTCAGTCTGCAGAATGATTGACCCTCTGTTTGAGATGTGGAGGACTTTACCTAGGCGTTTCAGAAAACTTCACCTCTGTGATTACTTGCGTCGTTTCTTCTTACCCTTGCCCTTCTTCTTTGCCGCTTCCAACCTAGCTGATTCTCGTTGAGCAACTGCTCTGCGTACGCCTTTTGCAAGCATCAGAAGAACTCGTTTCTTCTTGTGGTGTTCTGGGTTGTCGATAACAATGCAACCCTTCTTTTCGCTAGGATTACGTGAGTAACGCTTCTCGGGTTCAATCTCATATTCGAATCCAGAGGACTGTGCTGCAGCTTCTAGAGTCTTAATTGTGACATCGGTTGCAGCAAGATTGCTAGGAACCCGTCGACCTTCTGCCCTTGTGTAGTTCTTCTCAAAATATGCAGGCCAGATGATCAACATACCATCACGTTTTCTCATTTTGAAATACTTCCATTTCTGTTTGCTCTCTTAGTGTTGTACTTTTTACCTTTCCCATCCGAAAACACTCAATAGTGTGGCTCAACGAAGAACTTGATAAGCGATTACACAAGCAACAATTTAACGAACCGAAAGGACGAACACAGATTTGACGAGAAAGAGCAAAGATGTCTACTTCTCAGAGATTGCAGACCTTGTTTCCTCAAGAAGCACTTGTATGCGGAATCAAGTGGGTGCCGTCATTGTGAAAGACTCACAGATACTAAGTACTGGATATAATGGCGCACCAAAGAAACTACCTCATTGTGAAGATGTGGGTTGTTTAAGAGAAGAACTTGGAGTGAAGCCAGGAGAACGACATGAACTCTGTAGAGGTCTTCATGCAGAACAAAATGCAATCATCCAAGCAGCATTTCACGGCGTTAGTGTAAATGGCGCCAAAATATTCTGTACAACTAGACCTTGTAGCATCTGCACAAAAATGCTCATCAACGCAGGAATTCACGAGATAATATACATTGAAGAATATGAGGATGAACTGGCTGCACAGCTTGTGAAGGAGGCTGAATTGAGCATTCGCCGTGTCGAGATTCCTCGAAAGTATGGAAGGAATTCATCATCTTAATTCATTCACATCTGGAAAAGTTAAAGAACAACATGGCTTGTTTCACTCATAGCGGGTGTTCTTTCAATGGGTGAGCTTCGGGATTTAATCAGTATTCACGATTTAGATAGGAAAATGATTGACCATATCCTTGACACTGCAGCAAAAATGGAAACGGTCGCATTGAAGAGGGGTAAAGATCTTGACTCTAAGATTATGGCAGTCCTTTTCTTTGAACCTTCTACACGTACTCGTCTATCTTTTGAGAGTGCGATGCTTCGGCTTGGAGGTAGTATTCTCGGTTTCGCAGAAGCTGGAACTTCGAGTGCTGGTGGAAAGGGTGAAACATTGGCGGATACAATCAGGACTGTAGAGAGATATTCCGATATCATTGTGATTCGACATCCACTTGACGGGTCAGCTAGAGTCGCTGCAGAATTCTCAAGCATTCCTGTTGTTAATGCAGGGAGCGGGTCAGAGGAACATCCAACTCAAGCACTTCTCGATTTGTATTCGATTAAGAAGATGAAGGGCAAGATAGATGGACTATCAATCTCACTCTGTGGAGATCTCAAGTATGGGCGTACTGTTCATTCTCTTGGTATGGGATTGAGTCACTATGATGTAAAAATCAAGCTTGCAGCACCACAATCACTCAGAATGAAACCGACTATCATTAGAGAGATGGAAAAGGCAGGAGTTGATGTAATCGAGGTTGAAAGCGTTGAGGACGCTGTCAGAGATGTAGATGTTGTTTACATGACTCGTATCCAGAAAGAACGGTTCCCAGATGTAAGAGAATATGATAAGGTAAAGGGACGTTTCAGAATTGCCGCCGACGATCTCAAATTGATGAAAGAGGACACGACTATTCTGCACCCTCTACCTCGAGTAGATGAGCTTGATTCGGATATTGATGATACTCCACACGCAAAGTATTTTGATCAGGTCTATAACGGCGTAGTTCTTAGAATGGCGGTTTTGAAACTGATTCTTGGCTAGCGTTCAATTCCTCGCAATTCTCGAATCAATGCATCAACTGGTCCAGTTTTACTAACCGCAAGAGGTATTTTCATCTGTTCTGAGAGCTCAAGTGCCAACAAATCAACTTCTGTAATCCCATGTAGAATTACAAGTGAAGGTTTAAACTCTTGTGACTTTATTGCAATCAATGGAGCTCTGCCCGTATTGACATTTGTGAAAAGGAGACATCTTTCAGTTGTGGCACCAAAGAGTTTCAAAAAAGCATCACTGTTCAGTTCTTTTACAGCTCGTTCTACATCGACTAGAGTGTAACCATAGATTTCTCTATCAAGAAGATTCTCCCCCGTCTTTATGGAACACTTCAATTGGCTACAGAACTCCCTTATCCTTATTGGAGAGGAAAAGTCGCTCATTGCAAGAACGATATTCAGGTCAACAAGGCTGACATCCATGAGTCTAACAAAGGCCGCAACAACTTGACCGCCATTACGCTCATCTAGGCTCAATAATGACATAACAAAACGTCGTATTGTAGAAGTTCCTGGCGATTTTCTTCTTCCGGATTCATAGTCACTTATCACACTCGGACTTATGCCTAGGTGTTGAGCTAGGATTATCTGAGGAAGTCGGAATCTTTCTCTCCACACCCTCATTGTTTTGCCAGGATTCTCTGACAAAGCAATTTCTCCTGCAATACGACGGGCGAGTCTTTCACGAACTGATGATTGATACGACATTACACGAATTTCGATGGATGTTCAACATAAGGATTTCGACTATTGTCGATGTAGAAATGATTTGGGTTATTTATTGTTAGAAGTAGGATGGTGGGCCGGCCCGGATTTGAACCGGGGATCCCCTGGAGTCTTGCTCGCAAACAATCAGTTCACAAGACCCAAACCAGGAATCATAGCCAAGCTAGACCACCGACCCATGCTAGACGGCAAGTCCTTCAACTGTGGTTATAAGAATAACGGAACTGTTTCAAAATGTCAGTCATGGATAAGGTCTTAACTATATTGTCATGAAACGATAATGAGTACGATGAGTCTGCTTGGTCCAGATGATTTTGACCTGGATCGAAAAGGTCGAAAGAAAAAACTGGCAAAGGATCTATCTCCAGCTGTTGCCAAAGAGATTGAGAAATGGTTGGACAGAGAAGACGATCCTGAGTCTTTCAGGAAACTGTCAGATCTGGTAGGTCCGGATGAAGCTGCTCGATTGATAGCCCGACATCGACAACAATCCAGAAGACTGAAACCCAGAGACCCTCTACTCGAAGACTGATGAAGGGACCACATTGACTACCAATTCGCATGAACTTGATGACCAAACACAACAGAGCAATATTAGGACAGCCTTAGCTTTCATTCGCACAATTGATGCTGAGAAGAGAACTCATTTGGCCGAGCTTCGGACTGG
>JBHLRQ010000114.1:0-9833 GCA_048882385.1 Candidatus Thorarchaeota archaeon | reverse complement strand
AGCCCGCCTCCATATGCAACACCAGTTTCAACAATGAATGGATGGCCCTCATAGACATTGGGTGCTCGTTGCCTAAAAGCTGCAAAATCGGGTGATAGACGTTTGACTCCTGCCATCAGTAATGTTATGCCAGCTGGTGATAGCGATTTAGGTGAGGGTGGAAGGAATTTCTCATAGCTAGCTAATGAATTCATCATCGATACTAGTTCATCTTGCTGCAATGAAGACGGGTCTCTATCACACTCCAGATTAGAATATTGAAGGAATTCCTCTGCAGTGGAAACTCCTACGCGCTGGAATGAATTCTTCATGAAAGATTTGAGATTCTTCGTTCTTGTTACAACAATCATCTTCTTGAGCATCTCAACATCGATGCCTCTAGGATGTGGTTTCATCTCCTTCGGAGCAATTGGTAAGCAATCAATCAACCTATCGAATTTCAAAATATCGCCATCAGGAGTTTCTAAAAGTAAAGATGCATGTGGTACAATAATTGCCGTCTGCGTAAAATACTCCATTATCCTTCTCTTGCTGCGAATCCAGTCTCCTTGTAATTGGAAGGAAACCATTGTCCCCATCTCATCAGACGACTTGTGTATCTTTTCTTCTTTGATTATCACAGGCTCATTTGTATCTATATCAAGCCGCATCACGATCCTATAGCCAAATTCCTCATACCTTCTTCCTGTCACAATCTCAATAGGTTCTTGAGTTGTTACTTGTCCATATAGGAGTGCAAGACTTCCCCCCAGTCCGAAGGTTCCTCTACTTTGTTTAAGTGTGAATTTTGTTCCTGTAAGCATTTTACCAATCAAAACCGGAATGTCACTCCGCTTGATTCCCTTTCCATTGTCTTTTACAGTCAGCTCAAAGTTCTTTGGTCCTGAGCTTAGAGGATCGTTTTCTTTCTCCTCTTCACTATGACTAAGAAAGACACTAACTTCTGGTAAGACTCTCTCTTCTTCACAAGCATCCAAGCTATTCTCGACAAGCTCCCGAATTGAAACATATAATGAACGAGCTGGGTTGTCAAATCCTGCTATTGTACGATTTCTATAGAACCAAGCTGAAACAGAAAGCTCGGTAATGTCTGTACTATGGCTTTCAGGTGTGAGCAAAGAGTGAATCCCCTGACTATGTCATAGAGTCTTCACCATAATCTTGCTATGAAGCATGGTATTATCGCGGCAACATCCTAGAATCCTAGATAGGGAAATGCGTATCCAATTCCTAACATAAAACCCAGTCCAATGACTTGAGCAAGCCAAACAGTGTTGCTCCACTCTCTTACAGTTGCTCCATCAAAGGGTTGGAATGGTATCATATTGAAGAGACCAAGGAACGCATTCAATTGAATGCCATATTGAATAAAATAGGAAGCATATCCGAGTGGTACAGCAAGTACTCTTAGAATAATCGCAATGATCATTAACATCGCAGCAATAACGAAGTTTGTCAGCGGTCCTGCAAGATTTGATTTGGCGTTATGCTCCCTATTTGTGGTTCCACTAGTATAAACAATTCCTGTCCCAAAAATCGGTACTGAGAACAGAATTGCCATTGCAGATAGGATGTATCCCATCGAAGTCATTCTGAACTCCGACCACATCCCATAGTGCTGAGCAGCAAATTTGTGAGCTAATTCATGTGCCATGAATGAGGTTAGGAAGATGCCAATCATACCAACTGGGAGCCACCAGAGACCCATTCCAATATAGATTGCTAATATATTGAAAGCTGATAAGATCCCGCTTGGTGAACCAAAGATGGAAATCCCTACAAGAATCACCAGAATAGATGCTATCAATAGGTCTCGAATTTCTGTTGAAGAGAACCTTTTCCGTTGATATCTTTGCCGTCTTCTTTTCTGTGGTTGTTGCGGTACAAAGGTCACATTAACATCTTTATCCTGTGAGTCAAGAGAATCAGAAACCTTTCTTCTAGCATCCTCTCTTACTCTATGCATACCAGGGCAACCATGACTCTCAGGAAGTCTATGTTCTGAGCAGTAGATACCGTTGCAATATGGGCAAGTGAAGCTGAGCTCTTCACTGCCGCACAGAGAGCATGTTGGCATTAATATCGCACCACAATCCATGATTTGCCATAATTATTCCAATATATTCGTATTCCTAGTGCACTTCTTCTATTTGTAAGCTCAAAAATAGACACAATCCTTAAGTGAAAATAGATTTGAGCTCGCATCGAGTCGGGAGAAATAAGGTGCAGTAATTATGGACTATGACGTAGCCATTGTTGGTAGCGGCCCTGCTGGAATATTCTGTGCCCTCGAATTGATTGAACACAAGCCTGACTTGAAGATCCTCATTATTGAAAAAGGAAAAAGTATTGAAAAACGCACATGTCCAAATTCTACTGCAGCAGCAGGGTGTAAAAAATGTAATCCCTGTGATATCCTTGCAGGTTGGGGTGGAGCAGGAGCATTCTCGGATGGAAAACTCACGCACTCGACTCAAGTAGGTGGATGGCTCGACGATCTAATTGGTGAAGAGCGTCTTATGGAACTTATCGACTATGTGGATGCAAAGTATCTTTCCTATGGAGCTCCACAGAAAATTTACGGAAGTATAGATGAGGACATTGACAAGTGGGCTAAGAAAGCAGCAATGGTTGGTATGCGACTAATTCCGCAGCAGGTCCGGCATATGGGCCGCGAAGGCTGCATTGATGTCATGGGTCGTATGTATGAAGAGATTCTGAAACATTCGGAAGTTCGCTTCAAGACAGAAGCAAAAGATATTCAGATTAATGGCGGGGCTGTGAAGGGTATCGAAACTAATGGTGGCGATGTATTAGGCGCAAGATATGTTGTAGCAGCTCCAGGTCGAGTTGGCAATGAGTGGCTTTCACATCAGGCTGAACGTCTCTCTCTTCACACTGAGAATAATTATGTCGATATTGGGGTGAGAGTGGAGATACCTGAACCGGTGATGCGAGAGATTGCAGAAGCACTCTATGAACCAAAGTTGATTTACTACTCTCGACGATTTGATGATAAGGTTCGATTGTTCTGTTTCAATCCTGGGGGTGTTGTAACAAGTGAGTATTATGATGAAATACTCACCGTTAATGGACAATCATTTGCAAACAAAAAGACTGCATACACAAACTTTGCGCTTCTTGTTTCAACTAGGTTCACTGCTCCATTCAATGAACCAATTGCTTATGGTCAATACATTGCTCGATTAGCGAACATGCTTGGTGATGGTGTGATCATGCAGAGACTAGCTGACCTCCAAAGAGGGAAAAGAAGCACCAAGGAGAGAATCGCCAGAAGTCCAGTAAAACCCACTCTTCCAAGTGCATCCCCGGGAGATCTCAGTTTTGCTTTGCCCTATCGACACCTCAGTTCAATTCTTGAGATGCTCAATGCGTTGGACGAGCTTTGTCCTGGTGTGGCAAGTGCTGGAACACTTCTTTATGGAGTTGAAGTCAAGTTCTATTCCTCTCGTCTAAAACTCAATGAGCAACTTGAGACTGAGGTCGAAAATCTCTATGCAGCTGGTGATGGTGCAGGAATAACCCGTGGGCTTATGCAAGCTTCAGTTTCGGGTATGTTGGTTGCGAGAGATATCTTGAGGAAGGAAGGAATTGTGTTATAAGCTCCAGTTTCATCGGACCACTTCCAAACCCTTATAAACTAATATACCAAATGGTATCTTAGGTACTGGCTGACAAGCAGTACAGAAAGGGAGCCCCAACGGTGACTCGGATGGGCGGCATCCGCCGCCCGGGGCTTCGTAATGGGAGGTATTTTTCCAAATGATAGACGATGACTTTGAGTCAGTGTTCCGAAAAATGATGGAACAATTCATGGAGGCCTTTGGCGGAATGCCAGAGGGAAACTTCAGTATTAGATCGTGGAATGGCTCAATAGTCGATGGACCGCTTGATACACAAATCGCGCCAAAGAATGATGAACCATTAGTAGAGAAAATAGATCTTGGAGATAGTGTCCTTTTCTTAATTCAAGGATCTTTTGAATCAGAACCCAAGGTGAAGGTAGATGGAACGAACCTCACCATTGAGACTGGTTCTGGAACTCAGAATGTAGAGCTAGATGCTGGTTTCCCTGTAGATTTAGAGAAGTCGAATGTATCTCATCGAAATGGTGTGATTGAGATTACAGCTATCAAGGCTGAAAACCCTGAAGAAAATAGAGGGTTTCTGAAAATTGAGTGAGAGAGTGAGAGAATGAGTGAAGATTCAGTTCGACTAAAAGTAGCCGCGGCCATGCCAAAGGATCAAGGTCGTGGTATTGTAAGATTGAATTCAGATGTAAGAAATCACTTAGAAATACGATCCGGTGATTATGTCCTCCTGAAAGGTGCAAGAGAAACTGTGGCAGTTGCATGGCCTAGTCTCAAAGAAGACGAGGTTCTTGATATGGTCCGTATGGATGGCCTGATTCGGAATAATGCTGGGGCAAGACTTGGAGAAATGGTTGAAGTCAGCAAGACTACAATTCCTGAGGCAACTAGAGTTGTACTAGCGCCCAGTCAACCAGTCCGTTTCCAGCAGGGTTTCGAGAACTATGTAAAACAGCAGATCATCAACAAACCGATTACCAGAGGAGACGTCATCCTAATCTCATCAATTGGACAGGGATTACAATTCACCGCTACTACTGTGTCTCCTAGTAAGCATGTACGCGTGACACCAGCAACTGTTGTTGAAGTATTGACTAAACCGGCAAAACCAGAGGATATCTCAGTTCCTCAAGTGACCTATGAAGACATTGGTGGTTTAGGAAAAGAACTCACAAAGATACGTGAGATGGTAGAACTTCCAATGAAATCTCCCGAGTTATTCAAACGTCTCGGTATTTCACCTCCAAAAGGTGTTCTCCTAATGGGTCCTCCTGGCACAGGAAAAACACTGATTGCAAAAGCTGTTGCTAACGAATCAGGTGCAAACTTCAAGGTCATCAATGGACCTGAGATTATGTCCAAGTTCTATGGTGAGTCTGAACAGAAACTAAGAGAAACCTTTGAAGATGCTGAGAAGAACGCTCCAACTATAATCTTCATTGATGAATTGGATAGCATTGCTCCTAAACGTGCAGATGTAACAGGAGAGGTCGAACGTAGAGTAGTTGCCCAACTACTCGCACTCATGGATGGTCTAGCAGGGCGTGGTCAGGTAATAGTCATTGGTGCCTCAAACAGACCTGATGACATTGATGAAGCTTTGCGAAGACCTGGTCGTTTTGATCGGGAGATTGTGATTGGAGTACCTGATAAGCAAGGTAGGTTGGAGATTCTCCAGATACATACTCGAGCAATGCCTTTGGAAGAAGGTCTCGATTTGGAAAAACTTGCCGCGGTAACTCATGGTTTTGTAGGAGCAGATCTCGCAGCACTTGCGAGAGAAGCAGCGATGCAAGCACTAAGAAGAGTTCTACCTCATGTTGATCCTGAAACAGGAGACATACCTGCAGATATTTTGACAAATCTCTATGTTACAAATGCTGACTTTGAAATGGCTTTATCCGAAGTGTCTCCCTCCGCCTTGAGGGAAGTTCTTGTAGAGAAACCCAATGTCCAATGGGATGATGTAGGAGGATTGACAAAGGTAAAGATGCAACTCCGTGAAGCAGTAGAAGCTCCGTTGAAACATCCTGAAGTCTTCGAGGAGATGGGTATTCGTACTCCAAAAGGTGTGCTTCTATTTGGTCCTCCAGGCACTGGTAAGACATTGTTAGCTAAGGCTGTAGCTACAGAGAGCGAAGCGAACTTCATTTCCGTAAGGGGTCCTGAGATTTTCAACAAATACGTTGGTGAATCTGAGAAAGCTGTTCGGGAGATATTCAAGAAAGCTCGACAGACGGCACCTTGCGTCTTGTTCTTCGATGAGATTGATGCAATACTAGGCTCACGAAGTCGACAGGATGATACAGGCGTAAGCCAGAGAATTGTAAATCAATTCCTTGCAGAGTTGGATGGAATGCAGACTCTTCAGAATGTCTTGGTGATTGGAGCTACAAACAGAGCTGACATTCTTGATCCAGCAGTTCTAAGACCAGGTAGATTTGATGGTGTTGTGTTTGTTCCACCCCCTGATGTTGATGCTCGGCTTGAAATCTTTAAAGTACATACTCGTGAAATGCCACTCGCTGATGACGTGAGTTTGGAGAAGCTCGCGGATCAAACAGAAGGCTATTCTGGAGCGGATATTGAAGGTCTTGTTCGCGAAGCAGCCATGGCAGCTGTTCGCAATGATTGGAAACCAAAACCTGTCACAATGAAACATTTCGAGGAAGCACTGGGTGAGGTTCGACCAAGTATTTCACCTGACGATGTTAAGAGGTTCTTGGCACTGGCCGAACACGTGAAGAAGCGTCAACCACAGAAAGACCTTGATCTTCCTGGATATATGTGAATAAAAGCAGCATGACTGGATGTGACCTTCACATTCAGTCACTGTTCTTCTTTTTCTACCTTTGTCATTACAGCCACAATACCCTTTTGAATCTCATTTGATTGATGAACTTCAGAACTGCGTTTGAAGAGGTCGTGCGATGAGTGACTTTTATCCTGTTTCACCTCTTGTTGGAATAACTAACACTAGTTATGGGGCACAAGCTGGCGTATTGAATGAGATGTGGGCAGTCCGCGTTGTCCGTGGAAAGAAGATACTAGCAGAGAAGACAATTCCTGAGCTCGATCTTGACAACATTGTTGGTGTGGCTTATGGTCACATCAGAGTCGAAGGTTTGAGTAGACATGCCGTTGCTCAGATGGCTGGAAGATTGATGCAATTTGCTAGAAAATACCAAACAGCCGGAGTTTGTCCAAATTATGAGATACCTGATCTAGCATATGATGATGGCACTACACTTGGTGATATTGCCGCAGCTGAAAAGGGAGAAGTCACTGTAGAGGATACTACTCTATCTGCTGAATTACCTGACATGAGAATTGGTGAGATTCCACCCTTGCCTCGGACAATAGATGCAGCTACTTGGGAAGGAATAGCTGAAGCTCATGCAACTCTGATTTGCGAAACGGCTACTTATGCAGCTGAGATGCCAAAAGGTCATCTGGAAAACATGTTCAACAGAGTTGCAGATGCTCTCATCCATAGATGGGCAATGTCAAATCCTGAAGAACCGCCTACTGCATTGATGAAATTTGCTGCTCTTATCCAGAGCTGTTCCAACGAAAGTCAGTTACCAAAGACTGGAGCAGGAACTGCAACAATTGAAACCGGATCATGCAGAATTCTAGGCATCTGTCATGAGCTAGATCCAACGGCATCGAAAATTCCAGCAGGCTACCCTTGTACATTACACGAGATTATTGCGAAGAAACTGAGTGATTTAACAGGCGCTAAGGTCAGTGTGAATGCTTCGTCCACAGGGTGTATTGTTAGCATTTCATTAGAGTGAATTCTAGCATGTTAACTACCCAATAATCTTAAATCGATACGCACGACTCATCTAGAATTAGACGAGACCGCGTGGTAAGTCTCGAGTAGGAGCTTAGAAAATTGAGCTACTTGACATGGCGTGAATATACGCGTTCAGGACCCGTGTGTCTTGGTGCGCTTTTAGTGATTGGCGGTGCCATTCTCGCATTGTTACCCGGGGCGGGATATGATCTCATCCCTGGCTACACCATGATGATTGGTGCTGTTGTGGCAGTCATTGGATTGCTGTTGATTATTGTTGGCTTTGTCTTCACTAGGAAGAAGCGCGATTCGGTACTTAGACCAGTCGACACGAAGCTTGATGATACTCCACCACCACCACCACCGCCGGACTAAACTTAGTATATCGTGTTTCTTCTGAGCCTTTGGACTCTCGGGTCCAGGGCTCAAACTATCTTTATTTTTGCGACTATTTCATCGCGCAAATCCTAATATGTAACCACGTGAGGTTTTGTCCAGAACTGACCTCGGATGGTGTAATAGTTCAAATGAAGCATTTACTCGAGTATAGGGACAGTCAATTTCACGAGTGCACGGGCACACCAACCACTCCTATCACTCTGACGGTTGACGAGTCAATGAAGAAGCTCATTCTTGTTGTTCCTAGTGGAGCTAGTATGATTGAGCGAAGAGCAGCTGAACGCAATGCACGTGGCATTGAGAAGGTTGGATTTCAAACCAGCTCAAAGGGCAGGATTGGTCGTGGCTACGAGCTTGTGATTGAAGGTCATGGCGGAGGACTTCCTGATCGTCTCAGGCATTCTCCAAGAGAGGTATACTAGGGTATAGAAAGTAGTTCACTAAGGACCAGTGTTTTTCTCGAAACAGAGAAACCAAAGACCTTGGTGACTAAGCTTGAGAAAAAGAGGGAAATAAATGTCGGAAGAGCGAGCTAAGAGATGGATTGAAGAATCTCAGAAGGATACAATACGGCAATCTGCAGGACGTCAGCATCTCCTGAGAGCTGCTGAAGCTGAGAAAAGAGGTGATGTGGCTTCTGCTGACCACGAGTATGCTTTAGCTGCTGAAGCATTTCTGAAATCTGCAGGTGAATACCGAGATTCAAAGAGTTACAAAAAGGCAGCCCTAAATATGTGTGCGGCTGGAGATTTATACTCTGATCTTGGAGATTCACCACAAGCAGTTGTGGCTTTTCAGCAAGCTGCAGATGATTTAATGTTGGCTTCTAATGAACATCTTATGTGGGGTGAGGATGCAGAAACGAGCAAGGGAACTGCGATTGCTATGGCAGCCTGCATGATGTATATTATGATTGGTAAAGAGGCTGAAGGGTTCTACAAAGCTCGTGGGTTTGCTGCAGAAAATGCTTCCAAATTGAGGCTACCTGCGATAGTCCGACTAAGTCAGATTCCACAAATGCTCGAGAGTGCAATTCAATCTCTCAATCTTGAAGCATTTTCATCTGCTGAAAACGCAGCAGTGACTGAATTAAAAGCGGCATTGGCGAGTGCAAATAGCCAAGAGTTTACGAAATATGTTGATCGAGGTCTCGACATGGTTCGGGAGCTACTTAGAGGTAAACTCAAAGTTCCCAAATTGTCATCGCAGCTAGTTATTCCAGTCGATCTTACTTTCACTGAGGAATTTCCAGTCAAGGTCATAATAACCAACTCAGGTGATGGCGAAGCAACTAGTCTTATTGTGGAATGGCACTTTGATGACTCATTGAAACTTATGTCCGGAGAGAGAACAAGAACGGTTAGCACTCTCGCACCAAAAGAAACTCTCGATATTGCAATTATTCTGAAATCTGCCGAGTCCCTTGTAGGGGAAAAGGAATTCTCAATTTTGGTCCGAGGTTCGTACAGTGACAAGCTAAAGACCTCATATAGTCTACAAGCTGGTCCGGGTACACTTGTATTGAAGGACTACAAAATAAGTGAGAAGTTGCTGCGTGACGCTGACGTTACAGATGGAAGAGTTAGTCTTCTGAAAGAAACAATTGCAGAAACAGACTTAGAGGCAGAGCCACTTGTACGTATAGTAGACAGTCTGTCTTCGTCCATGAACCAAGGGCGTTCAGATGTTGAAACTGGTGACCTAGACTCTGCAAAAGCGAGATTCCGTGTCGTTAATGACATTGTAGATGCAATTGATTCTCTTCTTGGAGATGAAGCTTTGGCAAATTCTGTCAAGGCGAAGAAAGAACAGGAGAAGAGAGCTTTCGCTCGAGAGAAACTAACTCCAGTCTTCTCAGAGGTGATTGATAGACTCTCAACACAGGAGAGGAAACTTGAAACTGAGGTTCAAGAAAGTCTGAGAGAATGGGATGATATCGCTACACAGAAAAAGGAACTAAAAGCTGGAGTGAAACGTATCAAGGATATTGCAGATCACCTTGCTCTATCAGGTACAGATGT
>JBHLRQ010000113.1:0-9947 GCA_048882385.1 Candidatus Thorarchaeota archaeon | reverse complement strand
ACTCAAACTCCGTAGTTTGATAATGAAGGGTGAGAAGATCGAGGACCACGAGTCTATCTTCGAGGATGCTTAGTCAAACTCAACAATTGGTTGTCTACCTTTGCCCTGTGGAACCAGTGAGATGACATGGTCAGTAGCTCCCTTTAGCTCTTCCATATGGGTGACTACGATGACCTGCTTGACAACATCGAGCTTGTTGATCGCTTCAGGGAGCCACATACGGCGTTGAGCGTCTAGACCCGCGCCAGGCTCGTCCAGCACAATCAACCCAGGGGGAGGTCCGCTTATGCTATGTTTTTGCAAGGCAGTGTTGACTGCTACACGAAGGCTGAAATTGACACAAACATCTTCCCCACCACTGGCCGCCATTAGTGAGACCCTGTTACCCTGTAGGTCATAGAGTGCTATCTCGTAATCGTCGTCGATCACCAGGTCACTATAACGGTCTCCGAATATCTCCCTGAAGATGCTACGAGCCTCTGCTCGAATGTGGGGTCTCAATTGGTTCTCTGCTACATCTGGAATGGTTTCCAAAAGGACCTTCAGATATTTAGCCACCTCCGACTCCTCCTTGAGCTCCTCCGGTCTCGTAGACAGCTCGGGGGAGTTGAGCTGCTCTTCAACAGCATCAACAGACTGAGCCACCTTCTGGATGACATCCCTCACATGTTTGATTGTAGGCTTCACTGTGAAGGTTTCTTCAATCGTGTCTAAAGCCTGAAGTGCCTTAGAAATCTCTTCTTTCGCAGGGAGATGTGATTGCACTTCTTTCAGTCGTTCAGTCGACTCTGCGATGCGCTCGAGGTCCTTGTCCATCTTCCTGATTTCTTTCTGTACCTTCGAGCTCTGCTTGTCATAAGTCCCGAGACCCATCATGGAGTAAAGATCTGTCCTTCGTCCCTTTGGAGCCAATCTTGAGAGCCTATCAATCTCTCCTTGACGCACGTATGTCAGAGCTGAAAATGCATTGCGGTCCATTCCCAAGAGGTCGACTATCTTCTCATCGACCCTTGTAACACCTGTTACCTCTGGATCTTTTTTTCCTGCCTCAAAGAGCTCGGCATTTGTTTCTCCAGGGTGAATGGTCCGTTTCACAAGGTACTCTCTCCTGTTCACTGGTGCTATGAACTCGAGCTCAACAACCGCTCTCTTCCCCTTGTGGTTGATGAAATCCTCGACCTGTGCCACTTTCTTCTCTTTTCGGGTCACCATCCTGAAGAACCCGAACTCAATAGCCTCAAGTATCGAGGTCTTGCCTGAACCATTCGGTCCTACAATCGCTGTAGACCCATCCTCGAACTTGAACTCCTGTTTCTTGTAGACCTTGAAGTTCTGGAGACCTATACGTCTAATCACTAGGTTTCACCTGCGAAGAACCTTGGCATCATCTGTTGGACCTGCTTGGCTCGCTTATCCTTTGTCTGCGCCATGTACTCCAGTATCGAGGTTTCTACGTCGAGAGGTTCGGAGAGCTTGACAGGTCGTGCCCCTATCGAAGACCAATTCGGTTCGATATGGAGAAAGAGTGGGTCGAGCTTCTTCTCACCGTATTCTAGTAAGGCACTACGTTCGATACCCCTCTCGGTTTCAGTATCGATGAGACCATTCACTTGAATGATAATGATTGGTTTCTCCTTCTTGGTGGAGAGTTTCCCAAGGGAACTCTTGAGCATCTGGTTCGCCTCATCTGCTCCCATTCCTGTGATGTCGAGACCAGTGATGAACTTGAACTCTCTAACATCATTGAGATTCTGAAGGATATACTCCGTTCCCTCGTTGTCAATGTCCACTACGATCAACTTCTTCTTTCCACCCATTTCTCGGTTCCAATTGACGAAGCATGTTGATCCAGGTCGCCCGATGTCATAATCCTTGTCAAGCCAGAAGTTGTGTTTGTGACCACACCCATAATATTGATGGTAGATGGGTAAATCCTCCTTCGGTGTGCTTATGTCATGAGCCAGAAAGATAGAATTCTTCCCACTAGGTTTGGATTTGTTGAGAAAGTATTCGAACTGGCTGGGCGAGGTCCATGATACCATGTGGAGCTCGATATTCTTGCCATCAAAGGACTCAGCATATCTGGCGTACGGCGTTGAGCCAGTTGATATTATGAGCTCCATTGTTTCTAGCGTACGGAGGGGGCTATAGTTGTATCTGTAACTATAAGGAAGATCGTGATTACCGTCGAGGACTATCAATCGTACTTTGTCTTTGAGACCCTTGAAGAGTTCAATGACAAAGATCAGGTCTTCATTTTGGGGAAGAGGTGAGTGAAAGAGATCCCCAGTATGGCAGATAATGTCTGGTGAGTGTTGCATTGCCATATCAATTGCTTTCTTGAGGCACCTTCTTGCATCTTCTCTTCTCTCTGATAACTGGAAGAGTGAGCTTCCCAGATGCGAATCGGAGATGTGGGCAATACGAACCATGTCCTATACCCCCTGAGCAATAATCGAGAGGAGTACAGTCAATGCTCTATTTGAATCAACTTGTCACATGGAGCATGAAGCCTTTCCACTATTCTTTATTGATGACAGGACATTATAGAGACATTCGTTGCATAGTTCTGGTTGGTATAATGTGTTCTCTGGAACCAACATCTCAAGTGCCCTAATCATTTCTTCACTGCTGATTTCCTCTCCGCTCACCTGGATTCTCTTTTTCTGAGACAGACAGTAGAATTTGTCCTCTTCATCATTCAGGTAGATGAGACAGAAACAGAGGTTGTCGCTATTCTCTTTCTTAGAGAAAGATTGTGATACAAATTCACTCCCTATTAGATCTTTGTCAACATTCATCATCACAATCAGCCTGATTGGGTCCTCATTGATACACAGCTGTTCATCCTCGAAGACTCGATGCGATGGGCATGCATTAACATAGTTCACTCTTGCCTTCCTACCTATTATATAATCGCCCCCAGTCGATACTATCAATCTTTGGAGGGTCATAGATAAGCACCACGAAATTGAACCCTACAAACCACTTATCATAATAGGGCTCGGAATCTCCTATATGTTATCACTTGGTTGTGAACTTGCATGGTAATGATATCTGACCATATTCAACCCTATTCAATTATTGTAAATTCTATGCAATTCCCTGCTTAATAAAGACCTTCAGAATTATTGCCAATTTTTGACTGTCTGAAGTCGAAGACTGTCAGTTTGTGACACGGAAGTAGCCAGTTTGCTTGAGTTGGTTTCTCGAGCTCATTCTCAGTATTAATGTCTGAACTAAAATGCAGAACAACAATGATAACTGGTTTATTGAAACCCTCGAGAAACTTAGGTCCCCTTTTGAGCTAACCACAGTTTGTGATGGATCAAAAGACCCAGTTGAGCCTTGGTAGTACAATTTTAATCACTTGTCGGGACGGACTTTAGGGTCCGTCCCTGACATCAATTTCATTTCTGGTCAATGCAAGTTTAATTTCAGCAGGATACAAATAGTCCTCTTACTAACTTCTTTATAATGCCAAACTCCACAGGCGAGAAATCGCGTGGAATCCCTGTCAGAATCTATCAAAACTCAGGGGAAATCAATAGAGGGATGCTTTTCTACCGTAAGGAAGGTCCCTCAATTGAGCTTCAGAATGGTGTTAGATTAGAAAAGACACATGATGTGACTTTCAGTTTCCTTGAAGAATCATCAAATCAAAAGACATTCAATGTTGGTCCAGATTACAGAATAGTACTCGCTCCTGAGATTGTTACGGAAGTTCACTATTCACCAACTAAACTTGCGCGATTTTCTATGTATCCACCTAGTTCACATGATTGGCTATCACATGTAGTAGATGCTGGACTCAAATCAGTAATCACAATCCAGAATATGATTGGTAAAAACCGGAAGTTACTAACAATAGTAGATTGCTCCTCTCAACAACTCCATTTGGCATCCATGATTCATTCGTATGAAAGCAACATCCTATCTATGGATCGTGATTGGAATGTTTACAATAAAATTACTCTTGACGAAATTCCTGATGTCGATATCTTTGATATTCTTAAGAGAAGACCTCCTACGTGGGCAACACTATCCAAGCTTACTGAAGGTGTAGCAATACAGAATATGAGTCGACTAGACACAATGGAGGCAACTCTCAATCAACTTGTACCTGCTTCGTTTCCCCCTTTTGTTCGACGACAAATCATGGCATTTCTGGCATGGTTGGAAACCGCAGAAATCCCAATAGAAGATCCTATCGATTTTATAAATAAATTTAGATCTGTTGAGGTCTTTAGAACATTGATGCTGGGACATCTCCAATGCATGCTAGATGGTGTCGAACCACCAGACTATGTTAGACTGATGATGTTAGCAGATCGTGGTGGTTTAGAAACTCCTCAAAGACCTCGAGTTGAAGCAGTCGAAGAAGATTCATGGAATTTGGTGCGATCAAAACTAGATGAGAAATTCCCAGACTGGATGAGTATTGTGATTGACTATGCAATAAAACTTCAAAATCAAAAGCAGATTATCACGAAATTACCTGTATCAAGAGAAATGGCTGAGAAATCAGGAGATGACTGGAGTACAAGATTTGCCTTAGTTCGTTATCAACTTTTTATGAGGGGCCATGTATTCAAAGAATCAATTGGCCTTAAACCAGCAATCTATGTTGGCGCAGCTCATAGATGGCCACATAAACACCTAGAGTGGTCTGCTCGATTGGGTTTTGATCAAGAGAAACCCCAGTATATTCAGATTATGGTGATGCCTCCATCAGCATTAGAACGAGTTTCCAGGATTATACCGACCGTTCGTTTGATTGATTGGGAAATGAGCTCTGTGAATTTATCTCTATACAACGCAAAGCAGCGGAAATGGACTGTCAAAACCTCCCTCTTAACAAAATCAATTGACCGTAAACGGAGTTTAAGACAACTATCAAACGAGTTTGGAAAATGGACTGGAACGAAACATTACAATCTTACTCAAGAAAGTGCACGAATTCTTGATTTAATTTCGTGGGGATTCTACCTAAGCAGTCTTGAATCCGATCGGTATTCAAAATCCTATGGAATTGACAACGTTGAAATTAAGCACGTATTAGATGACATGCACGATCATGGTATATTTGAGCTTCAGTACTTTCTAGTTCCAGAGAAATTAAGATCTCTCTGTATCGTAGCAAATGGTCCCCAAGAAAACATATGCTCGATGACTAGGGCTTTTCTGAAATATACTCCCAGCACTCAGGCTCGAGTCACTAAGGGTGGAGAATCATGTGTAATTGTATCCAGAGTTCCAGAAGATGAACATTATGATCTGGTCAAGTCCCTGAATGACATAGCATACGAAAGTGAACTATCTCTTAGAATTTTTCCAATTTCTGCTTACGCTGGGTATCGAAATAACCTGTATTCTCGTCTTTTCAAAGTAGACGGTTCATGGGATGACGAGGTGTCAGGACTTCTTGACCAAGTCAGATTACGTTCCAGAGATAATGGCTCTTAGTTACCCTGTCCATTCACTTGGTAGTGAATCCATAACTCCTTGCATTTTCCTTCTCAGGATAACTCCCACTATTGTGAGGATACTAATTCCACCCAGCAAGGGAGTTGTACTTACATCAAGCTCCATATCTAGAAGCTCTTCAATAATAACAACTGCCATAGGATAATCATTAGACATCAATATGGGAAGACCTCTCAGAGTGACATTGAGGGTATAAGTCCCAACATTTTGAGTGTTGAATCCTATGGTTAATACTGAATAGACTCCGATTTCAAAAGTCCATTCTGTGACCTGCTGTCCGACTGGATCAAATAGCCAAGCATCCAGAGTCCCCAACCAATCTGAACGTATTCCCAAAACGCTCACAGATAGATTCACTGCACAGTAGTGTCCAACATACATCTCAGAAATCGGTTCAATATTCAACACCACAAGTGGTATAATCATAATATCAACTTCTGATTCACAGGGAGCTTGTGTGCTTGAACCATCGAAAGTGACTCTTATAGTATGAATTCCTGACAGTAAGCCAGCAAGATTGATGCTAGCAATTCCTTGACTACCAGTCATCAGAGGGTTAACCCTAACATCAACACCTTCTGTGATTATTGTCAGTGTTACATTTGCACCAGATATAGTCCCCAGAGCTCCATGGAGTATAGCGGTAACTGGAACAATTTCTCCATACTCTAACATCTCTGGTGTTTGTAGGACTAATGAACTCTCATATCGGATTTGCATCAAGAGCTCAAGTGATGTAGCATTAAGATGCTCATCTCCCTCGAATTCAAGAATAACTTGATATTCTCCAACAAGCGTCGGCATCCAAGAGACCTCACTCCCAGAAACAAGAGGTGTTCGATCAGTGAGAGGACTGCCAAAAATCTCACGACCTCTAGGATTATAGACACTCACCCATATTGAAACATCTCCTACCCTTTCATCTAGTGAGTCTTTTAGTACGAAGATGAAAGAATGCTTTTCCGAAACTATTGTTGTCAATTTCTCTTGAAGAAGCTCAATTGTGGTTGTACTAGTGACAGAGAAATGAATGATTGAAATGCAACCTACTCTGGTCTCAGATGATTCTGCAGTAATATTGAGTGTATAATCACCGACTGATAATCCTGTCATTGTAAAATCAATGGATGTCGATTCCCATGAGAAGAATGATGTGAGATTTACAGGTCCAAATGGGCCAATAAGGTCCAGATGGATATCCAATTCTGAAAGATGTATAGCTTTTCCTTCTTCATCAATAAAATGCAATGGAAAGACAGTATTTGATGACCTATCTGTTGATGATGGAATATCCACAGAAACCTCCGTGGTACCAAGCACCCAAAGTTGCACTGCAGCATTTGAAGCGTGATAGTGAGTTGTACCTGAGAAGGATGCAATGACTGTGAAATTACCCATCGAATCAAGGGTGAGATTCAAGACCACTGGTTCAGTGCCTGTTTGAATGTTGTCGCCAGAAAGCACTAATCCAATTGATTCATGAAATACCTCGTAGTGAATCGTAAAGCCTTCCAGAGGTGTTCCACCTGAATCTCGGAGAAGCAACGAGAACGAGGCAGGAGTCACTCCTGCTACAATTTCACCTGTGTCAATCAGACTCAGCTCGACTACTGTTCCAAATCGCACATTGATGTCATCAGTTGTTTCCACTGGGAGATACACACCCAGTCCAGTGAAGATGATGTCAAGAGTCCACAATCCTTCTTCATCGAGGGTTGAGCTCCATGAAACAAGTCCTGCTGCATCGGTCACAATTTCAAGAGGTCCAATGAAGTTCGATCCAGGACCATCCAATGTCAATGTTAAATTCCTACCAACTAATGGGTTGCCATCATGGTCTGTAAGCAGTGCTACAACATCGAGTATTTCTCCCACTTCGAGCTCATGTGTTGAAATTGTAGTTTGGAGGTCTGTCACTGAGTAAACAGTGTGATACTCGATTTCTGAGAAGCTGTGTATAGAAGTTGCTCCCGCGGATGAAACCACTAGCATGTAGAGACCCACCATTTCTGGAGTGAACTCAACCAAGGCAATACCTTCTACTGTAGTGACTGAAATCGACATTGTGAAGTATCCAAGCTTTACCTGTTCACTATACGGATTGAACAACGAAACTGTAAGTGTAAGTCCATCGACCAAACCACCGAGCTCGTCTATCACCTCAATCGTGATGTTGGTCAGTACATCCGCCGCTGGAGGAGTAGGCTCGAGAATTGTAGCAACAGTGCAGTCAGTCATCACAATCAGGAGTTCCTGTTTGTCACCACCAATCAAGAACTCATCATCAACAGGACGAGAATTCACTCTTAATACACCGTGACTATGAATGGCATCATAGACCACAGAAGCAATTCCTGATGCATTTGTGATAGCATCCTGACTCCACACTGGAATCAAATCCATTCCTAAGACTTCGAAGTGTATAGTAATTCCTACGCGAAGTCCACTAGTGAGGTTGTAGACCAGAGTAGTAGAATCGAAGAGATCGACCTGGTATGGATCGAGCCAGAACTCCGATGTCACATGTTCCAATATTGAGGTGACAGATGTAGTGCTATTTGTGAGATGATAGAGGTCTCCAAGGTGTAGCACTCTGATTGTTGCTAGTCCTCCTTGCGATGGATCCCAGTGTACTGTGATTAGACCATTGATGGATTGCACCTGAAAATCAAATACAGTGGTGCTCTCCTGTCTTACTGATATTGAGATGGTTCGACCTGCAATGTAGTTCCCTAAGGGATCTGTCAGACCAACCTGCATAGCAAAACTATCACCAACAATGCAGCTTGGATCATGAATCAGAATCACATTGGGAGTGACAAAGACCCTCTGAACAACAGAATCGGTTGCTGCGACATTCGACCCATCTCCTGTAAAGGTGGCATTGATTACGAAGTCACCCACCTCTAAGAAATCTTGGGCAATTGGGCAAATACCAAGTCCATCTGTGGTTTCGAAGTGTGATTGATACAGAGTTCCATTTTCCCATGTAACAATCACAACGATGTCTGACCCGCTTAGCGGAGATCCATTCCAATCTAGAAGTGTAATCACTACGCCTACAATACTACCCTGTTCAACAGGCAATCCAGGAATCGAAATCGATAGGGTAGTGCTAGCATCAACCATAGCGGTGTCCTGAGTTGTAGTTTCAAGAAGCCAATTCTGAGAAGGTACGGTTGCTGTTAGCTCAAGTTGTCCAGGATTATCGAGGACTAGGGTCAGTGTTATTGTTCCATCCGCGAGAGTAACTTGGTTCGCATCGAATATCACTACTCCTTCAAGAGTTACAAGACAGTGTACCGTTACATCTTTGATTGGTAATGATGAGCTATCACATACAACTACGTCAAGACTCTCTGTGGTTGGTGCAATCGCATCACTTGGAAGTGTAATGGTGATAATTGGGGTCTCAAACACATCAATGGATCCTTTAAGCTGACAACCTTCGAGTGACTGATTCCCTAGGAAGAGTATATCAAAGGTGTATCCACCTCGGTAGGTAGGAATCCATGAGAACGTGCTACCTCCTATCTGAGAAATCCCTATCTCCGAGAAGACAACAATATCAGATGAATCAATAATAGTTATTGACGCCTGTTGTCCTGAAATCTGGCTTGAGTTAGATTCAAAATGCAGGGTCCAATCTATAGATAGCTCCTGACCAACTTCTCCACTTATAGTCGAACGCGAGGAAATGAAGGTAGGATTGGGTTCTGATATTGTCACCTCATCTACAACCACAAGATCTGTGCAGAACGGTTTCTCGATTTTGACTGTGAGATTGTAGGTGCCTGCGTTAAAACCAGTGGAAGGAATTGAGAAAACGAATGGTGAGGTTTCGTCGTATGTCCATTCATTGAAATCTGGAGGGTTTCCTAGTCTGATTGTTACTTGTGACTCACCGGCATCTTCTCCATTGAATGTCCAATCAACAGAACCATTGATCATCTCGCCCATTTTCACAGAAGGTGTTGCAATGTTCATGGACCCACTCAAAGAACCCTCTACATTGATGCTGAGAAAATCAAAAGCTCTCGAAATTCCCCAGTCAGAAACCATAACGAAGACCTCCTGTAGACCCAGTGAGGTCTCAGAGACTGGAACAGGAATTGAGAGAGTATCGGTGTCCAGCACGTTCTCAAAGAGAGTCCACTGATCGAATGCATTTACTAGGACTGAATGACTTGTTATTGGTGAACCAATTGCCACATCCACACTTAGATTGATTCCTAGAGAAACCGTAGATCCTGAAGTTGTGGTCAATGTTGTTCCATTGACATCCATGTAACTTGTTCTGAAACCAAGGATTGATACCATCTTCAATACACTCTCAGTGAAAATTGGTTGCCGCAGAAAACTTGAGTTGTACCAACCAGCAGCAAAAGGGGAAGACCTCAAGGCACTAAGGACCTGAGAACGATCAATCGACTCTAGATCAACGGAGAAAGCTGAAGTGT
>JBHLRQ010000112.1:0-10122 GCA_048882385.1 Candidatus Thorarchaeota archaeon | reverse complement strand
AAGATAATGGATGAACAGAGAGGCTCTTGTTCGCAAGCGATATTCGCTACCTATGGTGTACACCTCAGTTCTGGAAATCTTGACTTTGATATCTGCATGAATATAGCATCTGGGTTTGGTGGAGGTATAGCTAGTAATGGCAATGTGTGTGGAGCTCTGACTGGAGCAATCATGGCTCTAGGACTAAAGTACGGAGGGTCAATGATGGAGGAGAAAGCCTTCCAAGCCGCAAATACGCTTCTCGAAAATTTTACCAAGATTCATGGTTCGGTATTATGTAGAGAACTAATCAAATATGACTTAGCTGATGCAGAAGATTTGAAAGAAGCCTTCGAAAAGGGTGCATTCGACAACTGTCCGAAATATGTTGAAGATGTGGCTGAGATTCTTGAAACATTGATCTAGTCTGGTCCTCTTGTGTATGACTCAACAAGAGCGAACCTAACTATCAGTGGGATGAACTTCAAATCAAAGCATAGATGTTTCTATCTATTTGCTGGTACTGGCTTGAGCTTGAATATGTATGATATCACAAGCACGATGATGCCTGCTAACGCAATCATTGCTGAAAGCAGGGGTGGATCTGGAAGTCCACTTCCCGTAGTTGCAGTACGCGGCAGCAAAAAGGGAATGGGTGCCGCGCAAAGTATACAAATACCCAAGATAGCAGTGACTTGAAACCTATTCATTGATCTCTCCCTCTCGAATTAGTCAGCGGTATGGCTAGAGGAAAGCTGGATAAATAGATGATTATTTGCATAGAGTCCTAAGAAGAATGAACGAATTTTCAGACCAATTGGGATTTACTTCACTCTTTTTACTTCATTCATCTTCGCTTTTGTTTTTAGAAGTCGCTTTACCACTACGGTTGGCACTTTTTGGTCGAACCTGATTTGTATCGTTCCTTTTCCGGTTTTGTAGCCTTTCTCTTCGAGCATTTCACGCTCTTTACTTTGAAGCACAGCCGCACCAATGCCGAAGCTAACGTGCTTCTTGTATGTGGCAAATCCAACAAGCTCACCGTGATACTTGTAGAATGGGACGTTCCAGCTTATTCCCTCTTCTACCTTTGGAATAGTTGATTTTATTATCTTCCTGAGTTCTTCGAGGATCGGACGCGCTTCTTTGTCTGAACTTGCTATGTAAGCATCGACATCTTTTGGCTTTGGCATTTTCATTCATCATTCCACTTCTGATTTCTTGTCTTAAATCAATAGTTAATTAGTAATATGATGTGTTATGACTTTCGCTGTATGGTAGGGGGCTGTGCCTAATGAATACATTAGTGAAGATTCTATCAGTTTTAATTCTGGTGATTGGAATCATCATCAATCCTGCTGCGAATAATTCGTATGTAAACAAGAGTATTTGTCCCTTTCAACCACCGGTCGATGATCAAATTTTGGGGATAATGGAACAACACTATATACCAAATCATTAGGACTCGGTCATCTGGACTATGCAGAACCATCCATCACAGGCTAGATACACGATATCTCCAATCAACGCTAAGTCTCGTCCTATCATCAATCCATCTAGCGCAGTGATGAGATTTGGATTACTAGGGTCTGCTACATCTATCAAGTATAGCCCATTCATTCCCCCAGCTGCAAAGGCGATATCATCGTGAACAATGACTGAATTGACTATATCACTGAAATTGAACTGTCCTACCTCAGAAATAACAGCTGGGTCATTTGTATCGAGGATAATCAAGGCACCACCTTCAAGCTCGTGGTTTCCACAGTAAATATAATCCCCAAACACATGTGCATTCCAAAGTTCATCGCTTGGGAGATAAGATCCGACTAGGAATGGATCTGTTGGATCACTTACATTGAGCACCACAAGACCAGTTCTTGAACTTCGATGGTCACTTAGATAAAGCAAATCTCCGACAATGTCCAATTGATTTGCTGCACCCAAGATATTATAGTATCCAATCAGTTCTGGAGTGGAAGGTTCACTAATATTCAAGATTTTGAGACCTTGGTTCCAGTCAGCCAAGTACGCAATATCACCAACAACCTCAATGTCATAGGTTTCTCCACTTCCATTATACTCACCAATCTTCTCGGGGTTTGATGGATCAGTTGCGTTAATGATGCATAACGGCCCAAAACGATCGGTGATGAAGACTATCTCATCAACAACCACCAACTGGTCTGGATACCCTATTTCGTCATAAGACCCGAGCTCCATAGGATTAGTTGGGTCACTGACATCCAAAATCAATAGCTCACTTGGTCCAGGTTCTTTGGCTACAGAAAGATATGCGATATCATCCTTTACGAGTACATCATATGTGAATCCTCCTGTTTCAAATTCACTCAGAACATCTAACTGAATATTCCGTGATTCTGTAGGGAGCCACAAAGCTAAGGGGAGAAAAATCCCTGCTGTGACCACGCATATAATGAAAAAACCAAGTATCAACCTCTTCCTTGTTGAAATCAAGCATTATCCCCCCGACCATTGAAAACTGTTTGATTATAAGAAGAACTTTGAACGCAAGAATTTAGCAATATTCACATTTGATCTGTTCTTCGATGCCAATCCAGCACAGACATAGACAAAATTGGCACGGAATAATAGACCAAGAAGAGCCAACCCTTTCTATCAAAACATAACTTAGAGTCGTTTAGTCATCGATATGCTTTCACGGAGTTTCTTGAAACCTAGACTCTCAATTTTCGATATTGCATCGCTTCGATGCATTGAACAGCTGATAGATGCGGTCATTATTCCACGATAGCCAGTTTCTATTTCGAGAACCTTGGGGATGACTTCCAACAACAGGTCATTGTCCTTCTCAAACAGAATCGGTGATGAAAGACGGATTCGTTCTTCAACTCTTGATTGAGATGCTTCTATGATTCCACGAGGATTCTCCTCTCCCTTCACATAGAAGGCATAGTTGTGAATTAACTGCCCCGCAAGTCTTCCTGCAAAGAACCGGATGGCTCTTGAGGGAACGAGATCCTTACGGAATCTTTTACGGCCGATTGCTTCCAAGTATGACGCTGGAAAACAATCATCCAGCATCGCATCAATGTCGGGTGTCGGAATTTTGCTAACTTCACGGAGAATCAAATCATTGGAAGTGTGCGTAGTTCTTTCAATCATAGAGTTTAGCTCAAAACGACCTGAGTGATATGTTGTTTCGAAACCCTCAGAGGCGTACAGATTTACTGCGCTGATATTCAGAGCTCTTGCATCAAGTCTCACTTTCGTCATATCTAACTCACGAGCTCGTTCGAAAGATAGATGAAGCAACTTTCTTGCAAGTCCTTGCCGGCGATAGTTTGGATGTGTCGCGAGATTACCAACATAGACTTCATCCTTCTCGATATTCAATTGAATTCCACTTGCAATGGTGCTGTCCACTATAGCAATGTAGAACTCCATTCTCATTCCTACAACTCTTTGAAGAAACTTGTAGACAGGCGTACGTATCTTCTTTATTAGCTTCCGTAGTTCATCTGTGTCAAGCCTGTCCTCTTCAATGCTGCCCTTGAATCCTAACTCCAAGAGTGTAATGAAGTCATCAGTTTCATCTAACCTTAGCTCGCGTATCTCTGGAATTATTACGTTTTCTGCGGATTTCATGACGAATCCCCATTGAGTGATTACTGCCCTAGGTTGATTCTGAAATTCAGTGACCATAAACTTGTTCACTTGCGCAGTTTCATGCATTCATTCTTCGATAGAAAACAGCAACAACCAACACAGCTATTATGCTGCCTGCTGAAGCAACAGCAATGATCGGCAAATCAAGAGTATTGATTGCTGTGGGCGTGGGCGTAGACGTCGTTGTTGAACCCGATGGTTCAACATAAGAGGACTCAATAAGCCATTTTGAAACTCTTAGCAGAAGATCCCACTCTGATTCAGGATCATCAAGATCATCGCCAAATGTTGTGTCATCTCTATCGCTATCTTCCTCATATTCAGGATGGGGACTCGAAAGGAAGACTGTTCCATTTCCATATTCAAAAGCAATCATTCCAGCTTCGTCATTATATTCGTAAGAGGCTACAATGTGTACTGCAAATCCCGCCCTTGGAATGAAGCATTGAGATCCATAATACATTGTAGCGAAACTAACAGGTAGGTCAGAGAGTTCAGGCCCATTTGAAGACTGGTTAACATTCATGGTAGTCATATGAATTAATGATCCTGGTTCAGACACTGGGCTCATAGAACCATTAAAGAAATCTACATAGTTCGCCCCATAGGTTGCTCCACCACAGATACCAAAATACGAACCACCATTTCTAACGAAATCCTGAATCTTCCGGACTCCTTCAATATAATCAAGTTCACTACAACAAATGGTTTCTGATCCACCAGGAATAACAAGCATATCGTAATCATCAAGGATGCCATCAAGAATTTGAGAAGCATTGACTTCTTCAACTGATGCGTTCATCCATTCAAACATCCTTGTTAGTGCTGTGCGACTAGAAATCATCACACCTTCTCCATTATAGATAGCAACTTTAACACCAGTCAGATCATCATGTTCAACTACTGCTACCGATGGTGTCGGTGTAAGAAGTATAAATCCCAGAATGGACAGTAAACATAGACCTAGAATCTTTCGACTATGAAACGCTCCCATCTTCCACCTCATTAGTAGTCACCTTATTTGGTCGAAAAAGCAGACTGACTGGAATTTAATAGTGCACTTCAACGCAGCATTTAGGAAAAAAGCTCCAATGTCTTCACGGCTTTTCAGTGGAATTCGACAATTCAATCCTTTTCGTCCCCTATTTAGAATGCGTCTTCAACAAGCTTCGCTAAATCAGAGGTGTAGATTAGATACCCGACTTCTTCACCACTTTCACAATAAGAAATTCAGGTCTTCTCTCATCATCCCAATAGGCACTCCTTGGGAATTTGTGGACTAACTCCTCAGAAGCTTTTGGTTCGCTAGTTTCATACAAGACGAGGTTGTTCTTTGCTAGTTCATTGAGATATGAGCTGATAGGTCTTTGAAAATGGAGGAGATAATTTGCGTCGGGAAACACCTCACCCTTGATGTTGAAGAGTACAGGTCTTTCATCAAAATAGTCTATGATGACTCTTATTCGATCCTCATTTCTATCGCTATCGTGTGGCACTCGAATTCCCCTTGTAGCTGGAAATGAGAAAGCAGGATGAAGGATACTGAAGACAAAGACACCATCTTCTTTGAGTAAATATGATATTTGTTGAATTACTGTCTTGAAATTCTCCATGTCCATCAAAGCCATATTACATACTACTTTGTCGAAGAAGGCATTATCAAACGTCCCCGATAATTTCTCAGCATTCAATTGAAGGTACCTTATTCCTAGAGGCTCCTGTTCCTCATACTCAATTGCATAGTCCAGCATTTTTGAAATATCAATACCAGTCACCCTTGCTCCATTTTGCGCAAGATGTCTAGCAACATCACCCTTCCCACAAGCAACATCTAGTATCTCATCACCCTTCCGCGCATCAAGCATTCGATACACATCCGGTAGTATCCTGAACTTATGGTGGTAATTCTCTTCTTCAACAGATAGCCAATGTGGAGCCATCATATCCCATGCTGACTTGGGATTGTATTCATCGAGAGATTCCAGTCGCATAGTAACAAGACTTTTTCCAAGTGAGAGAATCCTTTCAGAACCCCACGCCTGATTGGGGAATTCTCGAGATGTAACTCCCTCCTTGGAAACGCAACTCCAAACGTTGACTTCATCTAATCGAAGATCACCCAGCTGTACTGGATGATCGCCATTATATTCTGCATAGTCTAAAGCAGGATTATACTTCCCGCATTTCTGACAGGGTATTTTGTAGTAGTAATCATAGACCAAGAATTTCTTTCTGACCATTTGTTCATCTGCACAGTGGACACAGGTAAATGTCTGGCAATCTGAACACCAAGCAATTCCATTGAAGTGCCTCAAATTCCCGCAATTTTCGCATTCATATTTCCAATGAAGATGACAGCGTGGAGTAAAGGTATGAACATCGTTAGTCGCATGATTCACTGGATACTCTTTAACTAGTTTCAAATATTCATTGCAATAGAAACACAGAACATCTTCTGTAGAAGGCACTCTCCATCTCCTAATCACTGGTGATTAAATGGCACAGATTTCAGAAGATGATGATAAGTCTTTCACAACCTATAGAATAGTTTCATTTACTTCAAGACATACATCTAGAGAAAATAGGTTTGATGCACATGATCAGAAAAGCAGTCGGAGCAATTGTCTTCAGTGGTGATAAATTCCTACTGGTGGGTAAGGTGAAACTAATGGATTCGCCAAATGGACCAGTAGATATACCACTTGAATGGCATATTCCAGGAGGTGGAGTCATAGAAAGCGACGAGTCCAATCTTGAAGCAATTATGAGAGAACTCAGAGAAGAAACAGGATCAAACCAGTTTAGGATTGTCAGGGAATACGAGGACAAGGTTCGCTTTGATTTTCCCCGTGAAATCAGAGATGAAATAGGATTTGACAAACAGGAAACTACGATGTTCTTGGTCGAATATATTGGAACAGGTGAGGATCTTGTGCCTAGTGATGATGAGGTCAGTCAAGTTGAGTTTGTGCCTAAGGACCTACTATTCAAACGCCTTTCTGCTAAGGAAACTAAAGAGTTCATTCGAGATACTCAGGAAAACTAAGCAATCTTATCCATCAGTCCAAATGCTTTTGCTGCGATAATTGGATTGTAGTATTCAATCCACTCTGTTATTTTCCCGCCTTCATCAAATGAGAAAAGAGCCAAGTAGTCATTTTCATAGAAACCCTTGCCATTGGATATTTTGAGTTTTCCAGTGTGCTTCATCAGAACTCTATTTGGATCCTCTAAAGGAAGAATCTCTTCAATAGGAAATCGGATGTCATCAAAATTAGAGGCAGCTTCTTGAATGCCTTGAAGTATTGCACTCTGTCCGACTAACTCAGCAGGAAACAGACCCGAACTATATGGATGAAGCCATTTGGCATTTTCAGCGAAGAGCTTAGAAAATTCATCGAATCTTCTCTGCTCAAGGAATCTGACGAAGTTACGAACAGTTTCGACATTTCTTACTCTTGTCATAGTACCACCATCTCTCTAGATTTGTGATGAGAGATGATGTTCAAGTTTTTCAAAGGCATCGTTCCACCCATGAATTGCGCCATCTCTGAATTCTTTGCTTGAAAATCCAGTGTGATGAAAGATCATCCTTGTTTTGCCTTCATTCTCTTCGAGGAAGATAGAAATCTCAGTTTCAGAATCGGGAGCACCTACTCGTGATTGTGAGTAGACGAGTCTATCAGGTTGACTGATTTCCTTATACTTACCTGTCATCACATATTCGGGACCATCACCTGACCGCATCCCGTAGCTATACTTTCCTCCTACTTCAAGTGAACCTTCACTAAAGGTCACGTCAAAGTTCTTTGGGCTATTCCATTTCTGTATGTGGTCATGCTCTGTTAAAGCTGAAAAAACCAAACTCTTTGGAACTGGAAACTCTCTTGTAATTACTAGTTCGTCATCATTCATCATAATCATTAACTATTGTTAATAATCTGTATAAGACTTTGCCTATTATTGCATATAAAGAAATGAAAAGAAGTTCAGAAACTCTTTCGAACCAAAACAGATTATTATCGCAAAGTTTCTCTATCTCCAGAGATGGGAAGCGAATTGAATCAAGAGATAGGACTCGCACCAAAAGGATGTGCAATGAACTCAGGAGCCTTTCTTCTAGTTAGACTAGCACTTGGCTCATTAATATACATCTCACTTGGCACAGTTTTCCCGATTCCAAGTGAAGGTATGTTGTCAGCCCTTGAGGCGGTTAGAGCCAATGTGTTTTTGTTCATTGGTGTACTTGTTGCGTTGTTCTTCATGGGTCTGTTTAGCCTGATAGTTGCATTTCCGTTGAACAATACTCTAACCTCAATTGAGAAGGAACTGTCAAAGGGAGCTCAATTATCAAGGTGGATAGAGCTCATGATATTCATTGCTGGAATGGTGTTACTATTTTTTGGTAGCCCATTCTTCTATCCTGTGCTTCTAATTGGACTAGTTTTCTATACTCTCTATATGAGTCTGATTGGTTATCTCGTATATATCTCCGGCTATCTAAGTAGGGTTCTTGGAATAGCTATGATTGTTAGTTCGATGGTTGGATATCTGACAGGAGCTGGGAATGGATTCGCTTTTTGGATTTCAACTCTAGGTGCGTACATCGCGTTCATCACTGAAGTTGTCTTTGCATTCTACTTCATTGTGAAAGCAATGCAGATCAAGGTGAGTGATCCAAGAATGACAATAACTATGATCTTGGAGGAATTGGGAGAGGCAACAACCACAGAGATAATCGAAGAATCAGCCAGGGTCTCTGCCGAGTGCAAGGATCGTATTCCTGAAACATTGAAAGCCTTAGAAAGTGAGAACAAGATTACAAAAAGACTCTCAAAAGAGAAGAAGGGGTATGTGTGGTCACTTGTTGGGTGAATCATGACCTCTGAAGCCGCTGAAAAGGCGAAATAGATGATGAAGGAGCAGAAAAGTCACTATGCTTGAGAAATTGTTTTGGATGACATTCCTACTTCAAGGGATAGATGCCTTTCTTTGAGGCATAATCATACAATTCCAGGATTTTTTCTGGAGTAGACTCTGATTGAATGTTATGTGCAGGTGCCAATATGTAGCCGCCACCATGGGCAAGTGCATCTATCCGAGTATCAACCTCTCCACGAACATCCTCTATTGAACCTTGGGCAGCCATTACACGTTGGATGTCAATTCCTCCATGAAATGTCAGTTTGTCACCATATTTCTTTTTCAGGGTAGCAGAATCCATACCCTTTGCAAGGGGTTGGACGGGATTCAGAATGTCCACTCCGACATCTATCAGATCCGGTATCAAAGGCTCCACTGCTCCACAAGTGTGATGGAGTATCTTAACATGGGGTGCTCGCCTGTGTATATCGTCATAGATTTTCTTATGTCGGTCTTTAATCATGTTCCTGTACAATTTTGGACTCATGACAAGTCCATTCTGATGACCAAGGTCATCACCAAATTGGAAGATATCCAAGTATTCACCTACCTCATCCAAGAAAACCCGGTTCATTTCGATTGCCAGTTTCATGCTCTTTTCCATCATTGCTTCAGCAAGGTCCGGACGGCGAAGCAGGTCAACAAGGAACTTATCGAATCCTCTCATGAAGTGAGCAGGCATTTCCACGATACCCCATGGACCTCCTCCATAACCCACTACGGCATAATCAGTTTCTTCATGAAGCTTTTTCGCTAATGCTCCAACACTTTCCATCCTTGATGGTTCCTCAGGATCAGGCCAGTCAAACTCATTTATTTGTTGAACTTCTGTAAAGTCTGCCCAAGGGTAGTATGTGACCTCCTCATATTCCCCAATGATCTTCGTTCCATATTTCCATTCACTCTCCAGAGATCCATCAGAGAGTGGTTTAGGTTCAAAATCAGCTAAGGCTTTCATGTGGACATGTCTGAAGTCAACATTCAATCGTTGCAGTAGTCCTTCTGAAGTCTGCCATTCAGAAAAGAGCCCCCATCGATGTGTTTCAGGAGCTGTGATTCCCAAGTGATTCCTAAGATTCTCGTATGCTTCATATGTTGTCCAATAATCCAATGGAACTCGGTCAGGTTCTTCATGATTTACTGCTTGATGAAATCTCTCTCTTGGCTTCAATTAGGACATCATTCCTGTTATTTCTGATTGTTTCCTTGTTTGCTTCTTAAAACGCATTTGCATTTGGATTTCACTTTACAACAGAAAATTCAAGTTTAGAACCGACCTTCCTCTACCAGAGCAACCAGTTTCCTAATAATGAAACCAAGGAAGATATCACAGGTGGATTTCCACTTCTTTTCCATGATGTATTCTCCAAGTTGATCTCCGTCACTAAAATCGGTCTTACTCAGAGTTTTGCATGATGTACTTCCAAACTCTTTCTTGAAATACTCATACATTTCAGTAACGATTTCTATTGCAGTTCCTCGTTCAGTAGGATGGTCTTCAGGGACAGAGTCTTTGCCTCGACCACACCTGAAACCAATCGCAGCACCACTTCCAATCAGCAATCCACA
>JBHLRQ010000111.1:0-10268 GCA_048882385.1 Candidatus Thorarchaeota archaeon | reverse complement strand
AATCCCCACTCCTCTGTTGTTGATTCAATATCGAATTCACCTCTGAAACTTGTGACAGCTGTGATGAATGCTGAGATGACTGCTTCTTCAAGGCCATCTCTCAATATCTTGGAATAAACTGGTAATCCACTGTCTTTGTGGATGACAATCACTCCTAGAAGGCTTCTTACATCATCAAAGCGTCTCTTAATGGCTAATGTGATCTTGTTTTGGCGTATTCTACGCTTTCTAGCGCTTCTCCGGTAAGCTAGTCCAACAGCCAAGGCTCCAGCTCCTAAGTAAATGAGGAAGTATTGCTGGAATGAAATATACAGCATTGTTGTTAGGTCTCTTGCAGGTTGAAATGGCATTGACAAAGATTGAACAAGGATGAAATTAGTTGCTTCGCATGAAATTTCGATGTAATAAGCACCATCTGCTGGAGGCATCTCTGCTGTTGCCATATAGACTCCTGGAGTAGTTGTCGGGTTCATTGATGTTCGTGTACCAACGGGTGTACCATCTGATTTGCGAATGTCGAAGAATACAGTAGCTCCAACAACAGGATCTCTTGTGTCACTCTCAACGACACGCACAAGTATTGTTGTTGGAAATCCTTCTGGGCCTTGAAGTCCTTGCAGCACTTCAACCGTGATTGGTATCTCATTGACTGTGAAACTCAGTCTGTAGCTGACCGTTTCAAATCCTGTCTTCTCAAAGGTCAATAATACACTATACTCGCCCAGTGCTAATGGAGTCAGATTTACTGCATATTGACCATTACCAAGTTCTACATATGTTACCCAATCAGCTCCCTCACCAAATGGTGTCATTGAAGCACCGAAGATATTGCTACTGTTTGTTTCGAACATATAGCTGAAGACGAATTGGTAGTGTCTATCGATTAGGAGTGCCTCCAATGGACTTGAACCTTCTATTGATGTGTCAATCTCCTCTACTTGAAATAGGAATTGCTTGGTCGAAGTAAAGTGATCTGTCTTGTTTGCCGTGATTGTTAGTGACCAAGAACCAATTGCTTGACCTCTAATCGTGATCAGATAATATCCTGAAAATCCCTCAACTGTGATGATGAGTCCAGGGTCTTGTGTTATTACTGAAACATTAGCTCCTTCAATATTGACTGGCAATGCTATGTCATCCCGATAGTAGTAGACAGTAAGTAGGTAAGGTTCTTCAAACTCAACGAGAGCTGAAGACACTTCACCCTCAAACTCAATTCGTGTTTCTATCATAGTTACTATGAGAGTAAACGCTGCACTCGAGCTCTGATAGTTTTCAGCTGAGCTCCTGAAGAGTACGTTGAAAGTGCCTGTTGTTAGAGGAGTCAATGTGAAGTTATACAGCCCGCCTCCTATTGCAGTCACATTTGAAATTATCAGATCGCTTGGTGGATTGGTTATGGTGAAGTTGGCTACATCAATCGGATTATATCCCTCATCTTGGAAACTTAGCTGTACAGTGAAGTTCTGGTCCAATGCAATACTTGCACTTGAGGGCAATGATGTCAGAATTGTGGGAATGCCTGTTGCTGATAGCGTGAATGTCGCATATTGGGTTTCATGATTTATGATACTTGCACTGATGACAATTGAAAATGCTCCAGCAGCTGTGGGAGTAAGCGTGATTTGATAAAACCCATCATAAAGGGGTGAAAAGCCGCCATGGGTCATTCCAACTGAAGGTGTTATTGTCACAACCTGCAAATTAGCGCCTACCAGACCTGAACCAGTGCTGTTTCTGTATTCAACAAACAGAGTGTAATTGTCACCAAACAGGACGACGTCTACTGTTCCATTCAGAAGCTGAAGTTCACTCCCTGTTTCTCCGATAATAAGTGTGAAGGCATCTGTGGTGTTGTAGTGATGTATTTTGGACAGTGTGACTGTAATTCCATATATGGCTGAAACATTGCAGGTGATATCAAACGAGTACAATCCATTACTGTTGTCAACGAAGTTAGTCCATGAAAGACCCTCTGAAGGTCCTGTGAAAATAACTCCCAGTGATGCCCCTGCAACTCCACTACCATTAAGAAGTTGATAACTCAATTGGACTGTGAAGAACTCATTAAGACCATTTTCGACTGGAATAGACCCTGCATTCAGAATTTCCAACATTGTTTGCAAAGCTGTCACTGAAAGCGTGAATCCGACAATTGAGCTTTGATGGTTATCTGCAGAGGCTCTGAAGAGTAGATTGTATACATCAATGCTTGACGACTGCATCGATATGTTGTACAGACCACCTCCAACCCATGTTGCATCCGAAATCGTAATTCCACTCGGTGGACTGAGAACAGTGATGTTAGCCACGTCTACTGGGCTAAGGTCCTCATCTTGGAACAGCAGTTGTAGGATGAAACTCTCATTCACCGCGACAGTTGCACTCGATGGCATGGAAGTCAGAATTGTGGGGATGACCACCCCTGTAAGAGTGAATGTGATATACTGAGTTTCATGATTGAAGAGACTCGCGCGAATTACTATCGAGTAAGTGCCAGTTGCTGTAGGTGTCAGAGTGATTTCATAGAGGCCTCCCGTTATTGGACTGAAGCTTCCATTGATCAACCCTGTCGAAGGAGTGATTGATACAATCTCCAAATCTGCTCCAGACAGACCTTGTCCAGTGCTGTTTCTATACTCAACAACAAGTCTGTAGCTATCTCCAAAACTGACAACATCCGCGGTGCCATTCAGTGATTCCAGTTCAGTACCAGTTTCACTAATTATTAGCACAAAAGAGTCTGAGGCATTGTAATGGTATGGTTTTGACAGAGTGATTGTGACCTCGTAGGTTGCTGCAATATCACAAACAATGTTCACTGAATAGTGACCATTGTTGTTGTCCACAAATGAGTTCCATGAGAGTCCTCCTACTGGCCCTGAGAATGTGATGATTGGCAGAGCTCCAGAAATGCCTGTGCCATTGAGAAACTCATAGTCGATTTGCGCAGTGAAGACTTCATTGAGCCCCCTCTCAATCGGTGACGGTGTGTTTACTATTTGTAGAGCTGATTCGTAGTATGATATTACAGTAAATTCTGTGGACACTGAGTCAAAATACGGTCTTGATGCAGTAACTACAACAACAAACTGTCCCCCTCCAAGCAATAAGGTGTCAAAGTCAGCCTCCCACCAGTTCTTCGCATAATTTTGCGTAAATGAAACAACTGTGCTTGACCAGTTAGCCTCGATGGTGACACTGTCGTCTAAGAGGTACTCGTTTGTATCTGCATCTTTGTAAGTGATCAGATTTGAGATTATCAGACCATAGTCTGTTTCGATGTTTGGATAAGTAGCAACTATTGATGCTGTGTGGTAGAGGTCGAATGTCACCAATCCAAAGGCAATCTCAGTTCCATTGGTCCATAAGACTTCAAGAGACCACTCACCAGCAGAAGTGTTTGTATTCCCAAATGACCATAAAGAGCTGGTAACAGCGCCTCCAACCATAGTAGTGATTGAGTCCATTGCCCACTGATCTTCATTGGGTTTAATCCATGTTACATTCACAGGATCTCCTCCTATAGGAGTCACGCTGGGAGTTCCTATCTCTGCCTGGACACGAGTTACGTTACCAGGTCGGAACAGCGAATTCTCCGACCAATCAGTGGTGCTCTGATCATATACTTGGACAGAGATGTTCTTAGCATAGTTTAGACTGTTGAGGTTGATCTCCCACCATCCACTTCGACTCAGTTCACTTGTTGGTATATGAATCTGTCCGAGAGATATGGAACATGAACTCGTGATATCGTTGGCCAGAGGATCCCAAACCGTCGTGTTCTCCCAATCTTGAGGATGGACGATGTCAAATGTTGCATTATAATATCCCCCTGGCTCGGTGATGTAGGTATAGAAGGTCAGGTCTGAACTCAGTCCTGAGGTAATTGAATATGTGACTCCAGCCTTGCTTAGATCTGTTGTCCAAGATGAATTAATGTAACGATGAAATAGTGAGGTAATCGAATAGGTAAAGATTACACTTGTATTCGATGTGATTTGGACCTCTAGAGGATCAACAGTCCAGAAACTAGGATTTGAAATCGATGCGGTACCCACTCCACTCCCTGTGACTGCTTCTGAAAAAACACCCGCGTGAAAGGTAAGGTCTACACTATCAAAAGTAGGTGTTGTCCTACCAGTAAACTCAACGTTGTCGATATAGACAGTTAGATTTTCAGCATTTACTGTGCCATCAGGCTCTCCAAGTGGGTCGTCATCGTAATCTGTGGCATTGTTTATAGTAATACCTCCCGCAAGATACAAACCTACAGCGAAGGAAAACTCACTCCATGGTGAAGGAATTGTGAAAGAATCCTCTATTGATAACCATGCATCTCTCGAATCAACATACGCATCCATTGGATAATAATACCCCTCATATAACGACCCCCCTTCATCATTGATTTGATAGAATACACCCACCACTCCTGGCAAGGCATTATCTCCTTCTGGATCAATAGGTCCAGTAGCATAACGAAAATCAAACCTCAAATCAAAAACCTGTTCTCCCCCTGTATTATACACAGCCTGCTCAAATCCGACCTCTGAACCTGCATCATGGTCCCAAACATGGTTGGGTCCAATTTTTCTGTAATCCCCTACATTCCTACATGTGATATACTCCCCGCTCGAGTCATAACCAGGTATCTGTGTGTTCGATCCATAACTTATCGTATAATTCGTCCATGGATCTACTCCATCTTCGAATGTACCATTGACTCCGTAAAGCTGCTTGATACTCGAAACTTCTATACTTGTATAGTTGGCAAACCAATTATTGCCCTCATCAATTGTGATGTTCTGACCTGTGTTTGCGCCAGTATCAGTCCGAGCCTTCGCAGCATCTGTTGTTCGGAAAGCACTCTCTTTAATTTGGACTGGATTGATTAACCCCTCCTGCGTAGTCTGCGAAATAGTGAAGCCTCTCTTGTTGACCTCGTTAATATTCTGATACAATGGGCCTTCATCTTTGTCATCCGTGATCTCATGAACAATACTAGAGTCAAAAGATGTCAGTAGCCCCATAAATAATAGACATACAAGTAGAGCTATGATTGAATATTGCTTGCTACGCATCTTGGTTACCTCAAGCCTCAAGATTGTTGATTACCCAGATTCTTAGTCTGCAGATATGGGTAGCCCACTCAACTCAGTAGACTCATTTTATTAGGTTATTATTGTTCCTTGTTTGGCCTGCATTCGATTAATTGAATGGAACACTGAATAACTCTCTAAAATAACCGAATTTCATTAAGCCAACCTATGCTCCAATCTTGGGAATCAACATCGGAACACTCTCTCGATAACTCTGATACTCCTGCCCGAACTCTCTGATTAGTTCTCGTTCTTCTTTCCAACATAGGATGTAGTTGACAATCAATACAACGGGTGAAACAAGAAGGGAGTAGTATCCTGAAAGAAGGAATGTTGCACCTATATGAGATAGAAATGCCCCCAGATATTGAGGATGCCTCACTCTGGCGTAGACTCCTGATGAAATCACACTCTCAGCTCTATGTGTTTCTGCAGTCTTTAGCCCCATCTCTGTCACTCCTTTAATTCCCAAATATGCTCCTGGGAGAAGAAGACCAAACGCCAAAAGCAGATGAAATATCGGCACACCAAGGAGATTGATTCCTGAGAAATCAAGTGAGAAGCGCTCCTGAGGAGAAATCCAAAGTCCAAAGAGAAAAAGGAAGAACCCCCATCCTGAGATCATCCCAAGAGCCGCTCCGACCTTGTAGCCCTTTTCTACTCCAAATCTGCTATCCAGCCTGTCATGTTCAACTGATACAAAGTGTATTGGAACGACAGCAATTATGCCTATTACAGAGATTAGGAACCAGAAACTCATTGACTCATATTCTGCACACGAAGATATGAATCTAAGCCACGCTGGGAAAGAGTCAAATCAAAGATTTACCACCTCACTTGGCACATCAAAAGGGGTGACAGTATGTCAAACGATGCTATGTTAGAAGAGCTTAGAGAAATACGAAAACTGTTGACACCGCCTCCAAAGCCAGAGCCGCCAAAAGGCTTGGTTAATGAGTTCGTTGCGTTTATCTCGAAATACAAGGTACTCGGACTTGCAGTTGCATTCATCTTGGGCATCTATATTGGTCAAGTTGTGCAGGCTCTTGTGAACAGTCTCATTATGCCAATTGTAAAGATAGTATATTCGCCAATTGACCCTACAGGCGATACTTATGTCTTATCGGGGGGCCCAATTATGGACAGTCTGATCACATTCATAATTGTGGCATTTGTAGTCTTTCTAATCGTAAAGATTGCATCTCGAATAGGAATCGAGTAATGCATGATATAGCAAAATAAGTAGAGGGGGAGATGTCTCTCTCCCCTTGGATGTCTTTTTGCAGAATTAATGAATTACCTGACTGCTCCCACTATAAGGAGTATAACACCTAATCCTAAGAGGATTAGCATTAGCTCTGAGAAGTCATATCCTGCTAGAGTCAATGTGTAGATGTTAAGCATGTAAAAGTAATCCACGAACTGACCAAGGCCGATCATCGGCATAAATAGCGGGAGAATCCCTACTATGATCAGTATTAGTCCGAATAAGGCTAAACCCTTTCCCATTCTCGTTAACTCCGGAAGATTGGTTATGATTCATTGGAATGTTTCTATTTATACGTCTCTATGATTTCTATGATTGAATATAATACATTATTACCGCCCAAATTTCAAGTTTAACCTGATATTGGGACCAGAGCTGAATTTACAAAATCCTCAAGATCCAATCTTTTTTCCTCAATCCTTTCTAGTTGGTTTTTCGGGACTTTCGAATATAGACTTGTGACAATCTTCTTCTGTTTGTCGTCATCGTCAATCTCCCACCTGCCAATAACTACACCATCAAGCCAGATTGTAGGTCTGACTTCGCCTGTTTGTCTGACCCCTGGACTGGGCATGACTCTTGGTTCATCAGGCTTTGATGGCCAGAAGTGTCTTCGATCAGCCGGAGAAATCATAGGTTGAATGTCCTCAGATATGAACCGTTTTCTTTCTATGAATGCCTTCAAGAAATGGTCTTCATAAGGAAGAAACAAGACTGGTTTGTCAGATGGAGGATCCAGTGAAGACGCAACTTCAAGATCATCGATTGTCATGAATTTCTCTGAACCATCAACCTCAACACCAACAACATGGTTTCCAAAATCCTGAATGGCATTCTTCACTGTTGTTTTCGTCTGTTTGAACCACCATGCTGTATCTTCTATTGATACAGGGCCGAATAAATCGATGTGACTTTTAATCAGATTATTCGTTGCCTCTTGCTCGTCAATAATCTTCAAATTAAATCCGTCAACCCAATCTTCAAGCAATGCATATGATGTGAGGTTACTGCGTGCATGCTTAGCTTTTGCTCGAACCACTTCACCCTTAGCCATTAGCAGAATTAAGGCTGAACGAACATTGTCTCCCACCTTTGGCGCTGCTTTTTTCAGTTCTGAGGTTTTGAGCGGACCTTTCTTCAACGCGGACCTGACCTGTTTGAGCATATCCTCAATCTCAGTGTCCTTTAGTTGGTCCATCTTTCTATACCTGTCATTTCGAAAAGATCTGAATAAAGGGGGTCCTGTTGCGCTAATTATCATAGATAGATTGTCGATGTGCATTACATGTACTGTTGTCCTAAATGCATGGGTTCTGACAATCTCTATCCCATTTTCAAGGGATTCAAACATCCTCTTAGCGTCGAAATCTCCGATACGTGACCAGACTGACAGATAGGGTGTCCAATAATCTGTTGAATGAAGGCCAAGTTGCGCTTTTACAACTTCATAGAAAGTTTCTGGTTTTTCGTCCAAGAGAAACTGCTTCCTTAGTTGATTCCATTGTAATTGCTCAGGTGTCACGCTTACCATCAAATAACTCCTCAACCAATCAGGAAGGGATGCCCCCTTTTATCGTATCCTTTTAGCGCTAGTCGTTATTCGAACCCCGCAATAGTAATCTCATTATGGGGTTGATACCCTCTGACTTCGACGATCCTTGCTCCAAACCCGCCGAGGATACCACTGAAGAACCATACATAATACATCGCTTCAGATATGCTGAGAGTCACTGGATTCCATCCAATTGTTGCTGAGAAGCTTGACCATACCAGAGAGTCTGCAATCATCGTGAGTGACATGAAAACGAAACCAGCAAACATGCCTTTTACCAATGAACAGATTTGATACTTGAGGTTACAACCTCCACCAACGAGATTCTTGTAAGTGATTGGAGCAATTGTGAGAGGCACTCCAATTAAGATAACTGTCCAGTAGAAAATCGGACCAAACTCATTTCCTACACTAATTCCAATCAAAAGAAACAAAGTGTACAAAACGACCCAGAAAACTGGTATCCACAACCAACTCTTGATATCGTCAATAATACTCACAATCTATCACTGACGAAAATGCTAGAATATACATTGATTACTTCTTGGGTACAGCACCACACTCTCCACCATTGTTTCTTAATTCACTTCATCTTGTCTTTGTGATAGATGTTGGGTCTATATGGTGCTGGCCATTCTGGAACATTGTCCAATACTCCATCGATTTGCTCGATAATGTCTTTTGAGAGATAAACATCTGAAGCCTGAACATTCTCAAGGACATGTTCAGGTTTGGTTGCACCAACTAGTGCGGCTGAAACCTCTGGACGTCTGAGTACCCATGCTAGTGACAATTGCCCCGTGGTGATGTCCAATGATGATGCTATCTCACCAAGTTTTCTGACTTTGGTAAGGTTTTCCTCAATGAGGTATCTGTTCATTATCGAGGACGTTGCTCCTCGACTTCCCTGAGGCACTCCGTCATTGTATTTCCCAGTAAGCAGTCCTTGTGCAAGAGGGCTAAAGACCGTTAGACCCATTCCATGAGTCTTGGCCACAGACATTATCTCAAGTTCTATGAACCTAGAAAACATATTGTAGAGTGGTTGCTCTACTATAGGCCTGTGAGCTCCCAACTCCTTTGCGACAGCATTTGCTCGTTCTAGTTGTGCAGCTGTCCAAGCCGAGGTCCCCCAGTAGCGCACTTTCCCTTCTCTGATGAGATCATCCATAGCCATGACAGTTTCCTTTACAGGTGTCGTGTAGTCATACCTATGCAGGAAGTAGATGTCGATGTAGTCTAGGTCGAGTCGTTCTAAAGTGCCCTCGATTGCATTCATGACATTCTTTCTACTATTCCCCCAGTCTGTGATGTCTTCACTCGTAGGCCAGAATACCTTACTCGAGATGACGAGATTCCTTCTACTGACATTTTCATCCCGTAGAAACTGTGCTATGACCTCCTCCGCCTTACCTCCTGCATAGATTTCTGCTGAGTCAATGAAATTAATACCATTGTCGAGCGCTGTAGCCATGCACTTCTTGGCTATTTCATTCTCAACAGTTCCACCATAAGTCAGCCAAGAACCCAGTGAGATCTCACTCACTTTCAGTCCACTCTTTCCAACATTTCGATATTTCAAATTGTCATCCCCGTTTGTAATCATCTTCGATGTGAATGATTTTGAGTGCCTATTAACTAGCCCCCTCAGAATTATACTGTCAATTCCTTGCACGCGAGATTGCTTGGAAGCCGATTACTCCTACAACACCATAGAAAACTCCATTCAGTAGACTCTGAGTCACTAGAACACCAAACTCTGGACGGAGTGCACTCTCGACAGGGAATGCAATACTCCCTGGAGGTATTTGTTGTGGTAGATAGTATGTCAACATAGCAAAGATTGCCAACACCACAATGAATAGTCCGATATTCACATGTGGTTTGCTTCTCACGAACTTTTCTTTTGACATCACAATCAGTCTTTAACTATTGTTAACACTATTATGTGTTTAGTTTGGCATCTAATCATTCTAGTACGTTGATTCATCCTTCATAGACTTTATATCACGATTATATCACATGTGATATATCAGTTATGATATTTTTCGAATAAGATAAAGGCTAGTTCGACCATGAACGTTGACATGCTTAGTCCCTTCCGCAGGTTGATAGACACCTTCAGAGAGAAAGGAGCGACTACACCTGAGAAGGCACTGACATGGAAAGAGCTTGGGCTTCCGGAAGAGTTCGAGCATATGTCTCCTCCAATACAACCGAACAAATCCCCCATCATTCGGAAAGGTAACAAGTATTACCTCTCTGAGAAACGTCTGGAAGTCTTCATGGAGGAGTTTGGTCACGCTATTGATCCTCTTAGGAAATGGATTCAGCACACCGCAAAGGTACC
>JBHLRQ010000110.1:0-10508 GCA_048882385.1 Candidatus Thorarchaeota archaeon | reverse complement strand
GGGCGAGATTCGAACGGATGATTATTATCTAACTTCAAACATTAGAATTCTGCTTGGTTAGGGAAAGGAGTTAATCTAATGACACGACGTGGACTGTTTCTAGCTACATCTCTCGTACTCACGATATTACTAGCTTCTCTCTTGTATCTAGGTTTTCAAGGATTCTGGAAAACATCCGAAACTGCCCCCGACATTATTTTCCACAATGGTATAATTCTTACCATGGAAGAGTCCCCTTCACAAGTCGAAGCAGTAGCCATCCAAGGTGAGTATTTCGTCGCTGTGGGCGATGAAAATGATGTTCTTGCGTTGGCAGGACCAAATACTCAACTCATAGACCTTGGAGGAAGGACACTTCTACCCGGTTTCAATGATGCTCATTCACATCATATTGGTGATCGGAGCTACGTGAACCAATCAACATCAGATGAAGTGATTGATTCAGTACTTAGTGCTGGATGGACCAGTATTTCTGAACTCTTTGTGAATCAAGAACGCCTGGATGGTCTCATTACTTTGAATCAACAGGACAACCTTCGCATTCGTGTCAATGCCTATCTCCCCTTGAGTTGGCAGTTCGAGAGGTTCGGCGATTGGTACCAGGCCTATCAACCCGGGCAGGAATATAGTTCGAAGTTGAGGATAGGTGGGGTTAAGATTTTCATGGACAGCTGGTACACCGATTGGCTTCACTACTTCGACCAGCTTGAACTAGACGCACTGGTACAACAGGCCCATGATGACGGATTTCAGATATCTATTCACAGTGTAGTTGACAATGCCACAGACATTGTTCTAAACGCTCTGGAGTCGGCCTTGGACGGGGAATCGAACCAACAGCATAGACACCGAATCGAGCATCTCGTTCTACTCAATGATGACCGGATACAGAAACTGGCCGATCTAGAAATTACCGCCTCAATCCAGCTCACATGGTTCAACTCAGATTGGAAGGAAGCGGAATCATGGCCATATCTACAGAATTACTCACACCTCGTAGGTAGATGGAGAGATATTCTTGAAGCAGGAATCCCAACAATGGGAAGTACCGACTATCCTTGGCTTATAGGAACTGATAGGTCAGCAATGTATGTTATCTCTAGTGCTGTCACCAGAGTCGGTAGGCTTGGACTAACGCCTACAGATTGGATGTTGAATCAGACTATCAGCGTGGAACAAGCTCTTCGACTACTGACTATCGATGCGGCCTATGGGACGTTTCAAGAGGATGTAAAGGGGAGCGTCAAGGTGGGCAAATTTGCAGACCTTGTGATGCTCTCAGACAACCCGCTGACAGTTCCAGAAAACACTCTTGCTGACATAGAAGTGCTAATGACAATGGTAGGTGGGGTTGTGGAATACACTGCTCTTGGACATCAGGCTCTATCGGCAAGGTGCTTGGGAGCCAGTAGTCAAATAATAGAAAATTCTAATCAATCAATCAAAATGGAGATAATGACTACTCAGAATCAAAAAGAAGAGTGGTTGACTGGGTGTGATTCGATTACCCTCTTTTGGAGTTATTCCTAATCACTTTCAAACTGAACGCATCTTACTCCTCCCTTAAGTCCAGCTGCTAAACAACGATTACAGGATATACATCGAGCAGGTTCTTGGGTCCCTGTTTTTGCTTCTTCAGTCCAACGATGAAAGAGTGCTGGTTCACTGATTAATGGACGGCTAAGTTGAATGACATCGAACGCAGCAGCCGGATTTCCATCTCCAGTCAGTAACTTGATGGCAGTTTCTGGAGACCGGATACCGCCCACCAACCCGAACAAGAGACGACTATCGTGTGCAATGGAACGGATAACCAATGCGTCATCCAGAAAATATGCATCTTGCATATCTCTTGGTTTCCGACTTGGGTTTGGGCCACTGAATATCACACAATATGCGCCTGCCTCAGCAAGTTTCTTCACTAGCTCGCCTACTTCTTCGGTTCTGACGGTATCTGAGCTTGAATCCACCTTTACTTGGACTGGAATATCAACTGTGTCCTTGATAGCTCGTACAGAGTCCACCATCGCTTTGCTACGACCTTCGATTGATTTTCCTGTATAAGGATCATTCTCTGGGCGATGATTATATGATGGATCAAAGAATTGCCAAAGACCATAATGGTGCGCTCCGTGAAGCTCAATCAAATCAAACCCTGCCTTTTCCGCACGTTTCGCTGCATTAGCATAAGCCTGAGTGACCTCTTCAACATGGTCCACCGTCATGGCTTTCACCTGAACAACCTCTCCTTTAGGGCCAGGGACTTCCATATCACTAGGTCCGAATATATCATTGCCAGAATATTTTGGCAAACTCTTACACCCACAATGGACCAATTGAGCTGCGGCTAAACCACCTGATGAATGAATTATTCCTGCAAGTCTTTTTAGACTTTCAACATCTGCAGGCTTTGAATTTGAAATCATTCGTTTAATTGACTGCCCCTCATGCATCACATATTGAAAGCCGGTCACCACGACACCAGCTCTGATTTTGCCATATGTTTCTATAATCGTATCCCCACATCTTCCCTCTTTTTCTGCTTGTCCCATCCAAGTGGCGGCTCGCATGATTCGGTTGGAAACAATCACTCCATTTGGTAATTCTAATTTTTTGAACACCGTGTTCTCCCATGTTTCTTTCTCTACCATTGAACTCACTCGCAACTCTCGATTTTCAAATTTGAAACTTAGGTCTTCCAGCTTTATTTCATTCTAATATAAAGGCTTGATGTGCTGACACAAGGAGAAATGGTGGACCGGGCGTGATTCTATCGTTGTGTAGTGCCCTCAGGTCTTTCTCTCTTATGGAATATGTTCCCATGAGTTTCTTTGTATATGCCAGCTAAAGAAACAGAGATAATGAACGCCTAATATATAGTCTGTTCAATTCTTTGTTGTGTGGACAAAGGATGGGAGGCCACATATGTGAAAAAAAGACTGATGCACCTAATTGCTGGAGTTACGATGTTTGTTCTCTTGCTCTCAGTATGCACAACAACTACAAATGCAGCTGTGATTTGGAGTGACGACTTCGAAGGTGGACTAGGTGATTGGACAATATTCGCATACGAAGATGAATATTCACTCGTTACGATAGAAGGCAACTTCACGGATGCAGAAGGTACGCTGAAGGTACTTGATGATGATATGAACTTTGCAAGGCACAGCAGTACTGTGAATGTCGGGACTTGGAGTTTCGATATGTTTGTACCAGACAATGAACTTTCTGGGTATGCTATGTATGTCTATTTCATGTCTAACGGCTCCAGACAAATCCCAACGTTCGCCAATTACTTTGTAGGTGTTGGAGTTTGGGCACATCCCGCTCCGTCTTTCATTGTCTGGACAATGAACGGACTAATTTCGAATGTTGAATCAACCATCAATATAGATCCTATACAAGGATGGCACCACATTGATGTGAGCAGGACAAGTGATGGCAACTTCTATGTCTTCGTCAATGGAACTTTCGAAGCAAACTTCACCAGTAATGCTGTTACAAGTTCTACCTATCTCGAGTTCTACTGCTACAGAGCTACTGGTGCTGCGATAGACAACCTAGTTGTTGATGACACTGTGAAAATGCCCTCAACACCCCTGTCTTGGGAACTGATCATCATTGGGAGTGTCGTTACTGTAGTTGTCATTGCGTTAACAATCGTTTTCCTCAGGCGAAGATGAACAGAACAAAAAGGACTCGATTGAGAGTAGTGAAAACGTTGTGGAATGGGCGAGATTCTATCATTGTGTAGTGAAGTTCTTTCTTATAGAATACAACTCCGTAGGTTTCTTTGTATATGCCAGCTAAAGAAACAGAGATAATGAACACTGAATATACAATCTGTTCAGTTCTTTGTTGTGTGGACAAAGGATGGGAGGATTAGAATGTGAAAAAAAGACTGATGCGCCTCTCAACACTAGTAGGAGTGGAGAGAATCGTTGAATAATGGAATAAAAGCTTCGTTCGTACTCGGTGCTATTGGCGGTTTCCTCATCGCACTGATATACAGCCCAAGTTTTCTTGGCTGGACCTTTGAAACCCACGAGGAATTCTTCCCCTGGGGTCCAGTACAACACTATCAGATACTTATCCTGGCTATGATCCTAATCAGTATAGGGTTCTTTGGACTATGGCGAAAGAGCGGGAACGTCATTCCGCTAGTCAGTGCTATATGCATCATCGTGCGGGATATCACAACTCCCCTACCGTATTACTTGATTGGCCTGCCTGCTATTATACCTGATTGGTTGCAAACCTCTATTTTGGTTGGCTGGATATTCTATAGCGTGGGCTGGATCGCTGCAGGGATTTCTGCATGGTTGCTTCGCGAGGAATTCAGTCCGTTTTCCATTGTTGCTGCCTTGGTGTTCTTAGCTTTTGGCGTTGCGAACTGGTCGGTGGCTTTGATTGGTGGTGGCTGGAACATCTGGAATAGCTTGCTCGCCGCAGTGAATGGCATAGTCGTAACCATATACTTCCTTGATGCCGCAAGGACCTAGACCGATCTTCAATTCTGGTGTCAGACGAAGTCGTGGACTAGACCGCTCAATAGACAGTCGATCATCGATTGAAGAATGAAGGAATGCCAAAGAAAGAAGAAGATGGTGGACCGGGCGAGATTCGAATTCGCGCTCTGTCGCGAAATGCAAGCAGAGTTTCGCGATCTCCTCCTAATCTATTACAGCAACTCTTTGAATTTCTTGAATACATCCACTGCGTGTACAGTTGCACCACAGAATTGACATGTAGTTGTGTCACCATCCTTCGGATACTCTAGCTTTCCATTACATGATGGACATTCTAAAGTCTGTAGTACTATTCCCTTGTTTTCAAGCTGGGAATAGATTGAAGCGAAATCTAGAACAACTTGATATTGTACAGATTTTCTGGCCAGCAGAGCGTTGGAAACAAACTTGTTGTCATCTGTGATAATTCCGTCTAGTGAGCCTTTTGCAATTAACTTCACAACAATATCCCTGACTGCATTGAATGCCCAAATGTCAGGAAGCCTGTCATGGGTCAATCCTTGTAATCTAGCGATAAGATCCCGAATCTGTAGATTTCTTGAAACCTCCATCAAATCTGCTTCACCTTTAGGTTTAACAAGACTCAGAATTATGGTTTCGACTTCTTCAGGAGTTTTTAGAAGCTGTTTCTGATTTTCAACAACAGCTATGAATCTCTTGGCGTCAGAATCCGAACATGAAAAACGATGTGTGCGATTTCCCCAGGCTAAGTCCCTAGTATCAATGGCAATGTTTGTCCCAAACAATCCCTGTTTCTCAATTCGAATTCCGCCCAGTGTTTCGAAGGGGAAATCATGCAGTCTTTTTCCACGAGTTATGAAGGTCCCCTCATATTTGATGAAAACGATGCCCTTGTCAGTTACTACAAGGTCTCCCGCGAATTTCTGCAATCGACACCTCAATGCGTAGACTACTCTTTCATCTGGATTGATACCTTCGATCTTTGACAAATCCAACCACATCGAATCTAGAAATGACTCTTGAGTTAAGTTTTCCTAGAATATAGAAGGAGTGGTGGACCGGGCGAGTCAAGTCTCTTCAAGTCCTGGAAAAGGAGGCGGCATTTTCATCGAGATTGGAATTGGGTATTTTGCGAAACGCTGTTGTTTCATCCCATTTACTATCTCCTCAGCTTTTGCGGCTGGTATTGCAAAGAGCATTTCATCATCATTTGCACCTGCAAATACTCGGTCTCCATTTCCTGGTATTACTATTTGATAGTCTTGAGTATTAAAAGTGCGAAGAACTCCACTAGTACAAGAGGCCATGATTCCTGCTAATTCAGCTTTCAATCTCTTTCCATCTTTGTTCATAGCCCCTTGCAGGAGACGCATTATCTGAGCAGGATTCCCATACACAAGAATTACGTCCGGTACAATCTTTGTTCTTGTCAATGGTGATATTACTAGAGCACAGTATCTTCCCTTTTCTAGATGGTCCACATTCTCAAGGATGGTGTTTGCTCCTTCATCATCTGCAGCATAACCTGCTTCAAGGAAGAAAAGTGCAAGTGTGGATTTATCAAAAAGCTCTTTCCAGCCATAAGCGAAACTAGCACCAGGACAACCACTATCTTCCTCTGTGATACCCATTGTCCAGCCAAATCGTCGAGATAGACTTAGAGCTTGACATATTGCGATTTTGCTTTCGGGTCTTCGAGTTTTCTCGGGAAATTCTGATTCATCCTTAACTAGCTTGACAGCTAATGGATATGTAGAGGGTCGAAGAATTTCCTCCAAGGCTTTTCCGATATCTCTCCATGAATCCATGTTCAACTAACCCCATCAAATTCCTTGATCTGTCGAAATATCTCTTTCGAGCTGTTTAGCGTAGGCTTACTTGGCCCTCAGTTTCACAGATATGACAACACTGTCAACCAGACTGTGGGCGGAGCTTCGACATAAGGTCTTCGGAGTTTCTACTTATCGCTAATAGACTCGAGAAGCCGAACGAATGATGATGTCAGAAAGGAGGCGATTGCACATGATTGGTTAGCATCAAGAATTAGAAAAGGAGTGGTGGACCGGGCGAGATTCGAAGAATCGTTATGTTTGTAGAATGACTATCCATGTTTCGATAACTCGGCTAGACTCATCTTGATATAGAATCTGAGGTTGATTCGACCTGAATGTCAATGGTCCAACCGTTATATCCAATTCTGAACAATCGTACTCAAAAGAACACGTTTCAGGACTATCAAATGTTCGATTTACAATCACCCATGATTCCCAACCAACTTGTGAACCTTCTTCGGTAAGTGGAAATACTGGCCAAGGCGTAAGATCCTCATGCTGTCCGTCTTCAAATCCGATGCGTATCTGCCCATCAAACCAAGTTTGATTGGGACCTGTGAAATGAATTCCAAAAGTCTGCGCTGTACCTGATTCTGATAGCGACCAAAAATATACAACCGGTGACATCAATAGCACAGCCGAAATTAAAATCACAAGGGCAATGGATCTCTTCTTGAATCTTCCTTTCACATTACTACTCTTTTTAGGCTCATCGCTCATTAGGGCACTCCCTCTCACTACAATTTCCTCTGACCTAGAATATATCTTTCAATATATGAAAAGAACTGTACTACAAACACACGGATATAACAGCAGAAGTTAAGATAGTGGGCTGGGCGAGATTCGAGGATTAGCAAAAGACATATGCTTCTATTCAACTGGCCAACTCAAACATGCGTGAAATGGGGACTTTCTCTGCATCTTGATTGAACTCAATATAGGCAAGGCGAATTTGCATTGGAAAAGAACAGAATACTACGAGAAAAATAGTTACAAAACCTAAGAGAGATGAATAAGGAATTCCAACAGAATCAAGCATTAGGAGAAACAAACGAGAAAATAGTGAGGAAACTACTACTCAAGTACCTACCGTCGAGATATGGGGTAGTAGAAGGATTTCTAGTTGATAGAAGAGGTATTCAATCAAACCAGACTGATGTGATAATCTATGATCAACTTACTCAACCAAGTGTGGTTTTTGAGAATCTAGTTGAAGATGAAGTTACTGACCGTCTAATTCCTATTGACTCAACAGTTGCTACGATAGAGGTCAAAACAACTTTGCAGGGTAAGATTGGAGAAGCGTTCAAGAATATCTATAATACTCGCACAAATCTGGAATTAATACGACCGTTAGTAATACCAGCATCTTGGGGAGAACATTACTATCTTGGACAACCTACTGCCATTATCTTTGCTTTCAAAGGGGGATGGCAAAGTCCTGGCTCACTTAAGTCCGCCATAAAAAGCAAAATACGGCAGGAAAAGTATCCTCAAAAGACATTATTTGATCTCCTTTATGTTCATGATGAAGAAGTAACACTTGGTTGGGTTTATGGTTTCGAAGGCGGCAGTCAATTCCTTGTTCGCCTTTGTGACCATTGGGAAACCGAACTCCATCTAACTGAGATTGAGCCTGATGATTCGTTTAAATCCGAAGGACTCGGACTATCACACTTTCTTTCCAATGTTATTACTTTTGTAACGCGTTTTCAACTCCCCCAACTTGATTGGTTATTATACCACTACGGGTCTTCAGGTAAAATGAAGTACAAACGAGATAGTGAACCTATTTTCAAAAAGTAATCTTTTAACCCAACTATTAGATAACACTCCACAATTCTTTTAACCATTCTATCAGGAACTCCGAACCAGCACGTGGGCCGGTAGATCAGCCCGGTTTTGTCTTCACTTCGAAGGCATTGGGAATTAGATCGCCTCCTTGGCACTTTTCTCGCATTTCGCGTGAAAATCAATATGGAGGAGGTCGCGAGACTCTGCTGTGATTACCACGCGGAGCGCGAATTCGAATCTCGCCCGGTCCACCACTATTTTCTTTAAAGTCTCTTGAAAATTAATAGGTTTCTTTCGAAATACGTTTATACAAGTGAACTCTAAATCTTTCTTGCGTGGGGACACTATTGGGAAGTCAGACTGACCCTAAGGCCAAGCTGAGAAAATTTCTGCTTCAGGAATATCAACGAGAGCTTTCAGCTGAGCATGATAGATGGAATAAGATTGAGGAGAAAGCAAATAGAGTATTTTCTTTTACAAGTTCAATAACTGCAATTCTTGTTGGTTTATACGCATTGGGTGAAACAATGGCAAGAGAGAGTATGCCTCTTGTAAGCCTGATTCCGTTTCTTTGGTTTTATGCTGGAGGAATTGTATTGTTCGCTCTTTCTGCAACATTTTCACTTTGTACTCAAAGTGTAACTGCGTATATACCCTCATATCTTCCTCACGAGCAGAGTGCTGTTCTGATGTACCTTGACTCAAATGTATCCGATATTGAAACAGCAATGATTGAGAAACTTGTTGAAACACTCTTTTCATTGGGAGATGTAAATTCAAAGAAAGCACGAGCATTGACATTAGCGCAGGTCTTCGCACTGATAGGCGTTTTTGCAGTAGTTCTCTCGATGTTTGTTGCTGTTGGTGTATTGATAGGTTGGATTGGTTCAGGAGGTTAGTAGGTCAATGAACCCACGATTAGTTACTGTTGACTTTTTTGAATCGAAAACACAAAAAGAATGCGAAAACATTTGCAAAGAATTAGCAAAAGTAATGATATTGTTGTGCAATGTTTCGAGAAATGAAATTGGGGGCAATGATCCCGTATACTATGATGACAGAGGACTGATTTGTGAAGCTGTCAAAAGCACACGATCTCTATACCTTGGAACATTAGTTAATCTACGATTTTGGTGCGAAAAACAGTTACGCATCGACACAAAAGACAAACAATCAAAATATCCATCATTTGAATCAGAAACCAAGCGTCAAATGAAAAAAGCTTCAATAACTAAGAAACGGCCAGCACAGATTCCAGAGAAAACAATACCAACTGCAGAAGTTATCAAGGTTGGAACTGTTGGCAAGGTGAAAGGTGGTCCGAAAACTAAGAGTAAACATAGAGCGAAGAAGAGAAAAGCAGCACCTGAAACAAAAAGAATTCTTCGGAAAAAGATTTGAAATTATTGCACTACCGGGCTGATCTACCGGCCCATGTGCTGGTTCGCTGTCTTTGCTGGAACGGTTAAAAGAATTGTGGACTGGCTTCTAAGCTTCAATTCGTGCAAAGGTTCTCCTATCCTTTTTCTCTATATCTCTGAATAAAGCACATTACAGATGTGACGATGCATAGTGGGATGAGTACTGCTGCAACAAACAGGGTAGCAGCATACAAGGAATGGAAATCATCATCATGATTTGAGATTGTACCCCATTCTGAATTGATATAGTCAATCCACCATTGTGGGATGGTCCATACTGGAGGGTCCTCCACCAAGAAATCATAGTCCAAGAAACTACTACCGTTATACATAGCAAGAATGTGAGTTGCATAATTTGCAAAGACTAGACGTTCATTTTCGATGTCCGCTCCAGGATAGCCAACAAACTCTCCATGCTCGTGTCTCTGAAGATTGAAAACCCACTGGAGCATCTTTGCTACATCGATTGAGTTCTCATTGTCCAAGAGCCACAATGACCAGGCTATCCGTTGAGTGAAGAGAAGGTCTGCTTGTATATCACAACCTGAATCATTGTCCCAAAACTGCAAGAGATAATCAGTGGTCCAGCTGATATTTAGTTCGTCCTGCAGACCAAGAATATCCAAAAGAAGGATTCCTGCAGGTGCGTAGTTGAAGTCCGACTCTCCGTGCAAAGTATTGCCGAAGCCCCCATCGTCATTATAGCAACCCAGTACAAAGCTCTGAGCAGAAGCCAAATCAATGAGCTCCAACCTGCCTGCTATTCTAAGCATGTCGAGAGCGTAGTATGTTCTAACCAATGTTGGAATAGTGTTCGATGGCTTGCCTAGGAACCCTCCATTAATCTGCTGTAAGCCCGCCACAAACTGAGCATTAGCTGTTACATCAATCTCAGTACCAATGCCTAGATTTGGGAGTAGTGTGAGGGCTGTCCAACATGTGTAAGCAGATGGTTCACCATTCTTTGACAT
>JBHLRQ010000109.1:0-10552 GCA_048882385.1 Candidatus Thorarchaeota archaeon | reverse complement strand
ACTTTGCCAGAAAGCAACAAGAAGCTGTTAAAGAACAATGGAATGGGGATTGGTTCAAACGTGCTTGGTTGAGCGATACGCTTGGATGGGTAGGTACTGATATTATGTGGCTTGAACCACAACCTTGGACAATCATTGGTGGTGCAGCAGACCAAAATCAAGTGAAAGTCCTATTGAAGTCTATAAACGAGGGCGCGAGACGTTTTTCAAAACATGGCGCAGTTATTCTCTCCGAACCTCTTGAGAAGATGGCAGGAAAACCAGGAATAGGTACAAATGCAGGGGTCTGGCTCTCAATCAATGGAACTCTGGTATGGGCATTAGCATTGATTGACTCAGACATGGCTTGGGAAGAGTGGAAACGTAATACTCTATCAAAGCATGCTGAAGAATATCCTGATGTATGGTATGGTATTTGGAGTGGACCAGATGTTTACAATTCGGAGTTTTCTGATAAACCCGGAGAAACAATTGTTGTAGAGGAAAGAGGTGGAGTGAGTGATGCACTTGAAGAAGATCAGCAGGAGGAGGAACAGGGATTCATGGGTGTGGGATGGACAGACTTTCCTGTGATGAATATGCATCCACACGCATGGCCAGTCTACTCGGCTGCAAAGCTCTTGGGAATTGAGTTCACTATCTCGGGTGTTGACTTCTCCCCATCGTTACCCTTTGAAACCTATAGGTTCACGTCACCATTACTTGAACTAGAGAAGTCAAAGAGTGGGTATTCAGGTCGATACTCTCCATCTGCTTCAGGGACTTGGACTATAAACATAAAGCTAAGTGATAAAGAGCCTAGTAGAATTTCAAAGTTGTTTGTTAACGAGAAGAAATCTGAGTTGGTTCTAGAAGAAGACCGACTCATTATCAGGGGAGATAGCACTCGGGAAGAACCACTCATATGGAGAGTTGAGTACTGAAAAATGGGATTGATATGAACTCGAGGAATCTCACGCTTACTGCTATCGATGATGTTCCAGAGAGAGTCCCATTCAATCCCTTCATCATGCACCTAGCCGCAGCTATCGATGATATTGATTATTCAAATGTCTATTGTCAAGATGCCCATGTGCTTGCGAAGTCTCAAATTAAACTCGCTACTGTATTTGGTCTGGACCATGTACATGTTTCGACCGATGCGTATCGAGAAGCCAGTGCTTGGGGAGTCGAAATGGATTTTACTGGACATACACCAGTGGCAAAGACTCACTTGTCCTTGGGCGAATTTGATTCTACTGAAGAACCAGATCTTGATTCTGCAATAAGGGTCCAGAACCGTATAGAAGCTGTGAAATTGCTAAGTAAGCAGATTGGATCAGAACAGTGTGTTGTGGGATGGATTGAAGCACCATTTGCTGAGATTTGTTGTTTGTTTGGGCTGATGAGCGTCTTGAAGATGGCACGCTATTCTGACTGGATTGATCGTATCAGGAAACTAATCGACCGTATCTTGCCAATTCAGCTTGAATTTGCCAAGATGCAGATTGAGGTTGGAGCAGAGATTATTGGTGTGGGAGACTCAGCGGTATCCCAGATTGGTCCCAAACGTTATGAAACAGCTTGCCTAGATCCGACACGCCACTTGTTCAAAAGCATATCAATGAAAGTACCTGTTCTCTATCATGTGTGTGGAAATAGTTCTGTTATTGATGGAGAAGGCAGGGATATGCTCGAGCTCATTGCAAGTTCAGGTGCATCCATTCTTGACATAGATTATCAAGTTGATATGAAATTAGCTAAGAGGAAAGTAGGTGGCAAAGTGTGTTTACGTGGGAACACTAATACAACTCTTCTTGGGAGTTCCGCTTTTACTCAAGAAGAGATAGAGAAGAATATCATACAAGTCATTCAAGATGGCAAACCGGAAGGAAGGTACATGTATTCGGGAGGTTGTGAGTGGCCTTGGAAGCCCTTAGACCTAGTGATACAGAATCTCAGACTAGCTAGGTTAGTAGTAGAAAAATACGGGGGATATTAACATGAAATCACGAGAACGGGTAATGACAGCTCTAAATCACAAGGAACCCGATATGGTTCCTCTTGACCTCGGAGGCAACCAGTCAGGCATCCACATGATTGCTTACAAGAACCTTCTTGATTTTCTCAGCATAGAGGATAAAGCTATCAGCTATAGTGATTTTGTGCAACAAGCTGCAAAACCATGTGAGGAGTTACTTCAGAAACTGAAGATAGATGTCAGATGGTTGCATCCCCCATCTGCAATTCTTCCAGAAAACTTCATCCCGGAGGTAGAGGGTAAATTTCAAGGGATTTGGGATCAGTTTGGAGTGTTCTGGGGAAATAGTGCGGACAAGGACTTGAAAGAGATTCTATACTATGATCCTGTGATTCATCCTCTATGTGAGATGAACTCAGTTCAAGAGATAAGAGAATATGATTGGCCTGATGGTTCTGACAAATCATCTCTGAAGGGACTAAGGGAACAAGCAAAGGAACTGAGAGAGAATACTGATTATGCGATAGCTACACCGCCATTAGGGTGTATCTATGAGTATACAAATTTCCTCTTTGGATTCACAACAGCAATGAAACACCTACAAAAAAGATCAGACCTTATTGTAGCCACAATGGAGGAATTGGAGAAATATTGGACTGACTATGCTAAGACATTTCTGAATGAGGTCAAATTTGGGGATGAATTCTATGTTGATATTGTATCCAACAATGGAGACCTCGCACAACAGAGAGGTCCAATTATGAGCCCTGAGAGAATTTATGAACCGATAATAAAACCGATTGAGAAACGGTTCTCAGAAAATCTGCACAAACTTGCAGATGTGAGGATAAACTATCATTCTTGTGGTGCAGTATCTCGATTCATCCCTCATTTTGCTGAGATCGGATATGATGCAGTGAATCCAGTTCAAATTGGTGCTTCTGACATGGACCCATGTAGTCTCAAACAACGTTTTGGAGCCATGATCACTTTTTGGGGAGGTCTTTGTGATACTCAGAGCACTTTGCCTTTTGAAAAACCAGAGAGAATAAGGACAGAGGTGCAACGCAACATGGCATGCTTGAGGCCAGGGGGTGGATATATTGCATCAAATATCCATAATATCACAGCAGAAGTCCCTCCAGAGAATATCACAGCTATGTTTACAGCTGCAAAAGCTTTCAGAAAGTATTAAGCTTGAGTGAACAGGTTTTTTTACTTGCATCTATTTGAAATAGTGAAAACAGCTAGTTTAGTACGATAGTCATGAGCGAAAGAAACCGGATGATTGGTGGGGAGCTTGAACCGACGGAGAAGCAGATACTCGAGTTCATAGGAACGAAGGCGACCAAATTATGGAACGAACTTCAGGAGTTTTTAGCAGAGAACTATGATTTCCAACCCGAGTTGAGTTATTGGGGAAACAACTATGGCTGGACAATTAGATACCGGAGGGGTGGAAAAACACTCACAGCGTTCTATCCAGAAAATGGAGGCTTCACAGTTCAAGTAATTCTTGGAAAGAAAGAAGTAGAGAAGTTTCAGAGTATGAGAGAAAAGCTCAGTACAGATATTGTGCAACTCTTTGATGAAACAAAGCAGTTGCATGATGGGCGATGGCTGTGGATCAAACAGCCAGGTACGGGTACAGTAGAGGACATCAAGAAATTAATTCAATTGAAGAGAAAACCGAAATCAAAAAGCTGAACACAATTCAAATCTGGTCCGTGGTACACTTTGTTTCTATGATTTTACTGATTAGGAGTTGTAGCTATAGATGCTTTGGTAGATTTGTTTGATTCTAAGGAATCCAATCCTTTACGTTTTCTCCAATAGAAGGCCAATGCAATGACCAGATATCCAACATATGCCACGACCTCAAGTGCTGATGGATTCCCATTATATCCAAACAGAGCCTTTGCCATAGCACCTATGGCACCTCTTTCATGAAAAAGGGGATAGCTTCCATCAGGCAACTGGGGGGGATTGATATTCCATATCTCAATTGGTCCAACAAGCAGCAGCCCAGCTTCTTGTAGCTCATGGATTCCGTAAGCTACCATCCCTGCAGCGAATAGGATAAGAAAGATTGAGGTCCACTTGAACAATGCTCGCATACTGATACGTAATGACCCCCTGTAAATTCCAATTCCAAGAACAATAGCAATCAACAGACCTAGAGCAATTCCAACATAGCTCACTAATCCCTCTTGAATCACAAGTGCCATACTGAATAGGGACAGTTCGACTCCTTCTCGCATCACAAGAGAGAAACTAAGTAGAGCAAGACCAATACCACTCTGTTGAACAACTGACATCTCCATAGACTCTTCGATCTCCCGGGACACCCGAGCTCCAGCATTCCACATCCAGACAATCATCGTTGTGAGTAGAATGGCTGCTATGAGAACTACCGAACCCTCGAAGATGTTAAGCATTGGACCTTCAAAAATTCCCCATAGTAGACCAACCACTATCGCAACACCCAGACTGGAGATAATTGCTGCAATTGTCCCATAGAAAACATACTTTCTGAGACTGGTCTGATTGGTTTTCCGAAGGTAGGATAACATAATCGCGATTATGAGAGCTGCCTCTATGCCTTCCCTGAGAGATATGATAGTTGGAGATATGATCATTGTTGTTCTGGTAAATTATTTTAACTATTGTTAATAATCTTGTTATGCGTACGCCGGTATTGTAAAGACAAATGGAATTGACCACGGACTTATATTCTATCAAGCGGGTCAGTGTGCTGATTAAGATGACAACCTACAGGATCATACCACGTGCATAGTATTGGTGTTGTCCCTGTCAGGTTTCTTGTTTTGTTGATAAGTGAGGGTCAGTGGTCTAGGGTATGACATTTCTCTGATATGGAGAAGATCGAAGGTTTCAGTCCTTCCTGGCCTACCACTGGGATGTTGGTCTAGCTGGGTCAATGACATTGCTCTTATATGGCGAAGATCGGCGGTTCGAATCCGCCACATCCCACCATTTCTATTTCTTTTGGATTCTCTTTGTCGCAGTTATTTTAAGGACTACTCCAGCAGAAGTTGGGTCTGGACACCTCACAAATTCTGTTGTAACTCCATCCTTGTTGATGATTTTCTCATATGATGTTCCCTTGTAAGACCAGCCTAGTCTTCCATCATATTGGAGTACGCGAATCATGTGACTTGCACTATCGATTAACCAGTTACACATTTTGCCTGTGTCTCTAGGATAATCAAACTTGTCACCAACTTTATGTTTTACACAACCGCTCTCGAATATCTCTAGTTTGATGTCTCTCATAGATTGTTAGCAGTGTAGACTAGACAAAAGTAGTTTCTATTCACGCAGGATTTTAGATATCACCAGTTTATTCATATCGAGATATGATTGTGAGGGAGTAACAAGGAGTTTCGACATGAGCGCTGAATGGGGATTACTCCCACTAGGAATTGAAGAATCGGACCTCATGATGCTCATTCTAGCATTGTTTATCCTATCAGTGTTTGTGATTGCTATATTCATGACTCTTCCGCTCTTCTCGGCAGTTCTTGTTACAGTCATCATAGTCCTAAGTATCGCTTATGGAGTTAGAGAACTAAAACAAAAACAGGATTCAAGCGGATAAAGAGAGAGATGTGAGGGAATTACACCCTCACGAATTCATAATCTATTGCGACTCATCGGATTCGATATACCCATCATGGTATGTCGTTTCATTGTATGTAGAGTTCTGGTCTCCAAGTACCCTCTTCCAGAAGGGTCTTCGCAGACGACGTTTCTTGCCCCAGTTGCCTTGCCACCAAAGTCCCCTACCAGCTCGTAGGTGCATGGTGATCTTCATGCTGTTGACAATCACTCTCCAGATTGAGATAGCAACTGTCACGAACATTACGAATGCCCAAATCCAGTCAAAGGGGACGAATGGTATATCATTAGTCTGGAAGAATGTCACCATATCGAACAGCGTCCAAGATACACCATCATAGTTGTAGAAGTATTGGATTGGCCAACCAACATTGATGAGAATCACGGCAATTCCTATCCAAACGACGCTCAGGACAACTTCCACAATCAAGTTGAAGTTGTTCTCACCACGCGCATAGAATAGTGCGCCTCTTACTGCTCCAAGGAACAGAAAGATGACAACTGTCATGTAGATCTCTCGGAAAGCTGGAGTATAGAGTAAAACTACACCGGGAATCATGAGAACGAGCCCCCAGAAGATACCCATGACTAGGTCTCCAAAGGCATCCCACCTCCCCTTCGGCTTGAAACCTTCAACACCGATTCCGAAAATATTCTCTAGAATTGTCTTGTCAGTCATTGGCTTATTACGATCAAGCAGTGTGATTATACCGATTATTGTGAAAGCTATTGCCAAGTTAATCAGTATCATGACTGGAATGCTGAAAGGCCAGTTCTGAATGTTCAGACCTGTCAATTCACTGAATACTCCTCCAATTGTGAGGGCACCCACTATGATTGCGGCTGCAACTCCAGCAAGTACAACTAGCATCCGAAGCAGTGGATTGACATACTCAGCTGGAACAGGTCCAACTTTCTCGCCAGAGCCTGCATACTCATTGGCAACACTTTTGGGATCACCCATTCTCTCAATGGCCATCATGGCAGAGCCAGCAGTCATTGTACCCCCGCCGATTCTCTCAGCCTCCTCAATAAGGTGGGTCTGAAGTTCGACGATTGTATCTTCGCTGTCTAGAGGAAGATACACTCTAACACGTTCAAGATATTGATCGATTAGTTCTAATGGATCATTACTACTCATTATTATTCAACCTCCGTTAAGACACCGCGCATCTCGCGCGAGAGGACTGACCAGGTCTGCGTCATAGCTCCAAGAGCCTTCAAGCCCTCTTCAGTCACTGCATAGTACTTCTTGGGCTTGGTAGGATCATCATAGTCCCACTCAGATACTAGGAGCTCACGCTTCTCTAATCGTCTCAGCAAGGGATAGACTGTGCCCTGTTCGAGAGCCAAGAAAGACATCTTATCATCGAGGAGCTTTACAGCCTCATATCCGTAAGCCCTTCTCTTGCTGAGAAGAGCAAGGATAGCCAGAGTGACAGCACCCCGCTTTACTTCTTTGGACCATCGGTCCAGTTCTTCCTGTGTCTTTTTTGACATTGACACTTAGTTTACCTCTGTTTTATTATTGTTCTTCAGACATTGTGTGTAACAATGTACTGTACGACATATAGTACTATACATAATTTGTATATAAATGTTATCAACTAGGCGGTATTATCACCTACACGTATATCTGAATGAGAGATGTGTGGAGGTCAGGTGCAAACCATGCCTGTGAAGGTACGTGTCAAACGACTATCTCCAGATGCCCAGATTCCTAAAGCTGCGAGAAAAGGAGATGTAGCCTTTGATCTCTACTCAGTCATTGATTATGAACTTAGACCGGGAGAAAGGTTTGCAGTTCCTACAGGGATAGCAGTGGAGATACCCCTGGGATATGAGGGACAGGTCAGACCACGGAGTGGACTGGCGCTGAAGGAAGGCATCAGTGTCCTCAACACGCCTGGCACAATCGATAGTGGATATCGTGGAGAGGTGAAGACCATCATGATAAACCACAACAACGAGCCCTTCAAGATCACGAAAGGAATGCGGATCAGCCAGTTGGCAATCCGGCCAGTACCTGAAGTTGAGTTCGTAGAAGTAGAGGAGCTCTCGGACACAGAACGTGGAGAGGGAGGATTTGGTAGCACAGGAAAATAGTACAATCAGCTATTTTCTACGTATACATACAACCACGCCTATGACCACAACTGCATCCAAGTCCACAAAGACTTTGATTTCCTCCTGCATATGAGTATAAGCTCCAACTAATGGATTGCATCCTAGTACTGTGAATACAACAAACAGCAATGGAGTTAGGAGTTTATCGCCCTTCCTCATTATGATTCCTCCAGAAATAGACGTTTGAGGTTTGCACTAAATTGGTCTGGATGAATTTCCTAAGTCTTATCTTACTTCAGAATAGATTGTATATGGGGATGTCTTTGCTTGAATACATACTTGTTGTTGTAATCGTGGTGGTCGTGGTTCTTCTATATCAAGCGACTAAATCGGACTCTCGAAATCGAAGGCATTATAGTGAATCTGAAGGAATCCGATATAGAGCAACACAGAATGCAGAACGAGTGACCAATGAAGAAAAAGAAAGAGCTCGCCAAAAAGCTAGGCAAGCGAGGAGATATTATCCATAGATGCCTTTTTTGGAGAGGTCCATATGAACAAGAGCAGTAGCAGCCATTCTGCTGAGGATTATGGTTGTTCAATCGTAGGAGTCATTATCACTTTGATAGTGATTGGGGTTTTGCTAATTATTCCTGCAATTCTTGGTGGGGGCGTTATCTTCTTGGGAATACCAGATTCCTCACTTGTAGATTTTGATCCAGGATTTCTAGCGATGCTGCCATACATGCTTATTAGCATGCCATTATTGATCGTTCTGGTCTTTGTGGTCTATTTCTATAGCCGTTGGAAAGACAGAGAAATGTAAGCACTGTCGCAACGTTTTTAATCATCAGCAAGGGAGAAAGACTTCACAGGGCCGGTGGTCTAGCCCGGCTATGAGCAGATTGGAATCAATCCAATTGGCGAGAAAATACCGCATTGACATGCGAGCCTGACTTCCACGCACGCTCAAACGTGCGGTGGTCACGAGTTCAAATCTCGTCCGGCCCACCAATTCATTCTCATTGATTACTTAGCAGAGTTCAATCATTCGATTCTTGTAAAGTTGGAATTCACTGGGTATGACTGTTTCAGTCAGATAGTATTTTTCCCAGCTATTTGGAAACGAGTTATTTTATCAGATATTCAATCTGAATTTTTCCGATTGGTGAGTCGAAGTCAAAGGTACCTCCATTCATCATTATTGTTGGGTCGGAGTATCTTTTCCCACCTAACGACCGTATCGGTATATTTGAACCACAATGTGAGAACCCAAATAGTTTCCCATCCTTTTTGAAGAGCCCAAGATGTATACTCCTTGTGAATGGAACCTCTTTCAGTTTTAAATTCTGAACACCATTCTTGTCTAGCTTGATAGGTATTTTTTCGAACTTATCGCCCCAGAGATACAACTCGAAGCTGGCCTCATCCGAATCAAAGTCAAAATCGTCACGGTCAAAGTACCAATCGTATGGGGACCTCCACCAGAAGTCTTCTAATCTCAATACAAGTTTTGACAATACTAGTTTCGATTTCTCATCAATGTGGGAAACCATTCTCATTGTGTAGTTATAGTGGACGTTCTTCTGATACCCACCTCCATCTGCAGCCTGAAGGGTCACAGATTCGTGAATGTCCCATTGTACACAGTCAGGTGAGCAATTTATCCCACAGTTCCACGGACAGTTTTTGCCATAGTAACACTCCATACATCCATTGCATTTTTGTTTGTCAGCAGAGAAGAATCCATACGAATTATCGATAGCTCCTTGAGAACATAGATCACCTATGATACAGGCTCCACAACAAGGAACTTCCTTTTTTGGCGGGTCAGGATTAATATGAAATACTTTACGAAGAGTCACGTAGTCGCATTTTGTGGATATAGTACCATCAGTGGGATTGAAACAGTTCCAACAAATCTCCTCGTTCCTAGGAGGGTAGCTGTACTTCTGACCTCTGCAGATTAGTGGATCAACGAAACAGGAGTTTCTTGTTACCTTTATCGCACCGTAAGGACAAATTGGACACGTTCCGATAACAAAATGAAACTCTGAGAGAAATGGTTTGGGATATATCATCGTCAAGTATCGGAAATCCTTTGGTGATAATGGAGGGATAGGACAGTCGTCCTTGGTCAGACTCGTGCGGGAAATATGCTTGTTTTTATTTATCCATCTCTGAACATCCTCCGGATAATTTTCTCTGATTTCCTTAGGTCCAAAGGTTTCATGAATTGGAAAAATTATGCCTATGAGACCATTTGTTATATTTCCAGGGATTACAACTGTATATTGATCCTCTTTCTCGCATAATAACGGCTTCAGAGTAATACCGGTTGTAGTTCTAAACGACAGGTATATCGGCAAATCAAGATCGTTTTCGGAGTCCTTTGTGATTTTGCCCTTAAACACATCCACTGCTGGTGCAGGCATATCTCTAATCCGTATATTTACTGAGGAACCAGGTTTACATTCCTCTATCGAATCAATCTCCACTACAGGCATTGGATATTCACGCAAAAGTCTATAGTGTGCTTTGGCGACATCTCGAACGTCCAGTTTCCTCTTTTCCTTTAGCAACCTCTCAATTCCGATTAATTGAACCTTCTTCATTTTCATACTTCCATCTTGTAGTATGTGTGTAGAACAAAGGACGCTCCCCCAGTATGCACAATGATTGTCCACACCACACGGTCCGATTATCCTCTGCGGACCTTTCTTAAAAACCCTACATCTCCGTGATACCACTCATCCTCTTCTAATTCAATCATTCCATTGATTGAATAGACACATCGTTGACAGTGAATTGGTCACGAGTTCAAAATTCGTCTAGCCCACATCTATTTCTGCTTAGATTATAAGAAGGAGGTATTTTCACAAG
>JBHLRQ010000108.1:7983-10567 GCA_048882385.1 Candidatus Thorarchaeota archaeon | reverse complement strand
GCCCATGCTGGAGCTGAGGAAAGCCACTCTGGGGTGTTGATATGGTCAAATGAGGGAACGAGTAGACTGAATGCAGAAGCTGCTAACATGACACCTGCTGCAAAGCCAAGCATCACATCTAGAGTTCTTCTGCTGAAGTCTTTCTTAACGAATATCGGAATGGAACCTAATCCAGTTGCAGTACCTGCCAAGAGGCTTGCCATAATTCCTAGAGAGAATGGATCTGAAAATAGCTGCATGGAATTATCCTCGAGTAAAGCAGTAAAGATGCGACACATGCGTAGTATAAGGCCATTTCTGTTGAAAAGAAGAGAACATGGTGAGCCCGGTGTGATCTGTGTTTCACATAGTATAAAGGTCCGTGAGGGTAAATCAAATTACACAACTCGCTTGGAATGTGAAAAGACAGTGAATAGCGAATCTAATAGCTTCTCTTGGAAAGGACTAGCTGCACTCATAGTAATTCTCATCATTGTGAGTATCATCGCTTTTCTATTATCCAGTATTGAGGGTTTTCTTGCAGGTGTTGTTGTCATCTTCATAGGGTTCCTAGTCAGCTTCTTCCGAGATGATCTGAAACGAGTTCTTGGACTCTCAACTCAACATAAGGAACCAACTCCAATTGCTGAAGTTGAAGAAGCCCCTCTTGAAAAACTGGACAAGATGATAAACTTAGATATGGACAAGAAAATTGCAAAGGAACGTCAAAGTATCGCGAAAACCATTGCCAAATATAACGAAAAACCCAAGAAACAACAGAAGCTTGGTCTTGAGATTGTAAAGGAAGCAACTGCTCTTCTTGCATTACTCGATCAGGCAAAGTCTCAAGCTATTCAATCTGGTAAACCTGATTTGGTCGCGCATTACGAACAGATTGCATTAGAAATAGAAGGAATCCGTGAAAAATATCGTCAGTAAGAAGTGGTGGGCCCGGCGCGATTTGAACGCACGACCGACAGGTTATGAGCCTGCTGCTCTACCAAGCTGAGCTACGGGCCCTTAGCTCGCACTACTGGCATGAAACTCGTGATTGATATTAAGCTTGCGAATGGAATCAGTTCTGGTACAATTCGGTAACGATTTAGAGCATGATGATTGAACAGAATCTGTTCCTAGAGCGAAAGAATGAGCTGAAGATTTTCTGACTTTATATTATCCCAAATCAATAACGAGGAGACTCAAAGGTGCGGATTTGATGATTCTCTTATTTACTTCAGATCATTGTGCTTGGTGTGGTATCCTTAAGGGCATGCTAGAGGATGAGAGTAAATCCTTGGGAATTGAACAGCAGGTCTATGAGGTGAATGTCGAAAAACAAAACAGAATTGCTGAAGCTTATGGAATATTGGTCGTACCAACATTAGTGGCAGGATCTTTCAAGATTTCAGGTGTTCCCACAGAAGGTGATCTGCGCTCATTTTTGCTTCAAGCTTTTTCAAGGGGTTTCCTTAGGGCTGGCTCTAGAATAGTAAAATCAGTGCTTCGTGATGTCCGTCAGATCAGGGCATCTAATACCCATAAGGGTCAATTAGTTAAGACAGCATCCTAGTGCAAACGCGACCGCTACATAATCTTAATAACCGCAAGGCAAAGTTCTCGATGCTACAAGCCCCGATAGTGTAGCCAGGCCCAGCATCTAGGGTTTTCGACCCTATGGTTGTCTAGTTTTCCTAGACGACAGGGAAGACCCGGGTTCGAATGAGCCGGTGGTTTACACAGCTCCGGAATTCCCGGTCGGGGCACCATCTACTTTTTGAGCATCTTCTCAAAATACAATTTCTTGATGCCTTCTGGACATCCCTCAAGGGTTCCTACAATCATGTATCCGATTTTTTGGTAAAACTCAGGTGCTTGAAAAGAATGACTAGATGTATTGGCTGAGATACAACCTGCTTCTCTCGCGAGCTCTTCTGCTTTTGATACAAGTTGTGTTCCATATCCCATTCTTCTGTACTTTTGTCCACCCAAAGATGATCAATTGACAGATTTTGCTTTCAGAGCTATCTAAATCCTTTTTACATCTATGACATTGTTGTAAGCAGCTGTGAATCATGCCGGATATATCAAGACCAATGATAGCAGCAATAGGAGTGGCTGCTATTGTCATTGTTGCATTTGGCGTATTGGCATTCTCTCTTGCTTTTATGCCGCTAGGAAATACTACACCACCAGGAGAAACTGAATACACAGTCTTACTATCAGGGTCTCTTCAGGAGGTTGATTCTGCACACACAGGTAGCGGAACAGTCCAGCTTGTAGAATCCGATACAGGAAGCCAGGCAATTCGCTTCATCGATGTATCTATCACAAATGGCCCCGATTTATACGTATATCTTTCCAAGAAAAGTAGTTTCTCAGGCATATCAGATGATCCTGGGGAATATGTAAGCCTTGGTCTGACTCCTGCTGTTACGGGGAATTTCACCGTTTCAATCCCCGACACTGTCAATGGTCAAGATTATGCTTCTGTTCTTATTTGGTGTCAGGCTTTTGCAGTCTTGTTCACGTATGCAATATTTGCTTGAAGATTATATCTTGATGAAGGATTCCTAAAACGTATCTGAAAATCTTAGCTCTGTGTAAT
>JBHLRQ010000108.1:0-7883 GCA_048882385.1 Candidatus Thorarchaeota archaeon | reverse complement strand
AGTCAATCATTTGGATGATACATCTAGTTCATAGACAGCAACATGTTAAAGTCTGAAGATTCAAACGAATGAGTTAATGCACCGGATGACAACACATCCACTCCTGTTTCGGAATACTCTTTCACATTCTCGATATCTATCCCCCCGGAAACCTCGAGAATCACTTTATCCCGCGTTCCCTCGCTCTTGAGTACTTCAATGACTCCCTTGATATCTTTTGGTTTGAAATTGTCCAAAAGAATAATATCTGCACCAGCTCCAATTGCTTGCTGGACCTCTTGGAGAGTACGAGCCTCACAAGAAATCTTCTTACTGAATGAAACAGCTGCCCTTGCCGCAGATACAGCCTTCAGAACTCCCCCAGCCGCAGTGATGTGATTGTTCTTGATTAAAACCATGTCATCGAGGGCATAGCGGTGTGAATCTCCACCACCAATTACAACTGCACGTTTCTCAAAAAATCGGAAACCGGGAGTTGTTTTCCGTGTTGCTGCTACCTTGACCCTTGGATTCCCTTCTCTGGCAACACTCACCATTCTGTAAACCTTTGTGGCAATTCCGCTCATTCTCTGCACTATATTAAGACAGACTCTCTCTATTGTCAGAAGCTTCTTAGCCGAACCCCTGAGACGCATTACAGGAGTCTGAGGATCTACCCAGTTACCCTCGAATGCCAGCACCTCATATGTGAGACCAGAGAAATTCGCTATTGCTGCAACTTCTTCGATTCCAGCTAGAACCGCTCTTTCTTTTGCATAAATTGTTGCTAGTGCTTCAGTGTCCTCTTTGATCGTAAGCTCAGTCGTAAGGTCCCCTGACCTCACATCTTCATCTATGAATCTCTTCAGGCTTTCAATCACATCTGGAGGGAGGTTACCAAACTTCAATCAATCACACGTCCTTGGATGGCTTGGGTTTCTTACGACATTTCCCCGTGGTTTCTCTTCACCGAAAATCTCAGCTTGAAACGACATAAACTCAGTCTCAGGGTCTTTCCACATGTCTATAGGAAGACCTGCCTTATTGCAAGTGTGCTCCAGAAACTCTTTGGTATCCCATTTCCAATCAACCGGAACTTGAGGGAGAAGAAGACCTCGGAACATCCCTCTACTTGCAATCAATCCATCCCTTCCCACTTTTACTATGTCTAGAAGTTCTTCAGGTTTTGAGTACTCAATTTTCTTAGGTGGAGTCAGAACACTCAGGTCTACGATGATTGAATCAAGTTCCTTTGGACTAACCGCTGGAAATCGTGGATCATTAATAGCTGAATCCACAGCTGAATCTATCGTAGCCTCAACTAGAGGTGATGTTGGGTATGGTCGACCAATGCACCCTCTCAAGCTAACACGATTACCTATAATCGAATTAAGAGTGACAAAAACCCCAGATTTGTTGCGAAGATGTGCTGGTGTATCATCTGGAGCCAATGGTTTGTTCTTTGTTTTGACTATCTCATCAACTGTCTTTCTGGCTAGATTGACAAGGAATATACCGTCTTCGTCAGAAAATGTATGCGACACATCACATCAACTCTGTTTTTTCTGTGCTTGTTTGTTGTTATTTATCTTGCACTCTTCACGATTTGCGCACTGGAGTCATACCTCCAATACCTGGTCCCAAAGCAAATTTACCATCTCTAAAAACAACCTCTCCCCCAACAATGGTTGTCACTGTTCGAGCCAAGACTCTCCGCCCCTCAAATGGAGTGATTTTTGCTTTTGATTTGAATTCTTTTCCAGAAATTATGCCTTCCTGAATCCTTGCCAACACAATGTCTGCATCATACCCTTTCGTTAGAATTCCTTTTGTTTCAAGTCCAAGAATCCTTGCAGGTGCAGAACAACAGACTCGTAGATAGTCTATCCACGACATTCGCTTTTCAAACACCTCTGTGAGCATGATTGGAAGCAATGTTTCAAGTCCTGGAATTCCAGATGCCGCCTTCAGAAAAGGTGCTGTTTTCTCCCACTTCTTATGAGGTGCATGATCTGTTGCTACGCAGTCAATCGCACATTTCTGCGTTAAGGCTTCCAACAACATTCGATTGTCATATGGTGATCTCAGTGGTGGAAGCATCTTAGCTGAACCGTCCTCGTGTGGAAAATCGCCTCCTGAAAGGAATAGATGGTGTGGAGTGACTTCTGCTGTCAATGTGTCTTCAGCCCGATTTTCAAGAATCAATCTGGTAGTGGCTGCACAACTAACATGGCATACATGTAATTTCGCTTCATACTCTATCTTTGCATCAATGAATGCCTGAAGTGAGTTCACTTCACTCTCACAGCTATGAGTTAGAAAGAATTCCTCAGTTGTCTGCGGAATCTTATTGTCACCTGGTAATTCTGGATGGAAAAGAAGAGGAATCCCACTGGCCCGTGTTAATTTCATACAATCTCTGATTCTGTTCTTGTTGTATTTGGTTTCCTTATCCAAAGGAGAATGAGGATACACCTTTAGCCCGAGTACGTCGTTAATCATCTGAACATCGAAATCTTCGATGTTGTGAGGTATACCTGCATAGAACCCGACATTGACATATCGTGACTCGTTTGCTCGAGCTATCTTTTCGTCAAGTATTCTCTTACTCAACACTGGTGGATCTGAGTTAGGCATATCTACTACTGTAGTTACACCACCTGCAGCTGCGGCCATCGTTCCTGATACAAAATCCTCCTTGTCTGCTTGATTGAGATCCCTAAGATGTACATGAATGTCAATCAAGCCCGGGAGGATATACAATCCTCTACAATCAATGACTTCTCTGTACTTTGGTTCTTCTCGTTGTTTGAAAATCCCCTCAATCTTTCCGGCTTCAATCGCCACCGAGCGTACGGTCTCTCTTCCGTTCTCTATGAAAATTCCATCCTTGAGGACCAAGTCAACAGCCATAGATTATCAACGCCGGCGTGGTCAGCGCCTAGTTGACGCTGAACGGCATTACTCAGATGCATCAGGAACCTTAAACTTGTTTGCAACAAACCTTGTGAAGTCAGTTGCGCTTATCATCCCAACGAGTCTGTTATTCTCACCCACTACAGGAAGAGTATTCAGCTTTGCGTCGAGCATTTTGGTTGAAGCTTCTGCAATTGATTCTTCAGGAGTGGTGAGCGGAGGTTGTTGAAGCATTGCATCCACGACACGAATTTGTCTCACTTGGTTTGCACGATGCTTGTCTGGAACCTCAACAGTGAACTTTGCCATTGCTATGGCAACCATTCTTTCAGTAATCAAACCTAATACTCGACCACCATCTGTGACAGGCAAACCTGAATAACCAGCAGCCAACATATCGCCTCTCGCTTTAACAAGTCGGGAAACTGGGTTAACTTGAAGGATGTCTTCTGTAGTCATAAGTTCCTTTACTTTGACATCCTTGAACTTTTTAACAAGCTCAGAAATCTGAACTTTTGTGATTACACCTTGAAGGTTACCCTCACCATCAACAACAGGACATCCACTCATCCCACGTTCTACCATGAGTTGAGCAACATCGGTTACTTCATCATCAGGACCAACTGTAATCACTGTATCAGTCATTGCACTTGATACATGGAGCCTTTTGATTGAGAGTGCTACTACCTTACTTACACCCAATCTATCAGCGATATCGGCATATGTGAGGATTCCCTTGACTTCCCCGTTATCAGAAACAATTAGCCGTTCTACACCCTTCTTCTCAAGTTGTTCGAGCGCATAGGACAATCTCTGATCCTTATCGATTGTCACTGGCTCGACCATAATTTGGCTCACTTTCATTACAATGATCTCCTATCAGTTCCTAACACAATACGGGTTGGATTCATAACGTTTGACCAACTAGCTGCGACACGATTCACACAAGTATTCTCCGTCTTCTTCAATCAAATCTGTCGAATACTCACCGCAGCTATCACATTCGCCTCCGTAAGGAATATCCTCGTCTTCCTCTTCTATAGGCTCCCCTTCACTTCTGAGTCGTAGTGACTCGACTAGTATATCGATTAGTTCAGGTGACCAACGAAGCAGATCTCTTGAGGTGATTATTCCCGCCAATGAATCGTTTTTTAGAACTGCAACACGACGGATGTTGCTCTTGGCCATAACTCTCATTGCTTCAGTGAGTGCGGTACCTGGCTCTACATGAATGATAGGTGATGACATTACCTCACGCGCAGCTGTAGTCTGTGCATCTCTCTTTTCTGTTATGACACGCCTGACAATATCTGATTCCGTGATTATTCCCAAAGGACGATCCTTCTCAGTGATGATTATGGAGCCAATATCCATCTTAGTCATTAACGCCGCGACTTCGTATACTGTTGCATCGGGTGGCATTGTCACTACATTTACAGACATGATGTCTCTCACGAACATTGAATGAGAGGGGTCAGACATTTGCGTTACCTCAATTTCTTCAGAAGTTGGTCAGACGCTCAGCCCACCGGCAGAGTGTCTTCTCGAGCTGGACTTTCATAAGTTCGATTTTAAATGTGTCTGTAACAATGTCCGCTCTATAACTAGATGAATCTAAGATTCTATTTTTCCTCCACCTGCAGGTAGTACTCGCATCATATCTTCCTGAGGAATTTGGCTTACAAGTGAAGCTTGGTCTTCGGGAACAATTCCTTTGAGCTTTGAAATGAGTTCCTTCACAAGCTGTCCTTTTTTCATAGTACCAGGTACTACACGCACAATGTACTCTGTCTGTACTGATATTGCAGAAGGTGGTCCTGACATAGGTATTGCGTGTTCTTCTTCAAGCAGAACTCCTACTCCAAGCTCTATTGGTACTCTTCGAATATAGTTCTTGGTTCCATACAGCATAACTGCTCCGGTAGGCAGGTATTCCCCTGAAGGCGGACTAAAGCTGACCTGTTCAGGATTTACCCAATATGCATCACCACTGGAGAGACCATCCTGCCAAGCACTTGAGAAAGTCACAGCAAATTGTGCAGCTTCTTCTAGAGTCTGCTCGGAAGGGGGAACATCAGGAACTTTGATTATCGTATATGGTGCACCATGTAGAGCAGCGTGTATGAAGATATCATTCGCTCCCATCTGCCTTTTTGCTAAGTTCTCGTTGCTTTTGGCATCACGACCTCCTAGAACTAGAAAGCCCTCTGAAGAAATGAACCAACGGAATTTTTCATACCATCGCTTCTTTCTGGCTTTGACTAGAATCCGTTTCGTTTCTGGCTCTGCAACAATCATCTCTAGTTTACTCAGTTTTTCCTTCGTCTTCTCTATCTGTTTCTTTGCACCTGCCACTTTTGATTCAGACTTCTTCGCCTGATCATAAGCAAGAGAAGCATTATCCTGAGCAGATAGTCTGATGTCAAGAGTTACATCGGTGTCATTCAGTTTTACAATGACCTGACCTTGGGATGGAATTATTCTCTGTATCAAAAGTGCAGATGGCAACCCTCTCTTCCGCCCCTCCTCGATTCTGCTGATAATCTCATCCCATGAATGACCACTTGTTCTTGCATTCGAGATAGTTTCGAGAACTTCCTGCACGCTGGAGAAGAAAGAGTAGATTAATTCTCCATTGGTTCTTAATATCTGAGCCTTTGCGACCAGATTTTCAATACTCTCGTTCTGTTTATCGATTATTCGCTGTAGTCTCTTCTGTTCCCTTGAAAGTGCATCTTGTTCCTGTTCATCTTCAAGTTCAACCTCAGAAACCCCAAAGAAGTCGTCGATTGCCTGACTAAACAGCTCAAAGGTTTCTGTTGGGAGGTCATGATATAGCTCGAATCGAAACGGTAGAAATGCTATGAATTGAGATTCTTCGTCTTCAACAGGTTCATCATCAAACACGATGTTTGGTTCATTGACACCAGCCTTTAATTTCTCTACAAATCTCTGTAATCCAGTTTCCAAGTCAGTAAGCGTTTGACTATCAATTTCTGGAGCCATAATCTTGGGTGAAACTCTGGAGAGAGCACAGATTTCTTCACAACTGAGAGAGTCTAGATTGAGCCTACTGGCTAGAGTTCTCACAATGTTTGCATTTGAGTCTTCGATTATTTCTCCAATGGATCCTTTCTCCAATGTGAGAACATCAGTTCCCCTAGGCGGTGGAAATTCGTATAGTGCTTTGGGGATTATATCACGATCTCGCATCTTTCTGTAATGCATTGCTACAAAGATGACATCCTCCGGGTCTAGAAGAAGGAGATTTCCACTGCCAAATAGTTCCACAACAAGCTTGTATGAACTTTCATCATCCCCCACCTCAATGACTATAATCCGATCGAGCTCGTACTGTTTCACAGAAACTATTCTCTTGTCTTTCAGATATTTTCTTAGAACACTACAGAATTTGGGAGGAACTCTTGGAGCCTTTCTCACGTACTCAGTGAGATGAATTCTCTGACCCGGTTGGATGAGAAGTTGTGTTGATCCTCCGCCTGGCTGGTACAGTTTGAGAGTGAAGATGTTTCCGTACTGGTAGATATTCTTGATGAAAGCACCTTCTGCAGACTGACGTAGCTCAGGTAGAATGAGTCGAATGTCAACGTTGCTCATCGAGATCTTCATACTTTCTCATCCCGCAAACAAACCGACATGATTATAACATCGTCGATTGAACCAGCCTCAATCAGGCTGTGACTCATCATGGACATCACACCCCTTAAGAACCTCGCCAACCGAATGTTTGGTCGATGGGCTGACTCACCCAACGATCAGCAGTACTATGTGAAAATCTTCTTGGCCCTGATTACCGCGCTTATCTGTGGATTTGGAGGTCAATGGTTCGCAGGCACACGAGGAGTCCTTTTTGGGTTTCTTATGTATGTCCTGTCACTATTTGTAATTCGCTATCTTCTGGAGATTGAACCTGAAAAATTAGGAGGAACACAGAAGATGATTACAAACTCTTTACCATCGTATCTAATGCTTTGGGTTGTCTTTTGGACACTAATCTATGCTTTCATGATTCCACCTGCATTGCTGCCATGAATCGGATTCCTGCAATTGCCTTATCCACTGATTGAGAGAATCACAGGTTTTTCTCCAAAACACTCAGTGGTTCCTATGAACTTTGTATCAATCTCAATAATATCTGATAAGATTGCGAATAGTACAAACAACCAAACAACCCTTAATAGCGCTCTTTGGCGTTTAGCTCAGTGCGCAAGAAATCCCTCAAGATGGGAACTGGTGGATTCTAGACTATGGACCAACTAGACAGAGACTTACTCCGTATACTACAAAAAGATGCAAAGACGCCTTTTACAAAAATTGCAAAAGAGCTAAATCAACCAGACACTACAATCCATTTTAGAGCAAAGCGGCTCAAAGACAACAACACTGTAACTAGATATTGCGCACTTGTCCGTCCAGAAGCTATGGGTTATACTGTTTCAGCCTTGTTGAGAATCGAGATTGGCGGTCATATACTTCCTGATATCAGCAAAGGTCGAGCCCAAACATTTGCTGAGGAGCTTTCCAAGGAAGAGCATTATTTGTGGGTGGCTGTGGAAGAAGAACCAATGGTTGTACATGCTCTGATGATGGGTATCGATGAAAAAGACCTGAGGATGAAGACAGAAACTCTCCGTAAATCTCCAGATGTTTTGAATGTGACCTTTACTTCAATCAACTCTATTGCAAAGGGTTGGGAGATTAGTGGAAATCCTGAGTGAGATGAAGCCTATGAAGCGCATCAAGTCTGGAATCAAAGGTTTTGATGACCTTATTGAAGGTGGCATCATTGAAGGCAGTACCGTATTGGTCTCAGGAAAGACAGGTTCAGGAAAGACTGTCTTTGGGTTGCAATTTCTTTACAATGGTGCAACCAAGTTTGAGGAACCAGGTATCTTTGTAACTTTAGAAACCCGTCCCGATGAACTTAGAGATGAAGCAGCTCAGTTTGGGTGGGACCTTCGTTCTCT
>JBHLRQ010000107.1:0-10586 GCA_048882385.1 Candidatus Thorarchaeota archaeon | reverse complement strand
AACATTGGCTGATAGTCACCGTAAGGTGAGGCACCAGACACAATGATTACCCCTGTTCCATCAGTTCCAGCATAGATCACCATGGATACTGCGACACAATTGCCCATGTCACCGTCTGCATTAGCAAGTGGTGGGACAAGGTCAGAGTCACCAATGGTAGCTGAAGCACCGTAGTAGAGTAATGGGTAAACATCATCAATGGTCTCAGATTCAAGTGCAACAACATCGGTTCCCTCAGCTCCAGAAGTACTTCCGTAGAGTGAGGTTGGACCGTGCATGAGTACTGCATCGACACCATCAACAATGCCTGCAACATATGGATCAGAGCTGGTCATGTTTGCGACCACTCGGTATGAAGCATTACAGTTGGAGTGAGCGTCACTGATTGAGATCGCCTCTGGATATACATGTGAACCAACAGCATCAAGAATCAATGATGAGTTGGCATTGATGTAGGCATAGCCTGAGTAGTCAGAGTCAGATCCGACCCATAGGAATTTGTTCCCTGCATTAAACCAATCGGCAACAGCAGAAATCTCAGAAGCTGTGAAGCCTTCGTTGACGCCATAAATGGCACCAACCAATAGTCCTGTAGCATCCTCAAGAATGGTGTCATTGAGACCACCCCATGCGAATACTACTTCAAATCCCATAGCTGTCAGATTGCCAGCCAACCAAGCGTCTTCTTCTCCATATACGTATGAAGAGTACTGGCCATGGCCCATATCGACCACAATCAACGGAGTGATTGGGTCTTCTGCAGCCACAACTTTGGTCGGAACAATACCAACGCTAATGAAGTATGGAGCGAAGAGTGCAGCGATGAGAAACATCGCAGCAACCTTACGTGTCCGTAAACCTGTATTCAACGCGTTTTTGTCCTCCTTCGAATCTTCCGTGAAGTTAACTCGAAACGTAGGCAGTTACCTAAGTGATGAGTATTTAGGCTTTTAGGCACCACCAGTTAAAAAATGATGTTTTTATTCCTTATTGAACGAATAACTAATCATTGAACAAATCCTCACGAATGAACATGTACTTAGGTACACATTCACACTGGTGACAAACCTTTAATATCACTCATCGTTGTGTCGAAACTTAGCGAACTTGAAAGGAGCTTTGAAAAGGCACGGTGTCGTATCTATTCAGTGAGAAATTCCTTTCAAAAAGGTGATACTTGATGGCCGGAGAGTTCGAAAGTACACGAAATATGAGAACGATTGTAATTGCTGTCGTTGTAATTGCTGTAGTCGTAACTGGAGGAGCTCTTGTAGTTTTGAATATGAGCCCCGCTGGTCCACAACAGAGCATAACTGTGCTCACTCGGCACGACGTTGCAATTCACGCAGCATATGAAACTGCATTTCTAGCAAGTGATTTTGCTATTCAAAATAGAATTACAGATGTTGTCTGGAAGACACAAGATGGTGGATTTTGGGATGATGTGATTGCAGCAGGTGGTGTTGACGTATTGTGGGGGGGTGGTCCTACACTATTTGACCAGATGCAACGTGATGGCAATCTAGAGCCATTGAATTGGGCTTCCATTGAGGCGGTTGTAGATAGAGTACCTGATGAGATTGCAAACACAGACATGAAACGTCGTGACGGAAACAATGATGTTGTTTGGGTGGCAGCAGCCATCTCAACATTTGGATTCACGGTTAATCATGCTTTCCTGGATGCAAATAGTCTACCCACTCCTAATAACTGGACACATCTTGCTCAACCTATCTGGGGTTCTTTGTTACCAACAGCGACAATCGCTATGGGCAATGCACCCGCAACAACATCCAACACTCGAATCTATGAAATCATTACTCAGGGTATGGGTTGGGAAGCTGGATGGGTAACTCTAGCCAGAATGGCTGGAAGCGCCAGATTGTATCCTGGATCTGTCCAGACCCAAGCTGCAGCTGAGAACCAAGAAGTGGGCGTTTCAATGTCGATTGACTTCTATGGTTACAACACTCAGGCAAACAACCCTGATTGTGAATACATTATTCCTGAAGGGGAAACAATTGTCAATGGAGATCCAATTGCTATGGTGAAAGACACTCCTAAGAAGGATTTAGCTGAAGGATTCATTGATTATGTTCTGTCTCCTGAGGGACAAGCAGTCTGGCTTACACCTGGTGTGAGTCGAATGCCGGTCTTGGGATCTGCATTTACTACAACATACGGACAGAACTTCCCAGACCTCTATGCAACATATAATCAAACAATTGAAACATCAGGAATAGATTTCAATGACACATTGTCTGTGGAAATTAATACTGCATTCATCTCATACTTTGAAGCAGTCTTTAATGACGCACATGACAACCTTGTATTATGTTGGGATGCATTAGTTAGTGCTTACATTGACACTGACATCACACTAACTCAACTCAACAATTGGTCTATCTACATGGGACGTCCTGTCACCATAATGTATGAATCGACTCCAACGAATTTCACAATTGATTTTGCGAAATCGATCAATGATCAAATGATCAATGATAGTGGATTCTACTATGATATGCAGACCGCATGGACTGCAGCAGCCAATGCACAATATTTGGCTACGCTAGCAGACTTGAATGCATATCTGGCATCCCTATAGGCCAAGAAGTATACAACAAACAAGGATGTGAAAGATGTGGGGCATAGTGACCTCGATACTGAAGTGGAAACAGAATATCTCGCTGAAGATATGGAGGAGTCATTTGCTCCCATCGACATCCTTACAACGGGTCTGACTGGAATAATTGGATTCTTCGTTGGATTAGGAACTAAATTTGTTTCATTCCTCAGGTGGATTTATCGTGGAATCCATCGTATATTCAGATTTTTCCTTGATCCCGGTCAGAATATAAGATTACTAATCAAAAGACTGGGTGGCTATGCAAAAGAATTCTCGAGAGAGATGGATACATTAAGTTGGATTCAACTTGCTGCGATTCTTTTTGTCTTTGGTTTATTTCTAATTGCTCCCTTACTCAGTGTTGTTTGGGGGTCTTTTGTTACGGAAACTGGTGTTTCCTTGGATCTCATCACACAACTCTTCAGTAACGCAGCCTACGTACCACAGTGGCAGCCTCAAGACTTCAATTGGATTCGGCCAACTGGAGCTGGCTACATTGAGGTTTGGGGAATTGATCTTGGAATCATTCTCAACTCCGTCTATGTAGCGATTGCAGTAACAGCTATCTCAGTTATTCTCGGAACCTCATTTGCATTCATAATAGCAAGGTATGAATTCCCTGGTAAAGGAATTCTCAGAACTCTCCTGCTGTTTCCGATGCTTTCAACTCCGTTTATTGGTGCGATGGGAATCAAGTGGTTCCTTGGAGCGAATGGTTTTCTAAACAATCTAGCTGCCGCTGGATTTGGATTATTTGGATTCGAATGGACAAGAATTGAGTTTCATGGTCTAATGGCAATCATCATTGTTCAAGGCTTTTCGCTCTTCTCATTAGTTTATCTCAATGCATATTCTTCTTTCATGGGTATCGATCCATCTCTCGAAGAACAAGCTGAGAATCTTGGAGCCACAGGTTTCAAGTTATTCCGGTCAGTAACGCTTCCCTTGGCAATGCCTGGAATTCAAGCTGGAGCTATTCTGACCTTCATCTTGAGTATAGAAGACCTGGGTACACCAATAGTTTATGCAGAAGACCTTCAGGCTCAAAAGACCCTTGCTTTCCAAGTATTTGACAGCATCACAGCAGAATCTGGGGACATCAATCCATTAGGTCCTGCAATAGGAATGATCTTGCTTGTATTTGCATTGTCAGGATTCCTTGCCATAAGGAAGTATGCCTCGCTCAGAGCATACGCATCTGCAAGCAAGGGAGGTCAATGGAATCCACGGACTCGGACTCTTTCTACAAGGATTTGGATTCTGATGTATTTAATTATCATTCCAGTTCTATTCTTTGCATTGATACCACAAATTAGTGTTATACTTCTCGCGCTTTCAGAGTATAGGTCTAGTGAGCTTTTACCGCCGCTGACATTGGATAACTTTGCAATATTAGGCAATGGCGATATACGGGGGGCATTGATAAGAACAATAGGATACGCCGCAGTAGCGACATTTGGAATTGTGCTTCTTGGGGTTTCTGCGGCATATATCATCTCTCGTCGGAAAATACCCGGTCGTACTGCTTTAGATATGTTAGTGACATCACCAATCGCATTGCCAGGAATTGTGATTGCAACAGGATACTTCACATTGTTCTATAATACTCCATTCTTCCCCATAGATGGACCAATGTTTCTCATTGTCATGTCATTTCTTGTAAGGAAGTTTCCATTTACAGTTCGTGCAGCGTATGCTGGTATGCAGCAGACACCAGTAGCGCTGGAAGAAGCTGCGCAAAATGTTGGAGCTAGCAAAAACAAGACATTCACAAGTATTGTTGTACCTCTGATTGGTGTAAGTGTTCTAGCTGGAGCACTTCTCTCATTTGTTTACTGTGTGAGTGAAGTCAGTACAAGTCTTTTACTCGGTGGTGCAAATTACTATCAAGCACCATTAACGTACTGGATCAATGAAACATACGCTGGATTGCCGCCAATATATGGAATAGGCCCTGCGGCAGCTCTAGGTGTACTCATGATGATAATGCAGATGGTCGTGATAGCTGTAACCAATGCAATCTTGAAGACTAGAGCATCCGCCATGACAGGAATCTGAGGTGAATTAGATGGTAGAAATAACACTCAAGAACTTGCGAAAAACATTTGGTGAAGTCGTCGCTACTGATGACGTCAATATGGTCCTACAGGACGGTAAACTTTCTACCCTGCTTGGACCTTCAGGTTGTGGAAAAACAACTCTACTTCGACTCATCGCTGGGTTCTATGTCCCAGATAGGGGTCAGATTTTCTTTGATGACAAAGAGATGACCGAAATTCCTCCAAATATGAGAAACACAGGTATGTGTTTCCAGAACTATGCGCTCTGGCCACATATGACGGTTTTCGATAACATTGCGTATGGTCTGAAGCTGAAACGTGTTAGTGGAATGAAGTATACAAAAGCTGCTATTAAGTCAAGAGTCGAAAACGCACTCGAGCTTGTACGAATGGGCGGCCTTGGAGATAGAACTCCACACCAGCTTTCAGGAGGTCAGCAACAAAGAGTTGCACTTGCCCGGGCACTTTCAATCGAGCCAGATGTATTGCTACTTGATGAACCCCTTTCAAATCTTGATGCCAAGCTTAGGAACGAGATGCGTGAAGAGATTCTTCGGATACAGGGTGAACTTGGTATTACAACAGTCTATGTCACTCATGATCAGATTGAAGCACTAAGTATCTCTGACATGGTCGCTGTCATGGATCTTGGATATGTTCAACAATATGCACCTCCCCGTGAGATTTACGACAAACCTCAGACTTTATTCGTTGCTGATTTCATTGGCAAGTGTACGTTTCTAGATGGACAAATAGAATCTCTTGGTTCTGAACTAACCATTCATCTTCCAGATGGCCAATCAGTGAAAGGTTTCTCTCCTGTTGAGAATTACCCCTTTGAAATTGGTGAGCATGTCCGATGTGCTGTTCGCCCAGAAGACCTACATGTTCAACCGTCAAGTAGCAGCGATAATGAGATTTCAGGTGAGGTGAACCAAGTAATCTTTGTTGGAAGTAATGTAGAAGTACATTTCAGCATAGGTAAGATATCTGCTGTGTCCTTGTTGCCTCCTGAGGCTGATGTGAAAAAAGGTTCGCGGATTCGGTTGTATTCTCCAACATCTCAGATGATGGTTCTACCTATGGGTGGTGTTGATGCCTTGAGAAAAATACCTGGTCATCCTCTCTATTCAGCATCTATAGAAGAGTCTTCTAACTAGATCTTCTTTGAGTGACGTATGTTTACAGCCACACCACGTTGAAATGCAATCATCTCAGGTCCGGTTAGTAGTGCCTTGCCTAGACCTAGTAATGTGTCTGAGCTATCAACAACTACAACCTCTTCTCCTGCTCGGAGACTCGGGTCAGCATGAACTATAAACTTGGCAAGTGCGGACTTGCCATTGGCCACAAATTCGCGAACTTCGTCATCTATTCTGACAATATATTTTGAATCGAGTTTCTGGTCCAGAAGCTGCAATCCTCCCTCAAAGGTTGCAGTGAATAATCCATTCGTAGGAACAAGCGTGAAAATGATTTCTTTTCCTAATTTTACATGTCTAATTTTCCCAGTACTTTTAGAGATGTCAATACTGAGCTCCTCTAAATCAGTCAATGCTGCAGCTTCTGGTCCCCACTGGTAGTTGAGTACAGCTTTAAGTTTCCTCTTAGTCCAATCTTGTTTATCGTCCGAAGTTGTTCCAATTTCTTGTATGAGTGAAGACGATGTGTCATAAAAGGCAGTTTTCCACATGTTCTTGATTGATTCCGAAATCACATTTGTAGCAGCATTACGACTAAACCATAACAAGTTCTCAAATGATATACTGTCAAGGAATTTGTGCAACCTGGTTTCAACAATGTCAAGAGAATTTTGGTCTATTTTTTCTGGAAAGACACCTTGCTGTGCTGGATGAACGTGTTCTAGTTCCCAAGGAACTACACCTAATGGTGTTACGAACAATAAGAGAAAATCTTCTACCTTTCTCCGTCGTACTTCATCAATTATTGTTCCTGCACTTTCTGAATACGGTCTGTTTGCATTATCCGGAACAATAACGACTTTGTCCGTATTCCTAAATGGATAGCGCTCATAAAGTCGTTGATAAAAACTCACAACCTCAGGACGCATCACTGTTTCAGGTCCCGTATAAAATACGGAGGAAGTCTTTCCTACAGGATCTGATTCGACCATCATCTCGCTGTATTCCATCATAACCCTAAATGCTTCTAGAAGAGATGGATGATTTCGTGCACGAGTAGCCGCAAGCTCGAACAATTTCCCTTCTGAAATTGCTTGTCTAACTCTACGCATCTCAGCTGCTGATACATACAGGTTATGCTTCATTAATGCGAGTTCTTTCTCTGGTTTTTCAAGCTCGTTGAATTCCTGTGCTGTTGTGTTGCTACAAACTGGGCAATCACAAGGAAGTTCGATAAGTTGTTTGAGATGAATTGTACCCGTGGGAAACAACATGCGGCCAGCTTCTGCGAACTTTGCATATGATGCTGAATCAAAGAAGTCACAGCCCAATAACGCTGCTTGTGCGAAAAGCATTGGGTGCCCACAACCAAAAAGATGAACAGGTCTATCTGGGGGTAAGTGTTTCCTAGCAGCAAGTGTTGCCCGAACCATGTCAGCAAAACGGTATTGCTCCATGAAAGGAACTACTCCACCTATGGGATGAACATCAAAGTCGAGAGAAGCTAACCCCCGCGCTGAGGTTTCTCGTAGGTCGGGATAAGACCCCCCTTGAACAGTTCCTGCTAGCATCATCTCTCCCTTCTTACTTACAGATGATTTTGCACGCTCTAAAGAGAGCTTCATATCTTGCTCGACTTTGGTTTTCCCAACATTTGGATCCGAAAACACATCAAGGATAGTTCCGATATCCGAGCCAATTAATCTTTGAAACTCGACAATCTCCAAAGGGTCAATTTCACCCTCTGGGAGTGAATGAAAGTACATCTGAAATGTACCCGAATCAGTCATTATTGGACCATTGAATTCGAGTAAATTGTGAACTCCCTTCCCTAGGGCCGCTTCTCTAAAACGGTCATGTGATTTTATGATGTATGAATTAGTAATTACCATTTGAAATCCATATTTGCTTACTAGCTCCTGTGGTCTGATAGTTGACTTTCCAGGATGAACAACAGGCATGAGCAGAGGAGTCTTTACCGTTCCATGCTTCGTAGGAAATACACCAAGGCGCGCAAGTCCATCCTTCGCTCTTATCTCAAATTGTGTCATACTAAACCGAGTCGTTGAGCCCTGATAATAGCCATGAATCTTTCTCTTTGACCTTTTTAGACACAAATCAAATCGTTTAAGACGTAACTCTCCACGAATGTATCAATGGTCGAAGCTACTGCATTACTTGTTCAGCGTAGGAGTTATCGCGAACCCAATCTCCTTAGTGAGTTTGAGGCTTTGGCATCCACTGCTAAATATACTGTAATTGGTACATTCGACATAGTTGGTTCTCCTGCGGCTAAGTATGGAATACGATCAGGAAAAGCACAAGAAATTCAAACTTGGATAGAAGTGAATAAACCTGAATTTGTCTTGTTCTCACCCGGTCTCACATCCGGGCAAGTCTTCAGGCTTATGGAGCTCTGGGAAACAGAGGTACGCGACCGAACTCAGGTCATTTTGGAAATCTTCGACAAACATGCAAGGACTCCACAAGCTCGACTCCAGATAGAGCAGGCTAGATTGAGATATGAACTCCCCTTTGAACGTCACCAGATTCGGATGCGCCTTCAAAAAGAGCATACTGGGGATCGGCCAATTGCAGAACAGATTGGTGCTGGAGAAGACCTCCTCAATCTTCGAATTAAGGAAATCCGGCGTCGTCTTACGACTATAAATGACAAACTAAAGAAAATTGTCAACGAACAAAAACTAAAGAAAAAGAAACGAATTCACGAGGGATTCATCGAACTAATACTTTCAGGCTATACCAATGCAGGGAAAAGCACACTCCATCGAGCTCTTACAGGGTCAGAAGTTGAAGTTGCAGATGAGTTATTCACCACTCTTTCCACAAAGGCTAGTGAACTAGATTTACCGGGTCGCCGTGTTATTGTTTCCGATTCTGTTGGTTTCATCAGTGATCTTCCTGGTTCACTTTTACAGGCTTTCAATACAACTCTCATGGAGGTTTCTGATGCTGATGTAATCATCCTTGTTGTTGATGCTTCAGACCCGATATCTGAGATGGAACGAAAAGTCAAAGCATGTCTTGACACCTTCAATGAAATTGGAGCAAATGGGATTCCGATAATCATTGCTCTCAACAAAATAGACTTGCTCAACGAGGAAGAAATTGAAGAAAGAAGAATAGCACTTCCTGAAGCATATTCAGTTATTGTACCAATATCTGCACATCATAAGACGAATCTCAATCAATTAGTAGAATCTGTGACACAAGAATTGCCTGACCTTCGAAAATATGAGATTCTCCTCCCCTATGGCGATGAAGGGATGTCAACTCTATCCTGGCTACATGAGGCTGGAGATATTGTTAGCGAAACATATAATCAGGAAAATATCCAGCTCGTGGCTAATCTGAGATACGAAGTGGCTCAGAAATTGATTAGAGCGCTCCCAGATGGGAATTTACGTCAGATTGATGTTGATTGAATAAAAAAGTCGTTTCTGATTTTAGACAAAACCAATTTAGGGGAGGTTTAGCCAATCATATCAGGAATTACTGGAGATTTTTGAACTGCAAGATACTCGTCTCAAACATATGCTTGACAACGGTGAATTTGTTGTTACCTGTGAGATTGGAGCTCCTCGTGGAGCTGATTCCACTCTATTGATTGAACGTATTGAGATGGTTGCTGATTTTTGCGATGCAATCAACATTCCAGACAATGCTCGCGGCGTTCCTACAATGAGTAGCACAGTTTGCGCGAAATTTGTTTTACAAGCTGGTGTCGAGCCAATCTTACATATTACTACAAGAGACCGAAACCAGATTGCCATTCAGAGTGAGCTCTATGGAGCCTACGCATTAGGAGTCCGAAATATTTTATTCATGACTGGTGACCATGTTCGTTTTGGTTCGCATCCAACTGCAAAGATGGTTTATGATTTGGATACATTACAATCACTCCATCTAGCCAAACGACTCTCAAATGGAATTGATTTCATAGGTGATGAATTAGAAGGTGTCCCGGAGTTCTATCTTGGAGCCACAATCAATCCAAATGTTGATCCTTTGGATGACCAAGTAAAAAGAACTCAGAAGAAGATAGAGGCTGGAGCTCAGTTCTTTCAGACCCAAGCAATTTTCGACCCAAAGAGACTCGACTCCTTTCTAAAGCAAGTTGATTCGGATTTGTACATTTTAGCTGGCATCATTCCTTTGAGAGACTCAGAGATGGCCAATTTCTTGAATGAATTTGTTCCTGGCATTCATGTTCCTAGTGACTTAATCAAACGTCTTGAGGAAGTAGGGCATGGTCTTGATGAAGACGCGAGGATAGATGCTATGAAAGCGGAAGGTATTCAAATCGCATTGGAACTCATTGACGATGTCAGTAATATTGATGGTGTCCATGGACTTCACTTGATGGGTGTCGGATGGACTGAAAGCATAGTCGATTTGGTCAAGCGTGCTGAATTGTATCCACGACCAAAAAAAGTATGGTGATAGAATGTTCGTCTTCAAGAAAGAACAACAAGTATTCGATTTCGGAGGGATTTCAATTGGTGGCAATCCAGGAGAAAATCCCACAGTCATGATTGGTGGTCTCTTCTTCAAGGGTCAATCTATAATGGAAGATACTCGTGAGGGTATCTTTGACAAGAAGACAGCAAAAAAATGGATAGAAACTGCTGTTTCAATGATGGAGAAGACAGGTCATCCACTTGTGATTCAAGCTTTTGGTAGAACTCCTAAAGCTATGGAAAAACACCTCTCCTGGCTTGCTGAAAACTTTGAAGG
>JBHLRQ010000106.1:0-10625 GCA_048882385.1 Candidatus Thorarchaeota archaeon | reverse complement strand
AAGTTGACCTCAATGAGGAACTTCTAAAGGAAGAATATGGTATCGATGAGTTTCTCAATGGAATGTCTGGTGATGAATTGAAGAAAGCCTACTATGGAGAGCCTACTGCTAACATTTGCGGACTTACTAGTGGATACCAAGGAGAAGGCTCGATGACTGTATTGCCAGCAAAAGCATCCTGTAAGATTGACTTCCGCCTTGTCGAGGGAATGCACCCAAATGATGTTCACAAGAAGTTGCGGAAACATCTTGACGATAAGGGATTCGAGGACGTGAAGATTATTTACTTTGAGGGATATCCTGCAGCAAAGACACCAGTGGATCATCCGTTTGTGAAAGTAGTAGAGGAAGCCAACCAGCGTGTGTTTGGAGATATGAAGATTCACATGACAAGTCCAGGCTCTGGTCCTCTCTATCTATTCAACAAGTATGTACCCATGGTTTCTATCGGATGCGGCGACTACCTTTCCAAAGCCCATTCTCCCAATGAGAGCATTGTAGTTGAGAACTATCGATTGGCGATGCATAGAATTGTAGCAGTGATTGATGAGATGAGTAGATGGTAGGTAGCAAACCACTACCATTTACTATGGAAGTGGGGGCCTAATTGAAACGTCTTTCTCCCACTCGACCTCGTATCCGTAATCTATCTTAAGTTCTGCACCAGCTTCAATTGCAGTTTCCCATTCGAGAACACCAAGTTCTTCCTTCTTTATTGGCAAAGATGGAGAAATGAGTTCAACAGTAATTTTCTCTGAATTGCTGTGAGGTATGACATCTACAACCTTGATTGTGATGTCCTGTTTTGCATAGCTCTTTATCTCAAGAGAATACTTGTATCCACGTTTCTTTTTCCCTCGAGTTAATCCTGCTTTCTCTGTATCTTTCTCAATGAGCTTCTTTTCAACCTTCAGATCGTAAGCAACTCGAGTACCCAATCTGAACTTCTCTCTAGGTGCTTGCATGTTTAGGTATGTTTCTCCAATGAAATCCCCTGCTGCATAGACATTTACGTTTCCTGGAAGTAGCACAGAGTCGCCATTTGTGATTTCATCTTGCGCAACAGCTTCCGCCATTGCAGCGGCATTCCAGAAGTGCAATCTTCGAGATTCAAATTCTTCAAGTGTCAAGGTAACTGGATGTGGATCAGTGTCCGCTGGAATTGAGACCTCACCGGGGACATTAAAGACTGTTATACCACCCAAGGATTCTACAGGTTCTGCATATTCTTCAATGATATCTGGAGCTGGCTCTTCTGCGAGCTCGCTCACCAATCCATCTTCAAGTTCATCATCGAAATCGTAAGCTTTCTCCTTTTTCATTTCAGCAGGAGCTGCAGACCTGGATGTTGCCATACCAAATCCAGCTGGTTGAGGAATCCACACATCTACATAGTATGGACTCGGATCCACAGCCTCAATTGGTTGTGCTGAAGCCGTAGAAACAGCAAGATTCACGTCTTCCCAGTCCTCGAGAGTTTGATTTCTGACAACTGCGATTCTCTTGACAGAAGTTGTGAGTTCTCCAATGTCTATGTCGTATGTAGGTTGCCAAGATGCTTTTTGGAGTTGGTAGGTGACTTCTAACTCCAATGGAGTACTCTCCTTAACTTCCAAATTGATTAGAACTTCATTGATTGTTTCAGTTCTTCTTTGGCCTTGGATTCGATTGATATTCCTTTGAACAGATGCAATTTCTGCATTTGTCTTTTCCAATTTTTCCTGGAGTTCACGAATGGCTTCCTTTGAATCATGTATTAGGCTGCTGGTTGATTTGTCCATTTTAGTGAACTGCTCCAGTGGTGTTTCTCCGACAGAGTACCATTTCCCAAAATCAGAACTAAATTGGCTCATGACGAGATTGAGTCGTTCACCTCTTGAAGTCTGCATTTGGATGTCATCCTCTATCTCAGCTCGATCCCTTTCAAGACCTTTGAGTTTCTCGTATAGTTCTTTAACATCTCCTTCTGGTTCATATGTGTGACTAACTTGTTTGACATCGATTCCTCGAAGAACTGCATTGCCCTTCCCTTTAACTCGAAAACTGTCTGGTTCTGCATATCTAGTGATGCCTGAAACCTTGACCGTCTGTTCACCTGCAGATAATTCAGTCTTGCCTATTCTACTAACACGAGCTCCATCTCTGAATACTGTAACAGTTGAGATATGAGTAGCGATTTCTTTCATTTTTTGACCTCCTCATGGCAATGGTGGACTGATAGTAACATCTCTATCCCACACTACTTCATAGCTATATTCAATGACCTTCTTCTCATTTGGCTCCAATTCTCGATGCCATTCTATGATACCAAGCTCATGGTTTTTCGGATTGAGTTTCTCCCAATCCATTTTCACATCGATTTGTGTACTAACACTATGTGGAATACGGTCAAAGACATCTATCTCGACTTTCCTCTTTGAGAAACTCTGTATCTCGAGTTTGTACTGATAGGATCGTCGAAGCTTTCCCCGAAGAACTCCAGCTTTCTCCATCTCACGTTCAACAAGTTTCTTCTCTGCTTTTACATCGTATGCAACTCTTGTTCCAATCTTGAACTGCTCTCTAGGTGAAATCTGACCAATTGAAGTTTCTCCAATATAATCTCCTTCGGAAAACACCTTGACCTTTCCAGGTAAAATCACACTATCGTTATTCGTGACTTTATCTTGCGCTACAACTTCATACATCTCCTCAGCAAACCAATAATGCACTGTTGATGATTTCATTTCTTCCTCAATGAGTGTTACTGGATGTCGCTCATAGTCTGATAGTATTGTGATTTTCTTTGGTAGTTCATAGACTGCAATCCCAGAAACTGTCTCAACTGCCTCAGCGAATTCTTCAACAATCTCTGGCGGAGGAGCAGGAGGCGCAATGCCTGCTACAGCTGATGGTTTTGGTACTCCTTTCATTCGTCTATCGTCTCGTACACGACTTTCAGCATATCGGACTGCTGCTGGATCATACGCTGTGATAAAGAATGGACTGCCTTCAATTGCTTCAACTGGTCTTGCTGTTGCCGTAGACACCGTCAAGCTAACCTCATTCCAATCCTCATCTGTTCGGTTCTGCACTAGTGCTAGTCTACGGAGATTAGCTCTTTCTGGCAAAAGGTCTACGTCATATCTTGGAGTCCATCCCGCTCCTCCTGTTTGATATGTCACCTCTAGTTCTATGTCGGAAGTTTTTGAAACTTCCAAAGTAACTTCAACAGAATAGGTCGACACTGTTCTCCTTTCAGAATTTAATTTTCCGATGTTATTCCTAATGACCTGCATTTTGTCATCCAGTTCGCGTATTTCCTCGTTTAGCTTTCTTATCGTTTTGTGGATTTCACTGGCTAAAGAAACTGCTTTTTTATCCATTTCATTGAGTGATTTTAAATCGCCTTCATTTGCTGCAACTACCATGCCAAAGTGGTTTGAGAATTCAGCAACCATAGAATTAACCTGATTCATACGGTTTTGCTGATATTCGATCTCATCCTGAATCTCTATGCGTTTCTTTTCCAAAACCTTCAATTCATCATAAAGTGGTTTGATGTCAGCTGATGGTTCAAATACATTCGTCACACTTTGAACATCTATGCTTGATAGTTTCGCTGCGCCTTTTCCTTTCACTCTGAAACTGTCGTTCTGAGCATAGTTTGATATGTCTGAAACCAACACTTTGTGAGGACCTGGATTCAGCTTTATTTTACCAGTTCTAGTTATTCTAGCTGCATCCCGGAAGACAGTTACATCTGATATAGTAGTTTGAAGAGTAGTCAAGACCTTTCTCCCTTTTGTTGGGTGAACATCAAGCCATTTATTCTTTCCCAGAATATGCTACCTATACTATGGTCCATTAATGAAGGGGAGTTTGATTAGAAAGTAACATCCTGGATTTTCGCGATTCAATAATTCAATTGAGCCATTTTCAGACTCAATGATTGTCTTTGTGAGATAAAGACCAAGTCCTTTTCCTTTATCACCAGTGGTAATGCCTTTCTCAAACAGTTCCTCTAGGATTTCAGGATCAATTCCAGGACCATCATCCCCAAAGAGAACCTCAAGTGTATCTCCTGACTGGGATAATGATATTTCCACGCTGGGATGATCTCCAGCATGTTGTGCTGAGTTACGAAGTAGGTTTTCGAAAGCAAGAGCAACAAGCCTTCCGTACCTTGGTGGGTTCCTTCTTACACTGTCTGAGGCTTCAACTGAAACAAGCATTCCTTTAAACGCGATCTCAGCTCGTTGGCTTATTTTTTCAAGTACTGTTACTATGTCAGTGTTGAGCTCTGATTCAGTCAATGAAAACATTTGAAGCAAGCTTCTCATTCTCTCAGCTGCTGCCAGTGTGGACTCAAGATATGCCTTCTGCTTGTATTCTCCAGCAGATACTTGCGATAATTCAATTCCTCCTAGGATCATTTGAATATCATTGCCTAGATCATGTCTCAACAAGCTTGTGTAAATCTCCAATTCTTTTCTTCTCGCTTCAAGGGTTCTATTACTTCTTTCAAGACCAGTTGAGTAGTAATCCTGATTCCATGATGTGAACATCAGAAAGATTGAGATAGCAAGATATACTGCGATCAGCTCCACAGCATCTTGAATGAATATCCCTGGGTGTGAAAGAGATAGAAGTAGCAGTGCTGTGGACATGCCACCAACCAGTAATGATTGCTTCTTTATTGAAATCAGTTGGGTTCCTAAGAGTATCGAAAGCACTGGCCATGTCAAGATTTGCATTGCAAGGTCTCCCATCGACCATAGTGGATAGACTGGAATTGATATGAACGGGATGCATGCTGTTAGTATTATTGTCAATGCTGATGCAAGTCGTAGGTGACTTGTACCACTCAGAAGATAGATCCCAGCTGCAATGACAGTCAAAATCAAGTAGAGAGGATAACCTAGTATCATTTCACTTGTAATCTGAAGAATCGGAAATGCACAAACTCCAGTGAACAAAGCAAATCTGAGAAACCTTGCTCTCCTTCGTTGTCCACCTTCTGCGATTGACGGAGCTGGACGGGTGAGTATTCTGGGTATGTCTAACATCCTTTCAAGGATATGCTTAACCCTTGATTGAATATCCTGCGCATCCCTCAATGTGCAAAGCTCCAATCTGCGTGCGAAATCATACTCCGGAAACCCCCTTCTGAACTTTCTTGTTTCATGGCGTTTGAAACTAAGAGGTTAGGCGGCTTTGACAGAGCATACTCGTCTGCTGATACATAATTCTCGGATTAAACCCATATATAGATATTTTCGACTATCAACAATTATTTTATATTATATTATACTCATAATCATAGTTGGATTCACCCTGTAGGAGTATAATAAGATGAGTCGAGACGGTACAGTATCATGGGGGATGGTGGAAGACACATGAATAGTTCAGAATCGCTTACATTCATGGAGATTAGATTAAGATCTATCATCAAGGCCTTAGCTGAAGTGAAAAACAAGAGGTACAACCTAGAGCAGGAATTACGACAAGGTCATTTACCTGAATCAGAATATGCTTCTTCTCTCCTGAAGCTCATTGTTGAAAGTAATACTCTCACCAAAGAACATGAAGACATTACACAACGAATAAAAAATCTCAAGAACAAGAGTTTCGTTAAACGGAAAAGCTCTCTTGGTAGGACTTCCGCTCTCTATACTCAATCACCTGATTAGTTTCATTGATATCTTATGGTCATGACTTTTTTCTCAAAGACATACTCCACTTATATCTATAAAATGGTATAAAGAGGTCTTCAAAGCATCTCCTTGTCTGCTTGAAACAAGGATATTGCGTTTGATATTAACTTCTAGACTAGGAATCAATCTAGTCAAAATATTGATGCTTCAGTAGGGGCATCACACCCTATATCAGCAAATGGTATTAGATTGGCTCGAAGTCCTCTTTGCTTGCTCCACACATGGGGCAAACCCAATCATCGGGTAAATCTGCGAATTTTGTGCCAGCAGGAATACCGCTGTCAGGATCGCCTTCATCTTCATCATAAACCCAGCCGCATACCATACATTCGTACTTAGCCATGTCAGTATCTCCGGTTTTTTCCTAATATGTGCGGAACAATTATCCGCGCGAAGGTCTTAGCTGTAGGGGATAAAAGGCTTCGGATTGGAGGAAACGAGTGAATAACAGCGTTAAGTTTCAGTCACTCACTTCAGATTCATCTTCCAAGGGCGACTCGTCGTCAGATTTGTCTTGAATCTCCTCGACTCCATCCTCCTCTGGGATGATATCAGAATCTTCTTCCTCGACTGACTCATCAATCCGTTCTGGTTCTTCTTCTGAGAGCATAGGTTCGTCTTCTGTGAGGACTGGAATCTCTTCAGGAACTTCTTCGGGTTCCGGCATCTTTCTTGACCTTCGAATAAAGAGCAGCTCAACGATTAAGGCTACAAATGGAAACACGAACAACTTGATAACATCTGGAATTCGCTCACCAATTAGACCACCTGATAGGGTTCCAAATAACGCTTGCACAACCAAATATCCTGATGCAAAGAAGAAGGTGATAGTAGCAGCAAGCTCCCCTGACAGTTTCCATCTCGTATCCAAATGTGCTCGACTTGCTAATGTTATTCCAACCGAGCTCATGGCATAGAGGATGAAGAATATAGACATTCCAGCATCAATCAGAACGGAGAATATGTCAATTGTTGGACTTACAGGTTTAAGGATGTTGTACAGGAAATATGCGACATAAGCTGCTATAAACAGACCAAGTAGGGCCAGATTATCTACTGTAACTCTTTTGCGTTCTCTGAGCATTATGAATCCGTTCAAAAAGTTGAATCCAACAGCCAATACTGAACCAATCAACGCAGCCACAACTAATCCCCAATCATAATCAATTGGAGCTGTACTAGCAGTATACCAGAAGAATAGTACAATGAAAGCTCCAACTACTATAATATAGCTGAGGACGTGTAGAGTCCCAAATAATAAAGCAACTACACGTGATCGGCTCTTGATTTGAACACTTTCAGCATACCTTACTGCTGTATTTGATGACAAATATGCCTGAAATCCTATCCAACCCAGGAAAGCAATACCTACCAATATCCAGAATACCATACCAGTCAACCATAAAATGAGATAAACAAAAGCACTGATGACAATCCAAATTATGAAGAATACGAAAGAACTCCTATATGATTCATCACTAGCAACGAAACGTTGGAGTCCTAAAAGAGATAGAAATGCAGTGATCATAAAGAAGGTTGGAAAGATTCCCCCAATTACTGCGATAAATCCTCCTGCGAAGAGAGGGAAGAAATTTCCTAACTCTCTAAATAGAAGTACAAAGATAGCTGAGAGAATGAAAATGAAAAAGAACCATCTCAGTCTCTTAGATTCAAAGAATAATTTTAGACCATTTATGAAACGAGTTAGAACTGGAATTTCCATCGCATTTTCCTCCTAAGATACAATTTGCATTTACAATAAGTACTATTTATTCTTGAGTATGTGAAGGATTTCTGCCTCAAGTGTGTTCTTGATTTGCTGTTTTTCAATAAGTTTTCCCAACTCATTACCATCTGAATCAAAGAACACAAATGTGGGAATAGCAGTTACTCCCCACTCATTGACTTCCGGTGGTGAGGGAGGGACTGCCCACTGCACATCTGGATTGAGCGGTGCTGTTTTGATTTTGCTAAAGACCAGGATCTCCCAATCAAGTATCTCTTCGAGGTGCAACATGACTGGCATAGCGCGCTTACAGTCTCCACACCAAGCAGCACTAAATGCTACAACAATCAGTTTTCCGAGATCTTTCAATCCGTCGACCACGCTGTTATCCAACTTGTACTCATTGTAGGTGTCAAGCATTATGTCCTTGTCTTTGCCCCTAAGTTCCTCAATGTATCCTCTGACATTGGTTGTTCTTGACCGTATGTCGTTGAAGTCGACCATGAGCTAATCACGTATTCGCATCCTTCTAAAAGCTTCGATAGGTAAACGCAAGCTAGACACATAATCCTGATAAGACCCAAAGACAATTCGCAATTGTCATCTGGGACCGGTGATTTACTTGGCTGTTGAACTCTACAAGGCGTTAATTGTAGGACCTCCAAATGTAGGTAAGACAAGTCTAGTTCGAAGATATCAGAATGATGAGTTCAGAGAAACACACACAGCCACAATTGCTGTGGATCTTAGCGCTGCGACTTTTGAGTTTCCGGAAGGTCGAGTGGTCCTCACAATTGCTGATATTGGTGGACAAGAAACTTTTGCTGGGCTAAGAAACCAATTCTATCAAGGTGCACATCATCTAATCATGGTCTATGATGTTACAGTACGATCTTCCTTCGAGAGGATTACAGATTTACACCAGGCATTGACTGAGAAAATATGTATTCAGCGGGAAGACTTTCTTGGTGGATCGCTTGTTGCAAACAAGTCCGATATGGCTGATCAATCTGAGGTCACTGAACAAGAAGGAAGACTTCTAGCTGATCTATTAACCTTAAAGTTCTTCACCACGTCTGCAAAAACTGGTATGAATGTCAGTGAGCTTTTCCATTATGCTGCTGCAGAATCACGACGTCTTAGACATCTATCTTAATTTTGAATGCTAGACCACATACTTCAAATCCCCTTCAGATTTTTGTTCACTGAGGTTGAGTCATGGTTGAAGAAGTCAAACGAGAGAAGCTGCTGGCTATCTATGCTTTCTTGATTGTAGATTTCATCCAGATTCTATTTGTATCAATACTCTATCTTGATGACACCACACCCCTTGTAGTGGGGATTGATTTCTCACGGTCTCATCCATTGACCTCGATTTCTCTGTTCTTAGCAATTGTAATTATGCAGATTGTGATGATTTACTACATGGCGTATCAGACACTTCGAAAAGAAGACCTGATAGAGCTAACTCCCAACTATGATGAAGGGACAGTGTGGAAGTGTCGGTACTCTCGAGATAGTATTGTTGCTTGGACACGAGAACTTGCAGAGAAGAGTGGAGTCATTGTTGACAAGGTATATCTCATGAACTCACCTCTTCCAAATGCATTCACATTCAACCTTCCCTTCTTTGGCTCAGTAGTGGTTGTACATAGCAACACAATGGAAGTTCTAAATGAGGAAGAGGTAAAAGCAATCATCACGCACGAACTCGGTCACATCAAGAACCGAGATTCAATAGTACAAATATTCACTCGTATGCCATCATTTTTTATAGACCTCATATACCTCTATGTCTATCTTCGGCTAGGACTTGGTATTGTTAACTCAATCCTCATTGATAGAGATATTTTCCTGGTAGGCCTCAGATTTCTTGCCTTGATTGGATTCTTTCTGCTTTCAAGGATAATAGCTTCGGTTTCTAAATACTTCATGCAGAAGGGATCCCGGGCTGCGGAACTTCTTGGCGATTATCACGCAGCTTCAGTTCTTGGGCATGAAGCGACAATCAATGCACTGATTCGTCTGGGTCAGCGAGTTGAAGCCATCACAGTGTTGTTTGAAGAAATTAATTGGCTGGAATCATTGAATCCCGAACGATCTGGCCCAATAACAAGAGCTGAACTTCTAAGAATGATAACACAGTATCCCCTTGATGGAATTGATGAGGTCAATGCTCGCGAGATGGCACCCAATGTCTTCCTTTCAACCCGCCTCAAACACATGAGAAATGTATACGGTATAGAACTCACTGATGATCAAATTCAGAGATCTGTCGAACCAGCAGTCAAATCCCTTCGTCAGAAACGAGAAGAAAAGAAGAACGAATCTGAATCAGTAAAGGAAATTCAGACAATCGATTGGCGTAAGGTCGATTACGACAAAGATCGACGACTCTCAAAAGAAGAGCTTGACGACCTCCTCAAACTCCTTAGAGAGAATCCGAGGAAGATGTTGTTTGATCAAGAAGTTGGAGTTAGCCTTCACACAATGGATCATCCTGACTTTCGGAGAAGGGTCCTTTTCATAGCTGATGAGTTTGATCTATAGCAACCTTAGATCTTTGATTGTTGATTCGTTCGTCTTCAACCATGTTTGTGCCCCTTAGTGACGAAATCATTGCCGCAACGATACAAAGAAATGAGAATACCCAGATTGTCATCTCAACTGCCTCGCCATAGCCTGCAGAAAAGATCGGGCCCGATGTGAATCCACCAGGATTTGTAATTAGGAAGAACATCCCAAAGATAGTTGTGACCAGTGCTGTAGCTATCGAAAACCCAGTAGTTCGAGATATATTAGTCAAAGCACTTACGACCCCCATATACTTCTTTGGCGCTGCAGTCATAATGAAGTTTCCATTTGCGACACTGAAGAACGATAATCCAGTTCCCATTACTGCAACTCCAAAAGCCATCAATAACACATCTGGAATAGCCAGTGCAATTATTGCAAGTCCCCCAAATTGAATCACTAGACCAACAACAGTCTGAATTTTTGCACGGACTCTCTCTGATACGAATCCTGCTGCCGGACCAGTTACTGAGATCATAATCGGATGGATCATAAGGAAAATACCTGTCATTGATTGATTGAATCCAAGCGCTTCTTGAAGATAAAAGGGTAGAAGGAACGAAATCGGAATCATTGCCATGTAAGCAAGTAATGCAGAGAAAATACTTGATGAAATTCTTCTGTCTACT
>JBHLRQ010000105.1:0-10676 GCA_048882385.1 Candidatus Thorarchaeota archaeon | reverse complement strand
GGCCTCATTGCTGCAGCAAAACGTTGTGAATCTTGTCTGAAAGACGATCTTGGATTGACCTTCGTTGAGGATGAAGATGCTGCTGCAGACAAACCTGTTCCATCCGGATATGAAGCAGCTCCACCTCCTATTGAAGAGGTTGTCCTAGAAGAATCTGAAGATGATCTTACAATAGAATCAGTTGGTCGCTCAGATGAACAAGAGATGGATGACCTCTCACTTGACAGTCCACCTCGGGAGTTCACATCTGACTTTGAGCTCGTTGAGCCTTCTCCGCTCGTTGTAGAACCTTCGTCTGCTGATGTTGAGGAAGTTCCTCCGACTGAAGAAGAATCGGAGACAAAACCTTCATTCACATGGGCAGATTACGAGAAAGCTGTTACTCCTGTAAAAGATATACCTGTCACCGATGAATTTGAGGGCGAAATTGAAGCTGAAGAAGAAGATGAATCTGAAACCATATCAAAACTAACTGAAGAAGAAAGAGTGCCGTTTGATGAACCTATTTCTCTTGGGTCTCCTACTGTTCTCACTCCTTCAGAAGAACCAGCACTACCAACTGATGAGTTAGACGATTCATATTATGATGATGTACCACCGCCTGCAGATTTAGATGAATTGGGAGAAACTGATTCACCTGAACCTATAACTGAACCTCCTCCACCGCCCCCACCACCTGAGAGTGACGAAGACGAAGAGGAGAGGCGAAGACGTGCACGTCGACTATTCTTTGGTGACTAGCAAGCTAGTCAATAATGTCATGGAAGAGCTTAGTGGCCTCTTCAGCAGTGGATACTCCCTTTACTACGAGGTTGCCAGCTGGCATGATTGTGATCTTTATCTCAGTTGGTGTCTCTATGACTAGGAATCGTTTCATTCTTTTTACAGTATAACTTGATTCAAGTTTGTCTGCAAGGGTTTCCAAGTTGAGACTCATCAATTTCTCTGGTGCAATGTTGAAGCTTTGAGAACAAAGCTGAGTGACTCTTAATTCATTAGCTCCACTCGGAGAATACTTGACAGGTTCTGAACAAACTTTGCAATCAGTAGCCTTTCCAATGTCAAAGAAATCAAAGCTAAGAGAACTAGTATCAATGGTCATTAACCGGTTAGCTAATGCAGCTTCCCTATCAAGCGCAAGTTGTAGAACCTCATTTACTTGTGCAGAGGCTGCAAGAGAGAGTAGAGTTGGTGACACTCCGACACGTGCACATGTATTCTCGGGATTATCTTGAGCATTTCCCATAACACACTGCAAACAACCTGTCTTACCTGGAATAAACGTTGTCAGATTTGCATAATATTCTACGGCTCCTGCAAATACGTATGGGATTTCTAATGCTTGACTAGCTCTATTAACTGCTCTTCGAGCCGCAAACGAATCTAATCCATCGACAATGATGTCTGCACCTTTCAACACATCAATCGCATTCTCATTTGAGATTGAAACACAGATGGGATCGAAGTTGACCTCTGGATTCATCAAACCTAGATTTGCCGCTGCCGCTTCAGCTTTTGGCATACCTATATCTTCGGTATTGAATACGGTCTGCCTTTGGATATTTGAGAGTTCTACGATGTCGCGATCAATGATTCTGATTCTACCGAAACCTAAAGCGGTAAGAAGACGAAGTGAAGGACTTCCTAGGCCTCCAGCACCGATCTGTGCAATTGTTGTATTCATGACTATTTCCATTTCTTCTTCTGAAAAATCTCGGAGAGCAAGCATTCTCGAATATCGATCACGTTGTTCGTCTGTTAGTTTCATCTCGCTATACATGAACACAGGGGCTCACTTAAAGCCTTGGACCTTTGTACTAAGTCATCATGGATTTCACATCTGAGATTGCTGTAGGTGTAAAAAGGAGCCCAGGAGAAGCTCTGAAAACAGCTTTCTCTAAACTATCTGCCCCATTAATCCCTCCAAAAAACACTGAGCGATTTATCATCAAACCATCCATCTATGATCCATCATTACCCGGAAACACTAATGTGAATATTGTTCAATCCATTGCACGAATGTTTGGGTCGCTTGGTCTAGTACAAATAGTTGAGAGCGATACTCCAATACGAACAGCTGTTGATGCTTTTTCTCATAGCGGTTATGACAAACTGAAAGGACAGAATGTTGAGTTAGTCAATCTCTCCGTCGTGGATATGGTTGATATTTCATTCCCTGGAAATTTCTTCAAGGCTCGCAGAATGCCTGCTATTCTTAGTCTTGGAGGATTTCTGATTAATGCAGCAACATTGAAAGAGGAGCCTGAGATATGTACAGTCGGAGCTGGGATCAAGAATTTGCTTGGGCTTCTTCCTGAAGTTGACAAAAGTGTCTATCACAAATCAATTGATGACGTCCTTATTGATATTCTTTCAATCTACAGACCTCATCTATCTATAATTGACATTACTCAACTGGTCATTGGTGCTAGGATGGAGAATCGAGTAAGACATGTTGGTGGAGTTGTTGTTGGAACTGATCCAGTTGCAGTGGATGCCTATTGTGCTAGCCTGTTAGGCTACGACCCTCTGAAAATCTCTTATCTCAAAGCTGCACACAAACTAGGCTATGGGGAGATTCTGCCTGATCTTATTCGAGTCAATGGCACCCAACATCAGATAGACGAGCTTGAACGGCTCTGCCGATTCTAATGTAAAATATGCGTCACGAAAGACTTTATCATACCTTTTGAATCTGCTTTGAATCCTACTGCAGTCATAGATTGCACGCATTGGTCATATCAAGGTGTTTCACATGGATTGGACTTCTCATACCATGGAACGAATTCCGCCCTCTGGTACGCTCAAGATGTTTGAGTTAGCTAATAGATTGGAAGCTGAAGGTAGACGTATTTTTCATTTTGAAGTGGGTCAGCCAGATTTCCCAACTCCTGACAACATTGTTAATGCTGGAATTGAAGCTCTGAAGAAAGGATATACTAGATATACTTCTTCTCGAGGAATACCCTCTCTATTGGAAGCGATTGAGGAATTCTATAGTCGACGTGGTATTGAGATTGATGGCGGAAAGAATGTGGTTGTTACTCCTGGGGCGAAGATGGCTTTGTTTCAAGGATTTCTTAGTACTCTTGATGCTGGAGATGATGTTCTCTTACTTGCTCCAGGATGGCCAACATATCGAGTTATGGTTAGAACTGCGGGAGCTAAACCAGTTGATGTTAACACATCAGATGATTACGTACTTGATGAAGAAGCGCTCAAGAACGCAGCTTCAAGGTCTGTTACAGCATTGATTATCAATACACCAAACAATCCCACCGGTGGAATTCTGTCTCGAGACCAACTGAAATTCATCTTTGATTTGGCCGAGGATCGTGACTTTGTGATATTTTCAGATGAAATCTATGAAGCTCTTGTCTATGATGGTTTTCAACATGCCTCTATGCTTGACGTAGACAAAAGTCTAGAACGAACATTGGTTATCAATGGGCTGTCAAAAACTTACGCGATGACAGGTTGGCGTCTCGGGTTTGCGGTTGGTAATAAAGAGACAATTAACAACATGGTGCTTATTCAGCAAAATACAACTTCTTGCGCGACATCGTTTGTTCAATACGCAGGGGTCGAAGCTCTTTCTGGTGACCAGAGTTCAATAGATAGAATGATTACGGATTACCAAGAAAGACGCAACGTGATATCAGAATTATTAAACAAGATACCCGGTGTGAACTGTGTAAATCCTAAAGGTGCATTCTACGTATTTCCTGATTTCTCAGCGGTAGGGTTGAGCAGTAATACCCTCGCGGAATTAATCCTCCAGAAGATTGGAGTATGTTCCACTCCTGGTATAGTTTTTGGGAAATACTACGACAATCATCTTCGATTTTCATATGCCGCAAGTTTGACTGATATTCAGGAAGGTATTGCAGCTTTGTCCGAATTCATACAGACCTTATACTAAGGTGAACTTGTTGAATTCTCTCGATGCACAAGTAAATTTCGAATGCACTAAATGTGGGGCATGTTGTAGAGAAGAATCTATTTTAGTGACATTGACAGGTCGAGACCTAACCCGTATATCTATGGCTCTTGGATTGAATACAAATGAACTAATTCGAGCCTTGGATTTCTATATATCCGATGGTATCAACTCACTAGATGGACTACGTGACTTTCCTGCTTTGAGTACAGAAAAAGGTCCCGCATATATTGCTCTTAAGAAAATGGAGAACGGTGATTGCATATTCCTGAAAGAAAATCTGTGCATGATTCATGCAATTAGACCAGTTGTCTGTATGTCTTTTCCTTTTGTCTTTCAAGATGAAGAAGACCAGAGAAAATGGGGCCTAAGCGCGATGAAGCATATCTGTCCTGGTCTTGGAAGCGGACCCAAAGTGCTTGAATCTGAGCTCATCAAACTCGCTGATACAGTCTTAGAGGCGTTATTCGTGTTTAGAGAATTTGCAGAGGAATGGAACAAGAAAGATGAAGTATCAGCTGAGAAATTAATAGATACAATTCTCTCAGATTCAAGATTTTCAGTCTAGAGCTTTGTCAGAATCTGAAGGATATTTCCAAAATTATGTTCAACAGTTCTGCTCTTTTCTGCATACTCTCCAAGAATCTTGAATCGCTCATCAGTACCAGCAAATTCTTTGAATTTGTCTGATCTTATTTTGGAGTGGATTTCATTGTTTAGAACAAGGATATCATCTGACGATCTTAAGACATATTGAAGCATTTTGATCAATAGGTTAAATTCGTTAATATCCCTAAGCTGCAAAGTCTGACTATAGAATTGAAACTCTAGCCTATCAAGTCGTTCTCTCATATGGACTAGATCTTGAATCCAAGGATCTGCTTCTTCCTCCTCTAGTTCTTCACCAAGTCGAGCCCAGTAATTTTGCTGCTCCAATAATTGAACCAAGTAGTTACGAAGAAATTGGAAATGGTCAATACCCTCCTCAATATCATCCTCTGTGCCAATTGGTTTCATCATCTGGTCGGTTTGGCTGTGTTTGACTGCAATCATAAGTGAGAATTTATCCACGTATCTCTTGACCTCCTCTGTCTTCTCTTTTTCAGTCAAGAGGTCAGCAAAAGTATCACCTAATGTCAGAATAAATTTGTATAAACACTCTGAACAAATTTCTGCACTACTAGAGATTTCTTTTGTTGATAGGAATTGCATTGCATCTTCAAGGTCGTTTCCAGGAACGTCTTTTCCATGTATTCTCAATACCCAACCTTGTGAAATACAATAGACCTTGTTATCTGGATAATTGATGAAAATAGAAGCATAGCATACATTTCCATCCGTAGCTCTTTCTTCTCCCATACTCTCCTTATCGTAATGAAATGAAAATATTGAGGGATCAATTTCGATAGCATCTATCTCTAGGACACTATCATTATTCACACATAGTTTTTCGTCACCAAATACCTTGTAGCATGGACAACCTCGAATCAACTTGATTGTCCCTTCTTGCTCCTGTTTGTGACTTCCAAACACGTTTTTTTTCTCCAACTCAGACCTATTTGCAATCATACTGTCTTTCTGTCACTCACTGCCTAGAACTGGTGACCATTTAGAAGTTATTTTGATGTATGTGAATCAATTTCTTGCAACACTGAAACCAAATTGCTAAATCTATACTCAGTCTTCTTTCTTTTCTCAGTATGTTGCATGAGCATTTCCTGAATGTTCTCGGGAAGACTATCCCTCTCTACCATGTAGTTTGTTAAATCTCGAATTTCATCGTTAATTCTCATGACCTTTTCAGAGATGCTGACCATAAACTGGAGAACGCTCAGAGGATCTGACTCTTCTGATTCATTATCTAGTGATTGAACTTGAAACATAAAGATTGATTCCAGACGAGAAAGTGTTCGATACAACTCGACTAACTGTATCAGATCTTCATCCGCATTTTCCTTTTTCAAACCACGAATCATTGATGTCCAGTGAGAACGGTTTCTATTCAACTCTCTTATGTAATCTTTTAGATGCTCTCTAAATTCAAGCGCATTATCATTTTCTCCTTCCTCAAAACTGCTCAGCTGTTTCGCGATTTTATCAGCAATATCTCTTACATATGAAACGATAATGTCGTTTCTCTCTTCATTAGAAAGAAATCCTTCTGAACTCTCGCCCAAGGTTCTTAGATATCTATAGAGGCATTCAGAACACAGTACTCCATCTCTGTCCTTTTCCGTTGACGTTACAAACTGAAGTGCACTATCTATTTCAGAAACCTTGACATCTTGGTTGTTGATACGAATTCTCTGATTCTGACTCACACAATAACAAAATCCTTCCACTCTGTCAAGGAAAATCACGAGATAGCACATTGTTTCATTATCACTTGCAAACTCTTTCAGATTGGACCTTGAATCTAGTGAACTGAAAAAACTAGGGTCTACAGATATAGCTCGAATTGGCAGAACATCATCGCAATTGAGACAGACTTTTTCTGTTGATCCAAACTCTTTGTAACATGGACACCCTCTTACAATATGGGTTTCTTCATCTTTGGATTCAATGAGTCTAGCTGAGTCGAGATTCACAGATGAGGCCTCTTGAGATTACACCTCTTATTATATATTAATCAATAAGAGTAGATATCAATATTTCTTTCGTGGCCAACTTCCCCTATTTGGGGCCAAGATGGTATCGCCTCACAATTGATGTTCACATTTGAATGAATCTCGGATGGTAGGGATAAATCGAGTCTGTGGGACTCGTAGCTTTTACTAGCCCCACAGTTCTCTCTTCAAAAGGTCTCTAATTGCAATCCGGATTGCTTCTGATCTGTTGGGGTAAAGATTGCTCTCAACAAGCTTCTCAAGTCCATCAACATACGTTTCCGGAATATGTAGGGTTACAAGCTTCATCTGGAAATCACCATAGTATTCTCGGTGTCATACGTCAATATGATTGTGTGTAATACTCGGTCGATATTCAAAACCGAACGCTTGAGAAGATTGTGTGTGAGTCCTTGGATTTGAGAAGTCCAGGTCTGTAGATTCTATTTGGGTGGGGAGCATGAGAGCTCCCTAGTAATAAAAGAGATGGACACACAAACGCCGGGAGGAGCTTTGTGTGTCTGTAGAACAATATAATGAGTATCATAAGTCAGCTTGTATAGTGTAGCCAATACTAGGTCATTACCTAGAGTATGATAGAGAACTGGTCCGGGTATGTTATGGGTCTGTATTGAATTCCAAAATCGAACAATTATGAATCATTCTTCGGCAATAGACGACTTCTCGCAATACATTTATGCTGGCTGTAAGTTATCGGTTGCCGTTCAACAATATGTTGAGGTGTATAAATGGCTGCAGATGCAGAGAGTAAAGCTGCTGGTAAAGCTGAGGATGAAGTAAAAGTTGCTAAAGAACTTGAATCACTCAAATGGATTCGAGAGCGACGCTCTATCCGAGAATTTACTGGCGAGAAAATCCCCGATGAAGACATCGAGCTGATATTGGAAGCGGCGCGACATGCACCGAGTCCTGAGAATATGTTGATGATGCGATTTGTTGTTATTCGAGATGACAAAGACACCAAAGTTTTCCTTGCAGATATTGCGCAGGAAATGGCTCAAACAGCCTTTGGAGGAGCTCCCTTTGAATTAACAAGTGGACGAAACTGGTTTATCAGTGATCCTTACAGAGCTGCTGTCTACGCTAGACTTAGAGATGGTGAATTGTTCAGATACCCAGAAAAGAGTGACACTGTGATTATTGTCTGTGCGAGTGAAGCATGGCATGACGCAGGATACCTATATCCAAACTCCCTATTCGGTTCTGTTGTGTGCGGAATGGCAGTGCAAAATATGTGGCTCACTGCTACTGAACTTGGATATGGATGTGGATACGAAGCTCTTGTCTGTTCAGATCCTCGACACGCAGAACTCATCAGAGATAGACTCGGAATCCCGCCAATCTGGGAACCACTAACGGCTTTTTGTATTGGCCAACGAGTATCTCCTAGAGCACTTGGTCCTAGTAGGGCTCCTCTTGAAGGACTCATGTACGAAGAGCGTTGGGGCAAACCATACAAAAGACTAGCATTTAGGAAGGAGGGTAAGTGAAATGGAAGTCAATTTTGAAGGAGAAACCTTTGAGAACATGAAGAAGTTGGCTGAAGAAGCTGGTCTCACTCCTGAAGGATTCATCGAAGTTGTAATGGAGCAATTCTGTGACAATAAAGGTGGACGTGTCTACACTGGGCGCTGGTCTGGTGGAGTTGTTGATGGTGAGAAAGGATTCCGCTATGTTCCGCAGTGGCCTTTCCGACCTGGTTTCAAGGAAGCTCCAGGAGACAAGGTGAAGAAGTGGAAATCTGGAGGAAAGTCTTATCGCCCTCATCCAACAGGTGCATGGCCTTTCTATCCGCGTTTGAAGGAAGGTGATATTGAACACGAGTACTGGAATACAAAGAAAATGATTCACCAATCCTTCATCAATGATAGAAAAGGCAGAATTGTTGTCTTGATGGAAGGCGACAAGTATGATGCGTTTCTGGACAAGGTGAAGAGCAGGAAGGGCAATTTCTGGGCAACTACAATTGATGCAGCAATGCATGAGGCTGTAGATGAGTGGATGGCAAAGGAGGACTAAAAGGATGTCACAACTACAAGAATTTTTCAAATTCCTTCAAGCGCAATGTAACTCAAAGGATGATCTCAAGAAGCAACTAGCAGATTGGGTCGGTCCATATCATGGCAAGATCCTTCAGGTTCATACTGAGGAAGGTTCACAGTACATGGTTGTTACAAAGGACGGAATCGATTTGCTCGAAGGTGTATATCCGAGTCCTGATGTTATCTACAAATCAAATGCAGAAACATTGCTGGGTATTTTCACTGGTGAGGTGCCATTCAAGGACACAATGAATGATGGTAGTCTCCAGGTGATTGGTAATGCTCATGAGAGTGATCCTCTTGCCAACCTAATCCTTGCTGTAATGATGGGTGCAATGTAGGAGGTCATGCTAATGGTCAAAAAGATTGCAGTCATAGGCGCTGGGCTTATGGGCGCAGGTATTGCCTATGTTTCAGCATGGAACGGGTTTGATGTGTCTATGGTGGACATCAAACAGGAGTTTGTTGACGCAGGCATGGAACGCATTCGTTCAGATGTCATGACTGGCATAGACAAGGGAAAAATCTCCATGTCTGAGGCTGAGGGATTAATGGGCAGGCTAAATGCCACCGTTAATACCGAGGAGGCTGTCAAAGACGCTGATTTAGTCATTGAAGCTATCTTTGAGAATATGGAAGTCAAAAAAGAGGTCTTTGCTATGATAGATGCTGCCGCACCCGCACATACTATTCTAGCGACAAACACTTCATCACTAAGTATCGATGAACTGGCTAGCACTACAAAACGACCTGACAAATTCATTGGTATGCACTATTTCTCACCTGTGCCAGCTATGAAACTGCTAGAGCTGGTCATTGGTGAAAAAACAAGTGATGAAACAATTGCGACAGCTGAATCTGTGGGTAAAACTCAAGGCAAGACAACTGTGAGAGCAAAGAATAGTCCTGGTTTTATTGTCAATCGTCTTCTTATGCCAGTTATGCGTGAAGCACTTCTAATGCTTGAACGCAAAGAAGCTACGAAAGAAGAGATCGATTTAGCAATGACCAGTGTTGGTAAAGCTCCAGCAGGTCCTTTCACATTAGGTGATTTTGTTGGTCTTGACATTACATTTAATGCAATGTCTACGCTCTACAGAGAGATTGGAGACTGCTTCAAACCACCTGAGGTCCTCAAGAATCTGGTTGATGCTGGACATATCGGTATGAAATCCAAGAAGGGATTCTATTCCTATGGCGGTGAGGAAGATAAGCCCGAACCTCCTAAAGGTGCAGATCATGAATGGATTGTCGAACGACTTAATATACCAGGTATACGTGAAGCAATGATTCTCGTGGATGAAGGCATCGCCAGCGAAGAAGACATCAACATGGCAATGAAGCTGGGTGCAAGTTGGCCTATGGGTCCATTTGAGATGCTCAATCAGTTTGGTGTCGACAAAGTTCGCGATTTCATCAAGAAACTCAATGATGAATTAGGGGATTGTTATTCAGTACCAAAGTATCTGAAATAATATAATCTGGCAGGGTTTCAATCCCTGCCATTTTCTTGTTTTAATATTGAAGTTTGAATTCTGTGATAAATGGGATTTATAAGCCAGTCAACCCCACGAAAATTGCATAACCTCTGATAAGGTGTATACAAATGCCAGAATACGAGACAATACTTTACTCAAAAGAAGGTTCGTTTCTTTCTCCTGCAAAGAATGTTGCAGTAATCAAGATGAATCGCATTGATGCAATGAATGCTTTCAATGCCACTATTTTAGAGGAGCTTGTTGCAGCTCTACAAGAGGCCGAGAATGATCCAGAAGTCAGGTCAGTTGTTATTGCATCGACCCATGAAAAGGTGTTTGGTGTTGGTGCAGACCTTAAGGAAGCTCAGGCACTCCTGAGTACACCTGATGAAGTCCGACCTCTCTTAGAACAAGGTATCGAAGCTATCGATGCTGTTGCAAAGCTCTCCAAGCCAGTAATAGCCGCCGTTAATGGACTTTGTCTTGGCGGTGGTTTCGAACTTGCTCTCGCTTCTGATATCCGAATCTGTGATACTGAGGCAAAGCTTGGAGCAGTAGAGGTTGGAATTGGATTAATTCCATCATGGGG
>JBHLRQ010000104.1:0-10771 GCA_048882385.1 Candidatus Thorarchaeota archaeon | reverse complement strand
GTATGATGCAAAGGATGATTGGAAAGACAGTTTCTGAATTTCTTTCCAGGCGGTCGAACAATTGCACGAATCTTCATGGAATCACATCATATTCAATACGAACATACAGATGAATAGTAACATTGGCCTTCTAAGACAGACAGAGCTTATTAGTGCGATGCAGAATGTGATGCAGGACGCTGCTGAGTGTGGGGAATAGTGTCCCTACAATGATCCTTTCATTTCATTTTCTTACTTCTCGATGATATCAGAAATTGTTCCAATTCACTCTGTTCATAGGGACCAAGCCGCCAGCCTTTCCCCTCTGAGTCGCGCTCAACAACTTTCTCTCTCTCCATATTTCGAAGATGATAAAGTACAGTATGCGGTGTCAGGTGAATTCGAGTAGCAATCTCTGAGGTGGTAATCCAGATATCAGCATTCAAGTGATTGATGATTTCAGTGCGTGATAATAGACCTCTCCTCACATTCCGTATTCTATTAAGGTATGCAAGTCGATTTATTTCATGCACTGGAACCACATGTGATAAAGAGGACAATCAACTAAGTGTTTTCTGGTGAAGGTTCACTTGAGTTTCGTTCCAATCAAATGCAGAAATGCAGCTGGTTCATTGCCTTCTGAGATTGGACGAATTCTGTACTCTGAATATGTGTGGCTTAATTTTGCAGCAACCCTAGTTCCCATCAATTTTTCAAAAATGTCTGCTTTCTTTCCCCTCCACAGATAGACAGTTCTTGCCTCATGCACAACAAACACGAGAACTTTGCTTGTATCGACTTCAATAGAATCGCCCTCATATGCCACCATTCTAGCTTGGGAGTCGATCTCAAACGCTTCAACCATGTTCATCATGCCTCAGATTACACAAATATTAGATATAGAACATATAGACCTGCTTATGATGTTTTTCAGTAGGTTTCAATAATCCGACATATGTTAAAATACAGCCTTTGAGAGAATCTTTTGCAGTTAGATGGGGTTATGAATGTGTCAGATGAAAAGCCCTCTGCAATCAAGTTCATCGATCGCGAATTGAGAAGGATTGAGATTGATATCAGTGGTCTTAAGGTTTCATTTCCCCTTAATGCTATTCCAGATGCGATATACGAAGCTATCGTCAATACACTTGAGGGTGTGCAAGATACAAACGAGAAACTGAAGTGCCTCTATGAAGCGACCTTGATGAAGCCAACAGTTTCCACTGTGAATTCAACTGGCATTTTTCCAGTAAACTCTGCAAAGAAGTTGATTCGACTTACGCTCAATGACGATGCTCTAGAAGACAAAATACTTGAGCTAGAAGGAGCAGAACTAGCATTTCAAGGAAGATCGTTTCAAGATACAATTGAAGAGAGAATTGATCTGTATCAACAGATAATGCTTGATGATAGCAAGATAGATCGATTCCGGCTTGGAGCGGTTGAAATGTATGGTGATCAGACCTATCAAAATATTCAACGCGATCCAAGAGTTTCACTTAGCTTTTTCTGGTCTCAAGAAACAGCACCTGAGGCCCAAAGCTACCAGGTAAATTGTGTTGCAGAGATAGTTCCACCCGGAGACCCATTCTTTAGATACATGAGAATTATGCGAAGACTGTTTAGTTCAAGACTTCTTGACCTTAGAGGAACTGAGGATTACATCTGCGCGTATAAATTCTGGGTCTGCGAATCCAAGGAAAAATCTCTTACAGAGAGAACTGGTTATTCTCCAATGTGATCAGTAGTTAGTAACTCGTAGTAGTTTTTCCGGCAACTCTTCAACCGATGCAATATCTAAAACCACACCATGAGCTTTCCTTGCAAGACTATTAGCAGCCTGTGGATTGTAAGATGATTTTGGAACCAGAATTATCATCTTGATACCTAGTGGTTTCATTCGCTCGGCAAGTTCCTCACACTGTTGTTGATCACTTAGAAACATATCAGTGGAAAACACGAAGATCTTTTCCTTGGCTCGTGTATCCTCAAAATTTTCAAGAGCCATCCGGATAGACACAGCCCCCCCTGTTCCTCCACCAGCTCTAGCCTCTAGGAGATCTGATGCAACTTTTTCAACGGAAACAGATTTCTCAGCCATTCTCTTTACAATATGTGTATCATTATCAAAGAGAACGACACCAAAATCATCCTTCTTGACTCCATACAAGCCAGCCATGACTGAAATTGCTAACATTCCTAATTTCTCAGCTGAATCCATAGATCCACTCTTATCAAGAGCCCAATAGAATGCACGGTGTCCTTGATAGGTTTCAGTCACAAGAAAGTCTGAGGTCTCTATCACCTTGAAGTTTGCCCTACCTTGACTCAGGAGTGAGTCAATCGTTTCCTCAAGGTTAATCAAATCCATGTCATCTCCAATCTTAAATGGTCGAACTGTAGTTGATTCCTGAATTCCTCCCAACATACTACTACCCATTGTTTGGCGAGCATATCTCATACCAAGATCAATAAGTAGACGCTTGGCTATCTCACGCAGCTGCTTCTTGATCTCAAAAGGTAGTTGGTTTCGATACGCATACCAGATTCTAACAATGTTGGTTGCAGGTCCACCAAGAAGACCGCCCATAGCCATTTCAGCCCGATTTTTGTCAAAGGCTTGAGAACCATCACCACTCCCAGGTGCGGCTCCGTAGCGTCGTTGACCATAGCCATACTGCTGACTTGTAGTTCCAAGTGCTGCATGTAGGTCTTCGTGTGCAATGGCACCTAGTGCACTTTGATTTCCTTGTTCTGCAGCAATGTCTGCAAGTTGACGCATCTGTTGGTGAGTCAAACCTGCAGCTGAAATAAGATTGTGTAATCTATCGAAGTCCTCAAGACCACCCTCAATAAGCTTCTTGATCACATCGTATGAAGGATTAAGGAGTTCAAGGATTTCTGCCTCAGTCATGCCTAAGCGTTCACCAGCTTCTCGAATGGTTTCTTTGGATGGTACTTGCCCCATCCTTGATAGCTGTTTCACCGTGGTCCGAAGATGAGTCTTTGTTGGAGAGGTTTCTACTGCTGCATTTGCTAGTTTCTGCATAGACTTGGACCATTCTTCTTTTGTATGGGATGATGGTAAATTGCCAGCCATTCCCACTCCTTGGGCAACTTCAGTCCTCAAGAAGTCAGAAGGTGATGATCGTGAGTGTGCATCCTGAATTGTTGACTCTGTTTCCTTTTCAAGAAGGTCATCCCAATTTTTGTTATCACGAGCTGTCTCTGAAAGCTGTCTCATGTCAACATGATTATGTCCGCCGTTGTCATATTCCTCATTATACGCCTTCAGCAAGTCATCCATGATGTCTTGCCCGGTATGTTTCTTGATTTTATCAGCAAAGGCTGCAGCATCATTCAATGAGTATTGACTGGGTGCGTTTTTGATATGTTCGTCCAGATTATCAGGAAGTCGTTTCATCTCTGAAGCGTAATCAGCAACTTCACTTAGATCATTGAGCTCATTCTGTAGGGTTTGATCAAGTGACTCACGTTCCTCCTGCGTCAAGGTACCCATCTCTTCGATATGACGCAATGCACGTGCAGCTGTTGATGTGTCGACTCCTGCGAGTGACTCGAAATTCTCCATCACATCTCCATCTTGACGAAGAGCCTTTGCCGCTAGCTGTTCTGCAGCGTTTGATGTTTCACAGAGTTCATCAAGTACATCGAGAGTTGGAGAGTTCTGAATATCATCCGAAGATAATGCTCCAGCTTTGTCCAGAAGCTGACTCCCAGCGACTTCTTTTAGTTCTTCATTACTTGTAATTCCGCGAAGAACGATGTCTCCATCAGTGAGATAGTTGGTAGCAGCTTGGTAGAGCTGTTGGTCACCGTTCTGCTGCAAATCCTGAAGATAATCATACCCCGCCTGAACTTTATCCTTCTTGATGACTTTGGCTAACTCTTGTTCACGTCTAATCTGGTCCATGACAGCCTTCAAAGCATCAGTGTTCTGTCTAGCTGCAGCAGCAGCCAATTCCGATCTCTCTTTATCCGATAACTTGGGTCGGGTGACCTTTTCACGACCAAGAAGAATGTCCTCTGCCACCTCACGAGCAATGTCCTGATCAGCTGGAAATGTCGAAAATACAGCAGCTTCTAAAAAGTCTTCAAGATTGAGTTCTCCTTTTCTAAAGAACCTGGCCGATAGAAGTTGAGGTATTGCCTGTGTTTGTCGTACACTAGGCTTCTTTGTAACATCCTTTCTAGCTCTCATTCTTTTCGTGAACTCGTGAGCGAATAGGGGGGCGTTACTTGGTACAGGAGTTACTCTAGGCTGAGTAGCCATTGTATTAACTCCCCAGATTCCGTCTGACCAATGAGTTCACAGCAGGTTCGGGATCAATTCCCGGTCTGAAACGAAGTGCTCCAACCAGTACATATGTTGCAGCTTTTGAAAGCGTGCTGTGAGAGATAGTCTTCTCTTTCAGCCTCTTTGTCATCTGAGCGGCAAGACGAGATATGGAAATTCCTGCCCTGATACTTGCTGGGATTTCAATGTCTGTATTGACTCTTGTTGATGATACGAGACCATAGACCTTCTCCAGAACTGCATCACTCAAGTTGTACTCTGGGCAGTTCATCTTGACAATCTCAATTTCTGTTTCCTTACGTGGGTATCCAAGACGAATCCAGACTCTGACACGGTCTCTTAACGCCTCGCTCAGTCTGTGTGCTCCACTCATCTCTTCAGGATTCATTGTCAGAACTGGATAGAAGCCTTCGTGAGCACGAATCCTACCCAATCTCTGCACATTGATAGATCTCTCCTCAAACGGATCAAGCAGTGAATTCTGAACATACTCACTCAGACGATTTCCTTCATTGAGACCGAATACTCCGCCAAAGACCATGCTCTTGAGTAATGGTCCAGGCTCAAATGCTTCCAGTGTAAATCCCTTGTTCAACACAATGCTTGGGTTGAAAGCTCCTGTTAGATGCGATGGACGGACTCCTTCGTCTCCAGTAATCCAGTATAGGTCTCTATTGCTTTTTTCTGCATAAGCTCGTAATAGTAAGGTCTTGCCGACACCTGGAGGACCTATAATTCCAGGGATGAGATTTGCATTCTCACAGTCAGATAGAACATCAAAAGCATCCGCGTACTGTTCTTTTATGACGATACGAACTTGCTCTTTTGTTGCTGCAGCAAGCCGTTCGTCAAAGGACTCCTTGAAAAGTTTCATTTCACTCTGCAATACCAAATGCCCCCATTTGAAGTATTCTCTTGTACTTGGTCAGGGTATATAATCTACTCTTTTTCAAAAGGGTCATGATATCAGTTGATATCTCTCCAGCAAAAGCCATACCGATTCGTGCAAGACCTGTCCTTTCAGAGTACAAATTGCTGAGAAAAATCCCTTTCATTTTAGCACACATCTCGAAGCACTCACCACTCGTGTGAGAACATTAATATCCAAGTTAGAGGTTTTCCTTAGAGTTTCCATATGCTATCTTCAAAAAAGCACAATTGAATAGAGGCGGTCTAGCGAATGTCATCTTCGAGAGCTCTAGGGTACGCAGCAAAAGGGGTTGGACAGCTACTCGAACCTATCTCCTACGATCTACCCAAATTAGGTGAACATGATGTCCAAGTTTCAATCACGCATTGTGGTGTGTGTCACACTGATATACATGCCATCGATGACTACTATGGAATAACCGACTATCCCTTTGTCCCTGGTCATGAGATTGTTGGAACTGTGTCAGATATAGGGCGCTCAGTTTATAATTTGAAAGAGGGGGATCGAGTTGGCGTCGGATGGCAGGGACGTTCCTGCATGCAATGTGAATGGTGCATACAGGGTGAAGAACAGCTTTGCATGGACATTGTCCGTTCAGGAACATGGGTCCCCTATGGCGGGTTTTCGTCATCTATTGTTGTAGATAGCCGATTTGCCTATACATTGCCTGATACTATGCTCTCAGAGGTGGCTGCTGTGCTAATGTGCGCTGGAATTACTGTTTATTCTCCACTGCAATCGTACGCAATACAACCTGCACAGAAAATTGGTATCATCGGTGTGGGAGGATTAGGTCACCTTGCATTGCAGTTTGCCAATGCCCTAGACTATCAAGTCACAGCTATTTCTTCTTCTCCAGAGAAGAAGGAAGAAGCTCTCGCTTTTGGCGCTGATCACTTTGTCCTTTCGGATGACCAAACAAGCCTGCGACAACTTGAATTCAATTTCGACCTATTATTATGCACCGCCAGTGACAAAATCAACTGGGAAATGCTGTTGAACACCCTGAAGAAGAATGGTAAACTGATTCTAGTAGGATTCCCAGATGTGGCGTTCAATTCAACTGACCTCGTGGCACACCAACTTTCAATCATAGGATCTTTCCTCGGTAATCGAACAACAATGCAAGAAATGCTCTCATTCGCACAAGCCCATAACATTATGCCCAAGTTAGAATTGCTCTCCATGAATGAGATAAACGAAGCAATTCAGAAAGTGAGGGAGAACAAGGCACGCTATCGAATCGTCCTCTATAACGACTCCACTCATTCAGGAACCTAAAAACACTGAGTCCTTTACTGCATTGAGCTTTTTTTTGTCTAGGCTCCTTATCCAAGCTCTGAATATGTGAACAGAGCAGGTTGTCCACCTGTGTGATAGAAAAGTGTAGGAACATCTGCAGATATATCTCCAGCTAAAGCCATACGAATCAGTGCTAGACCAGCCTTCCCAGTATACACAGGATCAAGAATAATTCCATCCATCTTTGCGAACATCTCAATCGAACTGATGACTCCTTCTTCTAAAACGCCATAGCCCTTGCCAATGAAGCTGTCGTCAATGATTATCTTAGGCTTGAAAGAATCGATTTCAGGGTACGTGTCAATTGTCCGTTCAATCAAGTCTCGAACTCTTTCGGCGGATTCATCTGCAGATCTTGAAACAGTGATTCCAATGATATCAACATCAAGTTCAAGCATGTTTGCACCAATAATCAAGCCAGCCTGGGTACCTCCAGTTCCAACAGCAACAATGATTTTCTCAGGAAAAGTGTTGTGAGGTTCAAACTGCTGTTTCAATTCTTGCATTGCTAGTGCATAGGGAACAACCCCGACTGGAAAAGCAGCTCCTGCAGGAATGGCATAAGGTGTAAGACCGAATTCTGTTAATGTGTTCATAATCTCATCTAATCGGTTATCAAGCATCATGGGTGCATCATCTGGAAAGAACTTCATTTCTGCACCCAAGAATTTGTTGAGCAGAACATTCCCTGTATAGGTTTCTGGCTCTTCCCCAGCAAGAAGGAGAATACAGCGCAACCCCATGGCAGCAGCAACTGAAGCAGTCTGTCTGCAATGATTGCTTTGAACTCCACCAACAGTTACTAATGTGTCCGCTTTGTTAGCCTTTGCATCACCCACTACAAACTCAAGTTTGCGTGTCTTGTTGCCCCCAAACGCTGCACCAGTCTGATCATCCCTCTTAATCCAAAGCTGATTCAAACCGATGGATTCTCCAAGATTCTTTAATCGATGCAAAGGTGTTGGGAGGAAGGCTAGCTTTTCCCTGGGCAGGTCATCAAACATGATCTATCCGCTCGCACCTGTGAGCAAAGATATTATGAACATAAGAATGGCGGTCATAATTCCTGCAAACAATGTCTTCGCTCCATAGGACCACATATTCTTTTTCGAAACTGAACCGAGGAATAGTCCCAAAGAAAATAGCAGAGCCATGCAGATTACTATTGCTATATAAAATGCCATTCGATAATCAAGGACCCCTGAGGGCACAAAGAAGAGAGGAATGATTATGATAAATGCAGCTATTGCTGGAGATGCTCCATCAACTACAGCAACAACAACAGAGGTTGTTCGCGTGGCTTTTGCATACATAGATTCACTCATGTCACTCAACATTGCTTTTCCTATTTCTTCAACCTCTCGGTCTCTCTCTGCACTTTCTGTCAAATATGAACCACTAAATCCGGAGATGGCCATAGCGATACTAGTACCTGCAGCAGCAAGGAGAATAGCATTGAACTGGAGACTTGCCTCTTCAGGCATAGCAGGGTTGATTGTTATTAGCCCACCAAGAATAAGTCCCAGCATTGTCAGCGCACCATCGAATGCATTCATTGCTAGGTATCTTCGCGCAATTTCAACACCCTGAGTTAATTCCAGGGCTCTCATAATTCGGTTTATTCGCCCACCTTCAAGGGTGGGGTATCGACTGTTATCTTCTTCAGAATCGGCCACAGAGTTCGTTACTCCAGGAGTCAGATAGTTGGCGTACTCATTTAGGTTGGTTATAAATTAATGGATTTATTGTTGTTTTAACCAAAGAGACCAAAGAACCATAATCCCATACTCAAGGCTAAGATAATCCAAATTACGAATATTGCAACACATCCTAAAAGAATCCACATCCAACATTCACAACATCTAGAGCAACAGCCTTTCTCTTGCGGTGGAGGTTGTCGCTCAGGTGCTCCGTAGTCACCGGGCATTGGAATCTCAGTCATAGCTCTCACTCAGTTTCCAGAATGGTGTAAAACATCCTTATTTGAGTTGCTAGTTTATGATTAGCTAGTCTAGGCGTAGACATTTTAAGCACTCAATCCGAATGTTTGCTATCAACCGTAAAGGTTAGAACGCACGCGTTAGGGGAAAGGTGTTTTGTCTGAAGAGAATAAAGTTTACACCATCTTTGACAGACCTATAGGACTTCGACTGATAAGTGTCACACAGATGACATTTGGATTGTTTGGTGTTATTGCTACAATCGGACTTCTCATTGCTACAATCACTGGCTCATTAGACTCTATTGGTTATGTTTACACCTTGCTGATTTTTGGAGGTGTAGCATTCCCTTGCCTAGTAATTGGATATTACGTTGATGATCTTCGAAAATGGGCTGTCATCTCGCAAGTTCTCTACAGTCTCATAGCTATTGGTTTGTGTGCTATTTTACTCTATGTGCAGGGGATTTCGTATTCATGGAGTTTCCCATTGTTCGGAGTAGAAAATTTTGAAATTGCTATAGGAAATGTTGCCGCCTTCATCGTTGCCTCTCAATCATTGATAATCATCTATCTTCTAGTTAGATGGAACAAGGCCATTCCACCTGCTGGTGCAATTGTTGTAAGAGATAAAGCTCAGGCTAGACTCATCGAAGCGGGGCTCATGCCTAGTCCTCTGGAACCGATGCTCCTCGCACCGGATGGAGTGAGTAAGCTATCTCCAGATGATGAAAAGAAAATTCTCGATATCCGAAAAGTTGTCACAGAAGAAGGAATGGCAATTTTATGTTCAAACTGCGGCGGAGCCACTCCTCTTACAAAGGCAAAGGATGACAACACTGTTGAATGCGACTATTGCGGAGTCGTTCTTGGAGTCAGTGGTGTCTTTGTGCCTTGTGTAAATCACAATGAATTCTTGGCTGCTACAACATGCAATGTTTGTGGAAATCACTTTTGCAGACAATGTTTGACTGTTCAAGAACCTCCAGTTGACGAGAAATGGGAAGGTTCAGCAGTGTACCTTTGTCGTAGGTGTTTCGAAGGAAGATATAGACCTGCAGTCACAACGGCATCCTTGGTCATTCCGATTGACAAACTATTCACTTCTGCTGGCGGGAGATTCGCTAGAGTAGGGAGTATGTATCGTAGTTTCCTAGGAGTCTATGCAAACAGCATGAAACACATTTGGAGACTCCCACTTGAACTCTTAGCAAGTATTGGTAAGTCTGGAGGAGGCGGTAGTGGTGGTGGAGATAGTTGTGCAGGAGCCATTTTACTCATTGTCATTATTATTATCGCGATTCCAATATTGGCGGCAGTCTTGATGTTATTGGGTGCAATAATTATAATTCCGATTCTCTTTTACGCGGGACTAATTGCTGTAACAATTGAAGCTGCAAAGATCATAAGTAGAACTGACTTTGTCTCAGTAGACAATGCACGTGTAAAGAGTCTGGCTACACGCCAAAAGGTGAAAGTCACTCAATCAAAACTGAGACCTACCGTCCGCTCATGGGAGGATGATTATCGAGCTACACAGTTGAAGCGTGAACTTGAACAAAGAAGACGTGAGCAATTCCGAGGGAACTATGAAAAAAGACATCGGGAATTGAAGAGAAAACATGCTGATTCATACTGGGGGTCTAGACATTGACACTGACTGAAACAAAACAAGAAAATGTTCTCTGTCCGGTGTGTGGCGGACCTGTTACTGTTTTCAATAAAGACAAGGTCAACCGATGCGAATACTGTGCGGCTCCAGTTCTTGGTTCGAGTCAGAGTAGAGACTGTGTCAACCACCCAGGGACGTTAGCAAAAGAGGTATGTCATGTCTGTGGAGACCTTATCTGTGAGGAATGTGAGCAGAAGAGAGTGGGGGAGTACGGAGGTAAACTTCTTACCATAGTGAATTGCGATAAACCAGCTTGCATTGCTGAGAGTGAATGGGCCAAACCACTCAATGAAGACTATCTGAAGTTAGCGAACATGGATTGGGCTGATAAAGTAGACAATCTGATATTACGAATCACTGGATTTGGTGCCATCATCATGATGGTGTTCGAGTTGATATTCTTCCTTGGCATGTTGTATTTCCAGTATATGACACCATGGAGTATTCCGTCAATAACATTCCTAGATCTCCCTGAGTGGTTCACAATTCCATTAACACTCTTGCTCCTGAGTATTCTAGGTAATTTACTATCAGCTATTCTACTACAATCCGCTCTTCAGGTCTACATTCACGAACGGCAACTTGGTGCAGGGATTACACTTTTGGTTATACTTGTCATCGAAGTAGCTC
>JBHLRQ010000103.1:0-10870 GCA_048882385.1 Candidatus Thorarchaeota archaeon | reverse complement strand
TACAGACTAAATCCGTAGCGGCTTCAGCCATGTGTCGGCACATCACAAGTTTTCCACCTGTGAAGCTAATTATGCCCCTTAGGCCATCTCGATCTTCATGGTCAACTATTTCGTATCCTCTTGTCACCTTATCTTCTGGTATTTTCCATTCTGGAACGAGTGGTCGTATTCCAGCCATTGTTCTTATTATCCGATTCTCACGAATCGATGGAATCACTAATTCTATACTTTGCAGAAGATATTCAATCTCATCAAAAGATGCCACTAAGGAATCAGGATCTTCCCATGTATCTAGGGCAGTCGTTCCAAGAAGAGTTGTATTCTCATGAGGAAATAGATATACCCATCTACCATCAACCCCTCTAGCTGTAACTCCGACATTCACAATCCTCCGATCGAAGATTATATGGGCCCCTTTGTTAAGTCGAAGGTCAAGTGTAGCAGTCGTCATTCCAGCAAGTTTGTGGGCCCATGGACCTGCAGCGTTTACGATTATCTTAGATTGAACGGACTCTATCGCTCCGGTCACACGATTGTAATAGGATACTCCCTGAACAATGCCGTCCTTTTCATTGACATCGAATCCAACTACTTCACAATAGGTCTTCACTATAGCTCCATGGTTAATTGCATCTAATGCTTGAAGCATACATAATCTGAAGGGATCAATAAAGAATTCTTCATAATATGCGCTAGCGATTATATCAGGATGGATAGATGGCTCAATCTCCAGTGCAGCCTCCGGAGTTATAATCAGCATTTGTGGAACGTCTCTCTCGTCCGCGTTCTCAGCATATGCTTCAGCGTAGGAGCTGTCACGCGACACATCACTCAAACTAATTATTGGAGCAAGCATTGGATTCTTCATTACTATATGACGAGCGATTCGATTGAAATAGACCACTTCTTTCGAACACAACTTCATAATGTCCGGTTCCTCACGATACTTGAAACCTGATGATATCATTCCCGCGCAAGTACCAACAGTTGCAGAGGCTATGTCGTCACGTTCCAACAGAAGTGTTCTTAGACCTCTCATCGCGCAGTCACGAGCTACTGCAGTACCAGTACTGCCACCACCAATCACAACAACATCGAAATCAGATTCGCCCATACGTATCTTGTCCCTGTGAGTCAGATGAATTGATGTCCGTCTCATTCTTTGGGACGCGTATGCACAATACAAGCATTTCGGATTGACTAAGTCTGAGAATTCGAATCATGATAGGCAAGATAAATTAAAAGGAGAGCATACTTGGGTTCGCTAGGTGTATTGATTTATGCGATCGTACGAACTTGGCACATTGAATATAGACGACCACGAAGCAGAGAAACTCACTGAGGCTCTTGCAATTTCAAATGATCGATTTGAAACCATTGTCAATCTTGCCAAAGAAGCTTGGGACCATGAAGACACAATTAGTGAGTCAATCGAATATCTGGCTCAACGTGCAAAAGAGTCACGCGAAGCCAATGGCATGGAGCCAATCTCTGGTTCTGAGCTTGTGCTCGCATACGTCTTCTTCGGGCGAATATGGGAAGATCAGCAAGAGGATGATCAGTAGATACTCATTCTAGGATGTGGCTTCAAGGATATTTCCCATTTCTGCATTCAGTAGTTTATTGAAAACTGAATAGAGATCCTTGTACACCTCAACGTTTTCCGGAATAGGCACTCGTCGTTCTTCAACATGAAACATGTTCTCATATGCTTCCTTGTAACTTCCATATACACCAGTCCCTACAGCCCCCAACATTGCAGCACCAATCACTGTTGAGTCTCTGACTTTTGGTAGTACGACTGTCTTGTTTGTGCAATCAGCTTGTATTTGACGCCATAATGGTGAATTTGCTCCTCCACCATCAATACGAAGCTCCTCAAATTCAAGATCAAGCATACCCTCCATCATTTCGAGATACATACGGATACTGTATCCATTGGCTTCCATGATAGCTCTAGCAACGTGTGCCTTTGTGTGGTTAAAACCAAGATGATGGAATATTCCCAAGTTATAAGCCATGAATGGAAAGACGACTAACCCATCACTACCAGCTGGAACTGAGGCTGCGGATGATTCAATAATCTGATAGACATCTCTCTCTGTCTGAGCGGCAAGTGCAATTTCTGGTTCACAGTACTGATCTCTATACCATTTGTAAGTAAGACCTGTACCCGGAGCGACTCCTTCAAGAATCCACTTTCCTGGGATTGCTGAAGGATTACAAAACATGACAAAGGGTTCTTCTAGGAAATCATCTAAGTGGGTAATGACAAAAGTTCCAGTTCCAGTTGTTGCCTTAACACGACCTTCTTCAAATACACCCATTCCTAATGCAGAACATTGTTGGTCACCGCTTCCCATAATGACAGGAGTTCCTTTTCTGAAACCAGTTGCCTTCGCTGCAGAGTCACTAATATCACCAATTGGCGTACCTGAGTCAACAATATCAGAAAGCTTGTCAATTGGAATTCCTGTTGCATCACAAAGTTCTTCCGACCATTGAAGCGAATCGTGGTCAATAGGACCAAATCGGGCATCTGCTGGAGAACTAGCAATTACATCACACAGTTTATTCCCCACATATGCGTCCAATAACACCCATTTGTACGCTTTTTTAAAGAGGTCTGGCTTGTTCTCAATGAACCACATCAGTTTATTGACACTTTTTCGGGGTCCAATTTCAGCGGCCATTTCTTTGCTTTTCTCAGTAGATCGATTGTCAACCCAAGTTACAGTTGGTGCTAAAGGTCTGCCATCTTTATCAATCGGAGTAATAGAATCTCTAGTTGTTGCAATTGTAACACCATTGATTGCTTCAGCTCCATATTTGCATCCAGCTATTGCACGCTGCATGGTATTAGCTGAAGTACGCCAGAATGTATCTGCAAGCTGTTCGTGGGTCTTTAGCTCTGGTGGTTTTGAAGGATATTCCTCATATGCTTTACTTATCTCACGACCCTCTTCATCTACAATCACGGATCGTGTTCCAGTTGTTCCTATATCAAAGATGGCAAAAAGACGGTCGCTCATTGATATCACTTTCAAAAATGAAGGCACAAGGGAGCATATAGATTGTCCTACCATGAGAGTTATGTAGTGTCTTAATAACGAGATAGATAATGCCAGACTATCCAGTACATGTTGAAATTGAACCTGGTGTTCATCTTATCAGAGGCGCAAATGAAGCTCGTTTCCCAGAGGCAAATACAATCTTAGTCGATGATGAGATACTCACTCTTGTGGATGCTGGCTCTCATCCAAATCAAGTCTTCTCAACTCTCAAAGATCTCGGACATGAACCTGAAGATCTTGACTGCATCATCCTAACACACTATCATGCAGATCATAAGGGTTATGCAGCATATCTACGAAGTTTGTCTGCTTGTGAAGTCATATGTCATCCATTAGCAAAAGATGGTGTTGAGAAATTTCAGACAATGATGAAATTCATCGGAATTGACAGTCCAGAGATAAAGGCTCACTGGTTAGATCTACTGACATCTAGACTTCCGCATGTCAGAGAGGACTATATTGTAGATGGAACTTTCAGCAATAATCGACCGATAGATTGTGGCGAGGTGCAACTAATTCCTATCCATTCGCCAGGTCATACACATGATCATACATGTTTTGGTATCAATGGCTATGAGAAGATACTTCTTGTGGACATTGACCTTACAGATTTTGGACCCTGGTACGGAAATGCTGTAAGTGATCTTGAGGACTTTAAAAAGTCAATAGAGCGAATAATCAATCTCCAACCCAAAATGGGTATTAGCAGCCATCTTCTAGAGCCTGTGACAGATAATCTTGAAGAGCAACTACGATGGTATCTGGGATTCTTCCAGAAACGCGATGAAGAGATTCTCAACTATATTGCAACTGGAAAAGATACAGTGAAAGAGCTAGCTCGAATTCCAATAATATATCCTAGAATTCCACATCCGGCCTATCATGTATTTGAAGAATTCATGATTGACAAACACATTGAACTTCTCTGTAAGACCGACCGTGTAGCTCTTGAGGAGGGACATCTCCAAGTTCTGAGGTCTTAGGTAGCTACATATGTTTGAATTCTGGTTTACGTTTCTCAAGGAAGGCTGCAACACCTTCTTCCTTATCTTCAGTATCAAAGGTCTGGCAAAATGCATGGAGCTCGAATGCAAGATGTTCATGGAGTGATAATTCCCAAGATTTCTGAATTGATTGCTTTGCTAAACCAAGTGCAACTCCAGGCATCTGAGATAGTTTCTTCGCGAGATCTATTACACCCTCATTTAGTTTATCCTGGGAGCTGAAGACTTTGTTCACAAGTCCTATTCGATGGGCTTCTTCAGCATCTATCCTGCCACCAGTCATGATTAGTTCTTTTGCGATTCCCAGCCCAACAAGCCTCGGAAGTCGGACGGTTCCTCCGTTTCCAGGGATGGTTCCTAGATTAATCTCTGGAAGACCAAGTTTCGCATTGGATGATGCATAACGGATATCGCACGCAAGAGCCAACTCGCATCCACCACCAAGAGCATACCCATTGATAGCAGCAATTATTGGCTTGCTCATCGATGTCATGTATTCAGTTATATCACGACTGGGACATACAACATCTTTGATGCTCTCCGAATCACGTCCCACGAAATCTGTAATGTCACTACCAGAGATGAACGCCTTTTCACCTGCACCTGTGACAACAACGACTCGGACTCTTGAGTCCTCTTCTGCCCGTTTGAACATCCTAAGCAGTGATTCCTTAACCGAGAGGTTGAATGCATTATACTTCTCCTCACGGTTGATTGTGATTGTTGCTATCATATCTTCTACATCATAGAGAACCAGGTCCTCAGCCATGAATCGCCTCACTCCTATATCACTGAAGCATCTTGGGTAGGCTGTAACAGGTACCAAATTCTTCTTGGAGTTTCAACAACTCCTCACGCACCTTGTCAAGCCCAAGTCGTTCAATTGTTTCAAAGGGTCCTTCTTTGTAGTTAGAACCAAGTTTCATGGCCTTGTCAATGTCTTCTTTCGAAGCAATTCCATTCTCTAGTTCAATCATGGCTTCTCTAAGATATGGCATGATTATCCGGTTGACCAACCAGTCCGGATCTGCACCCTTTGGCTCGTCAAGTGACCGTTTCTGTCCATCCACATATGCATAGAAACCCTTGCCTGTCTTTCTTCCGAGTCTTCCTTCTTTCACAAATTTCTTGAGTATTTCAGGAACCTTGTAGCATTCTCCCAATTCACTCTCGAGAGTACTCCCTGTACCAAGTGATACATCCAAGCCAACAAAGTCAGCCAGTTCCAATGATCCCATCGGTACACCGAACTTCTCTTTCATTGCTGTGTCAATCTCTTCAGCACTTGCTAAGCCTTGTTCATATATTTGGTATATTGCTCTCCCAATCTGAGCACGGAGCCTGTTGACAATAAATCCTGGGCTATCGATTGCTTTCACTGTAATCTTTCTCTGCTTCTCGCCAACCTCTAAAGCGGTTTGAATAGTGTCCTCATTCGTTTCTTGTCCCACTATGACCTCTAGAAGCTTCATCGCAGGAACAGGGGAGAAATAGTGCATCCCAACTACCTTGTCCGGTCGGTTTGTCACTTTACCAAGCTCGGTTATGCTGAGGGAGGATGTGTTGGAAGCGAGGATTGTGTGGGGCTTTGCAACATCGTCCATTTCTCTGAATAGTTTCTTCTTGACATCCATATCTTCGAAAACTGCTTCTATGACCAGATCCACATCACTGACAGCTTCACTCAAGTTTGTTGTAGTGGTCAGCTTACTGACTAACTTCTCACCGTCTTCGGGTGATAACTTTCCTCGTTTGATTCCTGATTCCACATAACCATTGAATCTTGACAGCCCTCTTTGTATTGCGTCATCATCCAAATCAGTCATTATCACTTCATATCCTGATGCTCGTGACACATATGAGATTCCTGCACCCATAAGACCAGCACCAATTACTGCTATTTTTTTGACTTCCATTTCTCTCACTCCTTTTCTCTGAATGCAATTCTTGTGTATGGTTTACCCCATCGCTCCTCGTACAATAATCCTTCAAGTGGGGGTCGGCTTGGTCCGAGATGTCTCTTCGAGATGGGAATCCCAATACAGAATGCAGTTAACGGTGACCAAATGGGTGGTATCCCCAATCTATCGCGTATCAACTGAGTGTGACGAGAGTCTGAGCAAACTAATGCTTCATAGCCGCAACCATAGCCCATTGCACTTGCGACCATCCACATATTTTGAATTGCCATACCTGCGACAACAGAACCAAAGAGTTCATTGGGATATAACTTTGTGGCGTCATGCCATGCAGGGCATGCACAAACAATAATCACTGTGTCACTCTTCTCAGGATACCTAAACAACGCTCCTTCACGAAGTCTAGAGAATACAGCTGCTCGAAATTCGTCTTGGATATACCAATTTCTCCCACTTGTTAATTCAAAAGGAGCAGTTCCAAACACTGTACGTGCATTCTCTTGAGCTATTTCTGCAAGGAATTCTTTCGTATCTTGATCATCTCGTATCACAATTAAACGAATCATTAGCATATTCTCTGGACTTGGTGCATGACGTGCTGCCTCTAATATCAGCTCGATATGCTCATCAGGGATTTTTCCACCTGTGAACTCACGTATTGAACGTCGAGATCGGACATGTTTCAAGATTTGTAAACCTAAAGCTATCTTTGTTTCCTCTATCTCTTCACCACTAGTATCAATACTTCCTTTTGCATCTGTGGTCATTACATCACCTCGATTCAATAGCACACCAGATTTGATTGATCTCGAATCTGGATTGTGTTCCTATTTGTGTTTGAAACTGGCCTTACGTTTTTCAAGAAAAGCTGCTACACCTTCTTCTTTGTCCTCGGTATCGAATGTTTGACAAAATACATCCAACTCATATGCAAGGCTATCACTGAGTGTTTTCTGCCAAGTACTATTCAATGATTGTTTTGCCAACTTGATTGCTACTCCTGGCATCTGCACTAACTTTGTTGCTAGTTCCTTGACCCCTTCATGGAGTGCTTCAACCGACTCAAAAACTCTGTTTACAAGACCTACTCGAAATGCTTCTTCTGCTGTGATCTGATTTCCTGTGAATACGAGCTCTTTTGCAATTCCTAGACCAACAAGCCGTGGTAGTCTAACTGTACCTCCATATCCGGGAATGATACCCAGAAGAATCTCAGGTTGACCGAATTTTGCATTAACCGATGCGTACCGGATATCACAGGCCATGGCAAGCTCACAACCTCCTCCCAGTGCAAAACCATTGACGGCTGCAATCACAGGTTTGCCAATCGACTCTATATACACGCTAAGATCCTGTCCCTGCTTAGCTGCAGGACGTACCTCTTTGGAACCTATACCTGGGAATCCAGTGATATCCGCACCCGCAGCGAAAGCTTTCTCACCAGCACCAGTCAAGACAATGACCCTCACCGAGTCATCAGTTTCAGCTTTCTTGAAATATTCATTCAAGGCAGCTCGCACTGTTTGGTTCAGAGCATTGTATTTAGTAGGTCGGTTTATTGTGATGGTTGCGATGCCATCAGTTACTTCATAGAGAACTTCCTCTTCAGACATAGCACTTCCTCCTGAATACTGCTCGTTCTGGTCCATGGTGAGTAATAAGCCTTCGCGCCGATTACATGGGTATCACTCAATGTTTAATTGGTCGGATGTTTCAATATGATATGTAACACCCGGAGATTGATTTGATGGTCAGCTCAGATAAGAGAGATGTATGGAAGCAAAGCCTTAGCGCTATGAGAGCGTCTCTTGAGAGCTCCTATAAATTCAAGACAATTGTTCAAGAGGAAGCACAGCTTATCAATGGACTTAGGGATATTAAGAAGGATTTTGTTGTCTTTTCAGGGTATAGACGCAATGCAGGTAGGCGTAGATTGGATGACATTAAGAACTTGATTGATACAGCTCTTGAGAAAATTGAATGCTGTGAATCAAGAGAAGCATCTCAAATCTATCTCGAAACACTAAAGGCAGTAACAATGCAGACTCGTTGGGGATCGATTCTGGAAAAGCTGACAAAATACGATAATACCCTGCATTGATACTTCATCTATGTCACTAAACTATCATTCATATATTTACTCCATTTGATAACTCAAAATCAAATAGGTGACTTATTATCCCAACAATATTGGACGAGAATTGCTGTGATGGTTGCGGGACTTGTGTTAAGACTTGCAGGTATGGAGTCTATGAAAAACTTGATGAGAAACCGCAGGTGGCTCATGTTCAGTATTGTAAAGACTGTGGAAATTGCATTGATGAGTGTCCAAATGGCTGCATCTCTTTCAGAAATAACAGTAAGAAATCTTAAACTGTGCTAGTCCAACAATGTGACTGGTGCTAGAGAGTGGAAAAGGGGCAATATGAAGAGAGAGTTATTGAACAGCCGCAAAGCGTTTTTCCTAAAGTATGGACTGTCTGTGTAGTATCAATCTGGACCTTTGTCCTCGTAGGATATCTTGTAACTTTTGCTCTCTATCAGACATATGGAATCGATATATCCTATGGAATGATTGTGTTTCTTTATCCAGCAATTATTTTGACTATTCTTTTCGTAATCTATATCATCTACTTGAAACTCCACTGAAAGACTGATGGGATATAAAATGGAGAAGGAGAGCCCGAAGGCTCACCTTGAATTATACTAGCCACTTGTATGTGACCATCTTATCTTGATGATCAAAAGCAAGTTTGAGAGGCATCCCAACAGTGGGAGGACCCATCGGATTTGTTATGTGAGCTGTTAATTTCAAACCGGATGGAAACTCGCCAATGGCAACAATATATGGCTGCTTTGCAGAAAGACTGGCTGGAGCAAAGTCTACAATTACATAGGAGTAGAGTTTTGCTTCACGTTCAGTGAATTCGGTAAGCTCACATTCAGTCATGTCTTTCTGGCAGTGCTGTCTTGGAGGTAAGTACTCAGCTCCACATTTTGAACACTTGCTCTTCATGAGTTTTCCTTCATCAAGTGCTTCCAAAAACTTCTGCAAGAATGGTGTTACAGCTTTATCTGTGGAATATCCAAGATAGATTTCTTTTTGTTCAGCCATTCTTTACCATCCCCTCTCAAAGATGAACACATTGACAAACTGACCTGATTGTCCGACATTGTGAGCTAGACCAACTTTCACGTCGTCAATTTGCCTAGACGGATTTTCAGCCTCTCCTCTCATCTGTTTAAAGATCTCATAGGTCATGGAAATTCCAGTTGCACCAAGTGGATGTCCCTTACTCTTTAGACCACCGTCACAGTTCACAGGGATTCTGCCATCGTGATACATCTCTTTATTCTCGACCATCTCAGGACCCTTACCTGGTTCAGCAAAACCAAGGTCTTCATAGGCAATTAGTTCAGCAATAGAGAAACAATCATGTACTTGAGCCATGTCAATGTCTTTGGGTTCAACTCCAGCCATTTTGTAGGCTGCTTTTGCTGCACGCTTTGCTCCTGGAATTGATGTCAGACTTGGACGGTCCTGAATCATCATCTCAGATGCTCCAGCTCCAATTCCTTTTATCCACATTGGGCGGTCTGTGAACTCTTTTACACGATCTTCTGCTGCGATGACTACTCCAGCGGCACCATCAGTGATGAGACTGCAGTCATAGAGATTGAGGGGTCTGCAAATTGGTACTGCATTGTTTGCCTCCTCAAAGGACACCTCTTTGGGGAGATGAGCCTTCGGATTCTGAGCACCATAATGATGGGATTTCACAGATATTTTTGCCAGAGTATCATGTTCCATTCCATACTCACTCATATATCGAGAAGCCATTAGAGCATAGAATGCAGGGAAACTAATTCCAAAAGGATACTCCCAGCGCATATCACCAGCTTGTGACATATATTCAGTAGCAGTGGCCGATGACACACGGTTCATCTGCTCAACACCCAACACAAGCATAACATCATAGAGACCTGCAGATACCATTCCCCAAGCAGCCCTGAGGCTTGCAGTTCCTGTTGTGCAAGCTGATTCAACTCTCATGTGTGGTTTGTCGTGAAGCCCAAGATAGTCTGCAATCAATGCTGATCCTGCGCCTTGACCTGAGAATTGAGATGCTGCATATGAGAGTACACTTGCATCTATTTTGTCTTGCGTGAGTCCATCATCATAGATTGGTTTGTAAGCCTCAGCACAGAGTTCTCTCATCGTGGCATCATATCGTTTTCCAAATTTGCTGTGGCCGCCTGCGACAACAGCAACCTTTCTTGCCATTTCATTTCCTCCATGGAGAGAGCCTACTCTGTTTACCCAGAGATTGGCTCGTATTGTTTACAGTATGTAACTGCGGGAGTTTAGCTCATATTAAGGTTGACGATTGACCATGAAAAAGAGAAGAAAGACCCCGGAGGACCGGGGTCAAATCAGGACAAACTATTCTCCAGTGAATTTTCCACGTCTTTTCTCAAAGACCGAGGCGATTCCCTCAGCAAGATCCTTTGTGTGGAAACATTGAACACCAGCGTCAATTTGATACTCGAAATTGTGTTTATAGTCACTCTCGAAAGCCATATGCGTCGCTTGTTTTGCAAGCTTCAAAGCTACTGGTGCATTTCCACCAAACTTTGCTCCGAACCACATAGCTTGGCTCAATAACTCATCCTTGCTAACGACTTTGCTCACAAGTCCCATATCTAGAGCCTCTTGCGCTGTGATTTGTCCACCAGTTAGAATCATCTCCATAGCCTTTCCAAGTCCAACAATTCTGGGGAGTCTAGCGCATCCTCCCCATGATGGAATTAATCCAATTCCAACCTCTACTGCTCCAAGCTTTGCCTCAGTATCACAGATTCGGATATCAGA
>JBHLRQ010000102.1:0-10906 GCA_048882385.1 Candidatus Thorarchaeota archaeon | reverse complement strand
TCATCTGGTGTCGATAATTACATCGTGCCAATAGGAGAATCAATGGAGATACTTCTTTTCTATAACGATACAGATGATTCAGATGGCTATGTTGGCGGGATTTCAAATGCTCAACTTAATCTGAGTGATATTTTCGGACCAACTCGCCCTCCAACTTATTTCTCTGTTGAAGAGTTAGTGAATGGTTCTTACAGATTCATCTTTGATTCCACAGATGTTTGGCTTCTTAATACCACAACTGATCCTCGACTGTTTGCATACGAACTAACTTTCAGGTTTTGGATAGGAAATCACTCAATCGCTGAGAGAAATATCAAGATTCGAATAATTGACTTACCGACTTCATTCACGATTACAGAGATCAATATCGGTCCTGATACATATCCCAATCCCATATTTACACAATTTGACCTGCAATATGGTGACTCAGGTAGCATTGTTGTGAGATACAACAATGATTGGGCTGGACATGCAGAAGGTGCAGTGATTACCAACGCAAACCTGAGCTTGGACACTCAGCTATCATTCATAGAGTTGGTATCATTTGGAACTCCTTATGAAGATCCAAATAATCCAGGGCATTATGTCATTGAATTCTTTGCTGCGTCCCCATTCATTGGAACAGACGAAGGAAGCTCCCAACTTGTCCTAGTACTTAGTAAGACAGATACACTAGCTCTCTCAATAACTCTTCGAATTGATGTACATCCGACAGAATTTGCTAGAACAATGACAACCGTATTCTACTTTGGTGCACCAATTGGAATAATCCTTGCACTTGTTATTGCAGTCTATGTTAGAGTCTGGAGTGTTCCAAAGCGACTACGACAGATAAATGGGCTAATCAAGACCATTAGGAAGGGCAAAGTGCCTAAGCCTTTAGGCGGTATCAAGAGCCGACAAGATATTGTTTCAGACTTATTCAATGACACGTATGAGAAGACTGGTATCATTCGAACTCCTGATCAGATGCCTGAAGAATCCATTCCAGTGCAAGTTCCGGAGCTCGGAGGGCTACTCATACAGCTATCTATTCTAACCAACCTTAACCAGCAGGAACTTGATGAGTTTAAAGCTGACATTGCAAAGATGAAGCTTAGTGAGCAGGCTGCTTTCGTGAAAGAGGTCATTATGCAGGAAGCCATTCGTGCTGCTCGTCGCGAGGGCAAGACCGTTGAGGAGATTATTGATGAACTTTCTGCAGAGGCTGATAGGAGATTAGCTGGCGAAAAGACTGAGAAAGCTGAGCCTGAAGTTGAGCGTGTATTCCTTACTGAACCAGAGGAAGATGAGGAAGTTGAAGAACCAGTAGAACGAGTCTTCCTCGCAGAAGAAGAGGAACCTGAGGAAGCGCCTGAGGTTCCGTCAGAAGAACCTATAGTTCCAATTGAAGATTTCAGCTTTTCCAGTGATATGCTAAGTCCCTTCGAGATTGAAGAACTGCAAAAAGAGCTTCAGCAGAAGGGAGTTCCAGCATCAGAGATTGATATCATCGTAAAACAAGCGAAGGAGCTGCCACGAGACCTTATCGAAGAACTCATCAGAAGTCTGGATGCAGAGAAGCTCAGGAAATAGATCTAGTTTCCTTACTCTCTGTCCTCCCCTCTTAGAAAGTACGAGAGTGGAAGAGTAGTACTCGATGGTTCAGGCTTCATTCTGTTAGTTCGCCTTACAGGAAATTGAGGGTGCTTTGCCAGCGTGTAAGTAATCCTAGAGGAAGATTGGTTGACGTGAATATGCACCTGTCCCGTTGTAGCCAATGTCCTTCCTCCCTCTGGATGATTTGGTCTCCTAGCTGAAGCTGGAGCTGATACAAGTGTGAACAAACTCCTTCGAAGAGTGACTGCTGCAATTTTTGAAGCCATGTGGGATATTTCTTGAATCCCTTCTCCTTTGAATCCCTCTTCAAGATACAGGTTAGGCAGACCTGTTACCATCAGAACTCTTGCAGGAACTTTGTCTAGAAAACTCTCCATCTGGTTCATTATCAAATCATATGTCTGAGAAGAGTTGAATGCCCTTGAAATGTAGATGTTGTCCATTACAACCTCTGGTTCAAGACCAATCTCAAAAGAAAGTTTAGTCAGCTTTTGTATCTTTATCATGTTAGCACTATCAATTATTATTGTTGGGCTCTCAAGTCCTCCTTTCTTCTTGGACATCTGAGCTTTAACAGCAAAACGATGGAAGTCATCATGAAGCACTTTGTCCCCATAGAATAGGTGTACTAGGCCTGATTCTATTCCCCCTTCAAGAAGACTGTCAATTGCTTTGACTCCTGATTCTGCTCTCAAAGACCTGAACTCATCTGCAGTATGAAATCCGTGGCCTAGGGGAGTTGCTGGAGTTTTCATGTCAGCTCTTTGTTGACTGATGATGTCATATAACCTCCCCCAGAAGGCGGAAAGACCTGTTTTGAACTCCGATAAGTGTTTTAAGGAAAGCGAACTTAAGTATGTTATCAGCGCCGGGAGGACGTTGAGTCATGGCACGAAGAATCAGAGTTTGTCCAAAATGCGGATCTTCGAAAATCAGTGAAGCAAAGACCTCAGTCAGTGGTTGGCTTGTTCCAACAACTTATTTCTGTGAAGAAGAAGACTGTGGATACTCTGGTCCTGTTTATGTTGAAGTTGATGTTGAGGAGCTCGACCATCTGAAGCGAATCATGAACGGTGATTCTTCAGAGTAAAACACCGCATTTTTCCGTTTTTTGGATAAAGAGTAAATGTCTTAAGTAGCTCTCTTTATCACGCAGTCTAAGGTGACTACATTTGGTAACACACGAGGGTTTTGACTTTCCCGATGATTTATACTACACAGAAGACCAAATCTGGGTGAAAAAGGAAAACAGCAAGGTTCGCATTGGATTCACAACCTTTGGTATGGACCTCGCAGGCAAAATCAAGTTCGTAAGACTTCGACCTGCTGGAAAGGCTATTGCTGCAGGACGCAGCATTGGTACTCTTGAATCAGGTAAATGGACTGGACCAGTCAAGGCTCCAGTTGGCGGAGTCATTGCTGAGGTCAACGATGCGCTAAAGGACAACCCAGGACTTCTGAATGAAGATCCTTATGGAGCGGGCTGGGTTGCTGTTCTTGAACCCGACAATCTAGATGGTGACCTTGCGAATATCCAAGGCGCAGATGGGCTTGCAGATTGGGTCAAGAAAGAATTTGCAGAGAAGAAAGCTGCATAGACTTTGGAATGAGCGGCCGGTATATCCGGCCATATCCATTCTTTTTACTTCCTACGTGCCATTTCACGTCTTAGTCCAAGTGTTGCATCATAGATAATCTCAGGTGGTGCCAGGACGTAGAGAAGGTTTCTGGAGTATCCGCTCTCGAAGACGACAGATTGGAATATGAGTGTCTGTAAACTCTTGTCGATATCGTTGCGTGCATATCTTACTCCAAGTTCTTCACACTTTACTTCCACGACTTCTTCCAAGGTGTGACGGTCAATGTATGTTTCAGTCTTGTATCTCATCAAATGTTCACACATTGCCTCAAGCACCATGAGCGTCATGAAATCATTCATCGAAATGGTTTCAATCAGGTCGATGTAGTCATTATCGTGAGCAAAGGATGTGATAGACATGGTTGCATTCCGCACTGCATCTGAATCTATCTCCTGACCACTTGAAGCCAGAGGCCACAATGCCTTTAGAGCTTCAATCGTAGTCTTTGGCTTGGAGGCATCAAACTCCACAACAAGATCAGTGATGTAACGAACAACCTCCTCGGTCAGACCAAGTGGAAATGTGTCCTCTACCCTCATTCGTACAATGTCATAGAGTTGTGATTGAGTGTACGTATCAAGAGGTATCTCAAAGTCGTAAGCCATCTGGGTTGCAGGAAGTTTGGTAAGCAACCTGTAATCATGACTATTGAGAACACCGATTGTACTTGCACGAATCTCCTTGGAGAGTCTTGCGACTTTAGTGTAAACTTCCTCACTCATTTCGTCAATATTGTCAATAACGAAGACGGTCTTCTTGTCTGTTGCTGATGCTGTTCTCTTGAATTGCATCCAGAGGACATCAAGATCAAACGCTACGGTAATTGGCCTATTAGTTTCCCTGTGAATCTTGTCATTAAGCTCTGACACAATCTCCAGTGTATCCTTGTGCTTTGCATCAACATAGACTGTATGAGCATCAAACTGCTGAGGGACAATCTTGGTTAGGAAGTAACGTGAGAAGACAGTCATGCCAACACCAGTAATTCCATGCACCAAGCAATTGACTCCGTATTCCTCTTCGACGGAATCACGATACATCCCATTCACTGTTTCAAGTTCTCTATCGCGGTGAAGTATTTTCTTAGGCACGTAATAGGGATCGAACAAACCCTTGGGGCTACGATGTGGACGGACCATTCTAATCGGAATTTCGTCTCAGAACTTGGTATATAAACCCCCTAAGAGACATCACCGAAAGTATTTTGGCCCGGAAATGCCGTAAGAATCTATTATTATCAATTAGAGGTTTCTTAATCGGAAAAATGGATGTACAACCGAAAGTATTCCAGTTCATGAAATGGTAATATCACAAGGAATTTAGGATATACCAAAACATCTGCTGCTGGTGTGAATTGATGTCAATTGTACTGGCAATGCATGGGACGCCTCCAAAGGATTATCCTCATTCTGAACTTCTAGAGTTTTTCAAACTGCATTTGGCTCTTGAACATGGAAGCGGATTTCCTCAAACAATGCGCCAGAAACATGATGAGATGGAAAAGAGAATCCGAAGATGGCCGCGTACCGCTGAGAATGATCCTTTCTGGGACGCATCAAATAGACTTTCAGAAGAACTGAGCAGAATCACTGGAAAAGATGTTTTTTTGGGTTTTAATGAGTTCTGTAGTCCAAGCATAGCTGAAGCCCTAGAGAATGCTGTTTCATCAGGCGCAAACGAAGTAGTTGTAATTACTCCAATGATGACTCCTGGAGGAGAGCACTCTGAGAATGACATCCCACATATGATAGAACATGCCCAGACTCGTCATCCAGATGTTTCTTTCAAATATGCTTGGCCATTTGAGCTATCCTCCGTTGCGGAATTTCTTGCTGAACAGCTTTCAACCTATTGAATCAAAAGTTACTTCAAAGACAAGACATATACTAGTCTGACTTCTCGAAATGATATGTGAACTAATTGTCATCGCTTTTCAACCATCTCGAATCACCAAACACACAGATACAGTACCAGTCACAAAATGAATGCAAAGGTACGACAATCTATTGTATCTTATCTCTTACATTACTCGTCGTATCAGTGATGCTTAACAGCCCCGGGTTTTCAGAATATATCCCAGGAGGTCCCATCACTGCAGTGATAATCTCGATAGTTGTTTTCATTTCTGTTCTTTTTCTCTGCATAAAGCAGGCACCAAGATCTAGATGACGTTCACACCATTGAACCCAACACATCATTACATTCTGGTGAGAGGAGGAACGGATTGAAGCCCTCTCCAATGACTTGCCTAATTTCCTCAAGTCGTCTCTTCTTGGTAGCATCTGAGAATGGCCATTTATGTTCTGGTTTTGGTGTTATTCCTAATTCATCACATTTGTCAACAATCGCAAGTACCGTATTGAGAAGTTCTTGTCCCGTCTTACCTTCAGGTTTGATTTCTCTCGAGTGTAGAATCAGTCCATAGGTTGGTGTATTGTCACCCAAATACCATTTACTCGGTCCATGTCCGTACTTGGCAAATGGAGTCATACCGTGTTCAATCAAAAGCGCATCAATTTCGTCAAGATTGTCCTGGAGACTGAGTAAGCTCTCACCATGGAAACCATATCCCTCAAAGAGTGCGACTTGTATTCCTTCGTTGGGATTGCGTTTTGGTAATTTTATTCTGATATCCTTCATTTTAGCCAATTGCGGTTTATCAAGTGGTCTGAAGTCCGTGATATCCTTGATGTCTGATTCATTCTCCTCTGGAAATTCAAGGATGAGTAGTGGAGGTTTCAATTCTCCACGAACATCAGGGTGCGCAGAAGTGATTGCTTCTCCATACCTGATCGGACTATTTTCATTTACCATGTCCGTTAGTGCCTTCCCAAGGGTGTTGCACTCTGGGAATTCTGCAAGTCCTCCAATCAGGTTTTCCTTTACCAATGGGCGGATGAGCAATCGCATCTCTGAAATGAATCCAAGAGTACCATGCGAACTAGCTACATCATGGAGCGTGACACCAATCTTGTTCAGTCGAGATTCTAGCTCCGTATCGTTACTTCTAACACCTTTGTGATCAACTGATATCAGACGTCCGTCATACAGAACAAGCTTCACACTAATGGTGTTATCACGCATCGTTCCATTTACCCAAGTGTCATTTCCACCTCCATCTGTACTTAGGATACCTCCTACAGTGGCAATATCCCTGCTACTTGGAGCCACATAAAAATGCACACCCATGGGAGTGAGAAACGCATTGATCTGGTCTGGGTTAATTCCCGGTTGAACATCGATGTAGCCCTGATCCTTGGATACAGTCAGTATCTCCTTCATCTGGAGACTACTAATCATTACTCTCTCATCATCGCCTCCAGTACATGCTCCGCTGAGTCCTGATCCTCCGCCCTTGGGAGTGACTGTAAATCCATTAGCTTGAGCGTGTTGAATTGCAGCGATAACTTCCTGTGTGTTTCTTGGATAATAGACCCCCTTGATCTTTCGGAAGTTGAGCTTGTAGTACATGCTTGCATTTGCACCGATGACAACATCTCTGATTCTCATTTACTCGGAACCTCCTTGAACTGAGTCCGCCAAGAGTTCGACAATGTCCTTCGTTTTCAAATTCTGTCCAAGTAATTGCTCTCGGCATGAGGGGCAGGCGGTAATTACGGTTGTGTCTTTTACGCCCTCACGTGCCGCTCGCAATTGCATTACTTTGTCACTAAGATTGGGGTCGGTCATCCTCAGGAGACCTCCTCCTCCACAACAACTCAAATCCATCTCTTTGAATTCAATACCCATCTTGTTGATGACTGACCTCGGTTCTGTCTTTATTTCGAGAATCCTATGGAGCTCGCAGGGATCATGATATGAGAACTTCTCGGTCTGTTTGTATTGAGGGATGGTTTTCATTTTCCTATCGAAGAACTGAGTGTGGTGAAGTGCTTCAGGACCTTCTAGGTTGTGATGTTCTCTTAGCTGAATAAGACAACCTGGGCAACAAGTCACAACATTCTTTGTTTCTGCTGCTTCTATCACCTTTTTGTTGTGTTCCCTGAGTTTCTGTGCACCTTCATCATCGCCCATAAGATATAGGGGATGCCCACAGCAAAATTCCTCTGAACCCATTACTAGATAGTCTACCTCGAGGTTCTCTAATGACTGAAACAGCGACCTGAGCACATCTATTTGACTTCCTCTGAATGACATAAGACAACCGAGAAACACCATTACCTCAGCAGTCTTTCCTTTCTCATACACTCTATCTTCAAGACCAGGAATATCATCTTCTAATTCATCAAGCCAATAGATGGCTCTGTCTTCAGCAGCCAGACCGTATATGTTCTTGACATTAGACAGAGCATCCTTGAGGGGTTCTAGGTACGCAAACTCTTCTGGTGCAGTTTCTATAGCTTTGGCTCTCTGCTCGTGCCAAATCTTGAGCAAGTCAACTCCAGATGAGCAGGTTTCTTCACAACGACCACAGAGTGAACATTGGAATAAAAGACGTCTGAATTCTTTTCCCAGTTCTTCGTCATCTTCTATCTGGTCCATAACCTGCAAGAGGTATGCCTTCCCTCGTGGTGAGAACTGCTCTTCACCTGTTGCGTCAAACATCGGACAAAAAGTCAGACATGAACCGCAACGTACACATTTGTCATAGGACATTTTTGTTTCTCCAATAGATCCAATGGTCGGATACACTATGTAAGAATGGTTATCGAGTTTGATGGGAGGAAATCTCATTTCTTAATAATCTAGTGCAATGAAATAGAGCTTTTGAGATAAAATACACCAAGCGATTGCGGCAAAAGAAGATAGAGGACCTCTCTGACTAATCAGAGAGGAACCTGTTGTTAATACTAAATAGGCGCCTTTGGAATGAATCCTTTTTCATAGAGCATTTCAGAAGCTCCACGTGCAAGCTTGATAATCTCCTCAGCATGCTTGTAGAGGTCCTTCTCTTCCCAGTGTTTCTTAGCTATACCCTGCTCTATAGCCTTCATGCCAACTGCTGTGGCTTCTGCAGGATACAGTTCCCATTGGTCCATCGTGGGAATAACCTTTCGTTCATTAGCTTCTTTTGCACCAAGGTCTGCCAAAGCTTTAGCTGCAGCGACACACATCTCATCAGTGATTGTGCTTGCTCTCACGTCTAGGGTCCCTCGGAATATACCTGGGAATCCAAGTGAGTTGTTGATCTGGTTGTCAAAGTCACTACGACCAGTTCCAACAATTCGAGCACCTGCATCCTTCGCATCCCATGGCCAGATTTCAGGCAAAGGATTTGCACAAGCATACACGATTGAATCCGATGCCATTTTGGAGACCCACTCCTTCTTGACTGAACCTGGAATTGGTCTAGATGCTGTGATTAGAACATCTGTTCCCTCAATGACTTCACCCAAATCTCCTGTCTTTCTGTCAGGATTTGTCTTCTGAGCCAAGTCATACTTGAAGGTGTCATAGTCCTTATCCTTGACGATGTCCTCTCGATCTGCATAGATTGCACCTTTGCTGTCCACCATGATCATGTTCTTAGGATCAACACCAGCTGCTATCAACAGGTATGCAGTTCGTGTGTTTGCAGCACCAACACCCAGAAATGCAACTGTGACATTTTCAATGTCTTTCTTGACAACATTCAGACCTCCAAGCACTCCTGCCAGTACAACTGTAGCTGTTCCTTGAGCGTCGTCATGCCACACTGGGATTTTAACTTCAGGATCATTCCTCAATTCTTCAAGAACTCTGTAGCATTTTGGTTTTGAGATGTCCTCGAGATTGATGCCACCAAAAGATGGCTGTAGAAGTTTGACAAACTCTATGATTTTGTCTGGATCCTTTGTGTTAACACAAACTGGCCATGCGTCAACACCACCAAGATATTTGAACAAAATCGATTTCCCTTCCATGACTGGACCTGCTGCGAGAGGACCAATGTCTCCAAGACCTAAGACACGTGTACCATCGCTAACAACAGCAACCATGTTTCCCTTATTCAGATGTTCATAAGCCATCTCGGGATTATCCTTGATGTCCAGGCATGGTTTTGCCACACCAGGAGTATACCAGATTGCGAAGTCTGAGAAGTCGCGAACCGGACATTTACCAATGCTCATAATTTTGCCTTGGTAAAACGGATGAAGGACCATCGCGTCCTTGCCAGGCTTCTCAGCCTTCTTCTTTAACTCTTCAACAGAGAGTTTTTCTTCAGACATTACGTTGAGCTCCTTATATTCGGAGAACAGGCAATACAAGCCCGTCAAGCAGGTCGGGCTGCTCACAGCCCTCATTAAAGTCTATGCTTTCGGGTTAAGTCCGTTAAGTCCAAAACATCTCATTGATAACAAAGCGAATCAATAATATGATTATGTCCGGAGTCGGAGATGATTTTCTCAAGTCAACGAAATACGAACGAGGTAACTTACCAAAACACTACCTCGATTATTCGACCAAGCTCTCTACTTACAAGACCTATCCTTCTGCAACACACTTCGAGCTACCTCCTCCTGATGTTACAGATGGTCCGGGCTTGTGGGAAACGATGAGGACTAGACGGAGTTTCCGTGCGTATACCCAAGATCCACTCAGCCTTGAAGACCTATCACAGATCTTGTGGGCGACGCAAGGTCTCACAGCACGAGTTGGTGAATATGGACTACGCACAGCACCCTCTGCTGGTGCTCTGTATCCTATTGAGACCTATCTGTGTGTAAATAGGGTCACTTCACTAGAACCGGGACTCTATCATTATAATGTGGAGGAACATTCACTCGAACTTTTGAAAAAAGGTAACTTCGCAAAAGAAGTGAAAGCAGGAGCTTTGGACCAGCAGATTGCAGAGCGCGCATCAGTAGTCTTCATCTGGAGCGCAGTATTTCAGAGGTCAAAATGGAAATATCTTCAGAGGGCTTACCGCTATATGTTTCTTGATGCTGGTCACATCGCACAGAATTTAGCCTTGGCTGCCCAAGGTCTTGGACTTGGTAGCTGTCAGATAGGATCTCTTTATGATGATGAACTCAATACACTTCTTGAATTGGAACCCACCGAAGAGAGTGTCATCTATTTGAGTAGTATCGGTATCCCAGTAAGGAATCGTTAATCTCCAAACTTCTGTTCAGATCCTAAGGACCCGACTCTCTTGATATTTCCATCAATAAATTCGTTACTCATCATTCCATCTATAGAGGTATACTGTTCCATGACAGAAATATTGCCATAGGCGGTTCAGTTGTCTAGAGCTTTAAGCCCCAGAAACCTACTATCTGCTCGGCATGCTGATTTGAACGAACTTTATCAGATCCCTCAGAACCACCAAAGATCTCTTCGATGCATCCATCTTCATCTATCAGGAAGGTGATTCTCTTGACACCTGCCCCCAGAATGTTCAATCTACTATAGGCTCCATAGAGTTTTGTAATTTCTAAGTCTTCATCCACAAGAATGTTGAATGGGAGATCATACTTACTCCTAAACTTCTGATGAGTTTCAGCAGTACCTCCAGAGATTCCATAGATCGGAATTCCAGAACCCTCGAAGAGAGTATAGCTGTCGCGTATTGAGCACGCCTCAGCAGTACAACCTGGAGTGAAGTCCTTTGGGTAGAAGTACAGTACGATCTTTCTTCCCCTGAAATCACTCAGCTTGAATCGTTCACCTGTGTCGTCTACGGTTTCGAAATCTGGAGCTTCGTCGCCTACCTTTAACACTGC
>JBHLRQ010000101.1:0-10914 GCA_048882385.1 Candidatus Thorarchaeota archaeon | reverse complement strand
CTACTGCTGTAAGGCTGTATAACAGGGCATCAACCGGATCATCGAACCGTACCATGAAGGAAACCGGGGTCACATCATCTGCACCAACCGCCCGGGTGGATTACTGAAATCCTATCAGTCCTTCGTGCCCGGTTTCAATTCGTATTCCAGGGTCTTGTCTCCTGCTGGGTCGTCGAACATAGCCGGATCCAACTCGCTTTCAGACGGGGATTTGTCTACGCCCATCATGCCAATTGGATGCCTGCCTCCAGTGAAGTAGTTTTCGATCGCAAATCGTACTGATGGTAACATTCCTGCAGGATCCAGGATGGCCAATGCCAGGATGTACTCGCCTTTTGGCAGATCTTGTGGAAGTGAGAAGTCTCCCGAAACCTCGTATGTCTCAGGTAGGATATCGTACTGTTTGTTCTCTTTGTTCCACTGGTCTCCAGGCAACCATGTGCGAATATCAACACCGTCGAACGTCTCCTTCCATGCCGCTTCTCGCGATTCAGAATCGAGCAGGGTGACCTCGACTGGCCAGTTGTAGTAGAAGGGGGCAGAGCCCGCGTTGCGCGCCCGGAATGTCACATTGAAGGTTCCGCCCGGCTGTACGACCGCATCATATCGCACTTCGGAGATCACGAATCGATAGCCAAAGGCCTTCTGCACTTCCTCAGCTCCTGCCCGAACCAGTGGGTCAGAAGGATCATAGTTCGCCACCCATCCCAGGTCGTTTCCGTGCAGCCAGCGAATCGTATCAATCAGCCACTCTCGATGGACTGGGTCGCGGAGTGTGTCGTTGGGGTTGTCGCCAGGCTGTTGTTGGTAGCGTCCCCAGTTGTAGGCGCACTCGCCATCCATCGGGCACACCTTCCAACGCCCTGTCTCAACATTGAGTTTCGCAATTCCCTCGCCGTGGTTTCCCACCTGCTGGATGTGCGCCCAGGAATCCCAGTAAACGCCGAACTGGTAGTCGGTGAACTCCCATGGATGCCGGACAGTCAATTTTTTGTTTCTGAACGCCTTAGCGAACACGTCACCGAGCAGTTTCTGCATATCCGCGTCTGGCGACGGGTGATGGTGTTCTCCCCAATAGCCAATGATGCCCAGTTGTACCCAGGCGACGCGAGGGTCATTGTCCCAGCACGCGCCCAGCCGCGCAATCAGACGCCGGACACGTCGTTTGAACTGCTCACTGCTGTAGTCACCGACCTGCATATCAGCAGGCCAGTATTCGTTCCCTTCCTTCTCGTCCCAGTCGAGGTAGACGCGTGGGATGACTTTGACGTTGTACTTGTCAACGTCCTTCCATCGCTCATTGCAGACACGCAGAATCCTGTCGACGCCGTCGCTTTCACTGTTTTCAAGCTCATTCCACCTTAGATAGCATCGGCCGAGGGTGGCGTATTCGTGCGTGAAAGCTCGCGGATTCACATCAGGTCGGAATCCTTTCAGTGAATTCCTTAACGCTCCTTGATACTCCCTGGGCCGGATCACAATCTGATTGCTGTCGGCCCCTGGCGCGCATGCACAACACCCCAATAAGACGATGACACATAAAAGTCGAACATCCCGAAAGAACATAGGTAGATCCAATCTCTCAATCAGTTCTGTCAGATCACTTCCTCACGAGCCAAATGCTCGTACAGCTTAGCTTGCAGTCGCTGGACAAGTACCGGGTCGTTCTGAGCATAGACGTCAAGGATGTCCAGGCAAACAATCTTCGCAGGGTTCTGGCTGTATTCCTCCACCATCTCAGTCACCATACTTGGCTCCATGACGAAGATCTTGTCAGCCAGATCAGCCATTTCCTTCGTAACTGCTCGATTGGCTCCTCGTGATACACCGGCTGAGCTGGCGACTATGTCCAGGTTGTTCTCTTGGGCGATCCTAGCGCAAACTGCTTCTGCAGTCGGACTTCGGTCCAGGTTCGCATAGCAGATAAACAAGTAGTGCATTCTTTTTGGCTTCATCATGAAACCCAGTTGCTTGTCATAACACGAGATTCCATTGCACTCAGTATAGCCAGGAATTCGATCCCCCGTGAACTCGTTTTTCAGACCTCATGGCCGAGATTGCCGCCAAGGGAGGGGGTCACTCACGTTGTCAACCCGGTCCCAGGCGTGCTTTCTCTGCAAAGAGTTCTGACGTCGAGGTTGACCGCTTCACAATGGTCCTACTCCCGGTTGACAGGTGCACGATGACTCAGTCTTGATCCGCCCTGATACCAGGGGTAGAATCACGCTATGGCTATAATCTCACATATCCTATCAGTTGTGGTGAGTCTATGAGTTCCAAGCGAAATACGATTCTGTTCGTGTCGATAATGGCTGTCTTTCAGTCCTTGCTAACGATCAAAGCCGAAGGATTCAATGGGTACGGCCGGGCTGCGCTCGTGTTGGCGCCGCAGTTGGCCAGTACCGCGATTTCTGACGACATTGTCACTTATGAAGCCTTCGGTGCGGTTGGCGACGGTGTAAGCGATGATCTGCCTGCGATTTGCAAAGCGCATGAGTATGCCAACGCGCATGGACTAAGCGTCAAGACAAAGCCTGACGCGACGTACCATCTCGGCGCCAAGGCGCTGACCGTGCTCATCGCCACGGACACCGACTGGAACACGTCACGTTTCACCATTGACGATACGCAGGTTGAGAACCACAGAAAATCACTATTTGAAGTACGTTCGCTGCTTGAGCGTGAAACACTGTCGATTGACCGACTCACACGCGACCACAAGCAATTGGATGTGCGGCCCAAGCACGATTGTCACGTCGTGGTGACGAACCGCAAGATAAAGCGTTACATCCGGCGCGGCCTCAACCAGAACTCGGGGGTCTCCCAGCACGACTGCTTCATCCTTCGTCGGGACGGGTCTGTGGAGGGAGCTATTGACTGGGATTACGACAACGTCAGTCGGGTTGAGGCTCGTCCCATGGACGAAAAGCCGCTCATCCTGCGGGGCGGTGTCTTCACCACGTTTGCAAATCGGATGAAGCAGGAGGTCGGCTACAACTACTGGGCCCGCAACATCAGGATATCCCGTTCCAATACGGAAGTGGACGGCCTGACCCACTACGTCGTTGGGGAAACCGCGGTCGGGCACCCCTACTCCGGCTTCATCAGCATCAGCAACTGTGCCAACATCACCCTGCGCAGCTGCTTCGCTACCGGACACAAGACCTACTCAACCATCGGATCGGCGGGCAAGCCGGTCAGCATGGGATCGTACGACTATAGCGCGAACAATGTGGTTAATTTCCGCATGATCAACTGTCGGATGAACCACATTAACGATCGTACGCGCTGGGGTGTGATCGGCACGAACTTCTGCAAAAACATCCTGCTGGAGAACTGTACGCTCTCGCGCATGGACACGCATATGGGGGTCTCCGGTACCTATGTGATCCGCGGCTGTACCCTGGGCTATATGGGACTGAACGCCATCGGCCGCGGCCTGCTGACCGTCGAGGATTCCACCCTGTACGGTGGCTCGCTGATCAATTTCCGCAGCGATTATGGCAGTACGTGGGAAGGCGATGTTGTCATCCGCAATTGTCGCTGGATCCCGGCCGGCGGAAGTCGGCGCTGGCCACAGATGATCTACACACGCAATGACGGTATGCACGATTTCGGATACCCGTGCTTCATGCCGCGGGAGGTAACGATTGACGGACTGTACGTTGACGACTCGAATCACCCGGACGACTACCAGGGCATGTACCTGTTCAGCGATCCGGACGGCGGCAAAGATATCAAACCCGAGGATCGTCCCTTCCCGTACACACTGTGCCAGAAAGTGAAGATCCGGGCGCTTACGACAGCCAGTGGCAAGAAACCGCGCGTTTCACCGAATGCCCAGATCAAGAAGAGCATAATCATCATTGAGGAGGATTAATAATCTTATTACGGGGACACCTGTCAGTCTGCCTTCCGAGGGCATCCTCTGGAAAGATCACTAAGCGGCATCCCCGCATCTTTGCTTGGCTAACGAAACGCACGATCTTGTCACGATTCGCTTCGAGTTCTGGTTCGCGAGCTTGCTGCACCACCGCTACCGTGATTGAGGAGCAGGCAGACGGCGCCCCCTCGCCTACAGCCTTGTCCGCTTGCGCCCAGAGTGATGGTGAAGAAACTGCCAGAGAACCGGCTAGCACTAAATTGCACAGGAGACGGCGACGACTGATCAAGCTGTTCACAGCGAAATCCTTCATCTCTTGTCTCTCTTTGATTCTGGCATAACCGCCGCACAGGCTCGGCGCAGGTATTCTGCATATTGCCAGTTTCCAGTAGTGCCGGTCTGACGGGTCACCACCAAGTCGAGACTGGGAACGAACGCGATCAACTGGCCGCCCGAACCAGGCTTGTAGCGGGCATCAGCGGGGATGCCGCTACCGCTGGGCGTTCCATGTTCGCCGGTCAGCTTGGCCGGTAACTCCCAGCCGAGAGAGAGCGTCTGGGCTGGAATCTGGAAACGCATCTCCCGCGTCGTCACGTCGTGGCTCCGTCTTCCCGTCTGTACAACAAACCACTCCGGAATGACTTGCTGGCCGTTCCACCTGCCGTTTCGCAACATGCAATAGGCAATGCGCGCCAGATCACGAGCTGGTATCCCCATTCCGTGTGACGGATGCCTGCCGATTTCTTTGCCACCGTCATAGTATTGAAACCACCAGTGTTCGCATCCTATCGGTTTGAACAGCGCTTCAACAGCGAATTCGTCGTAGGGCTTACCCGTAACATTCTCGCAGACAAGCGCCGCATGAGCCAGAGCGTGGGTGGAGTAACCACAGGCCGTGCCTGGATCGAAGGCCAGCTTTGCCGTTCGTTCATCACCACTGTGGCCGAGGATGTACTGCCACGTGCCGTCGTTTCGCGCACCGGTGGCCTCAGGGCAAATGCCAGAGGTGTGGTTGAGCAATTGTCTGACCGTGATCTTGGCCTTGCGCGGGTCACTCAGAGGCTGAGCCCAAGGAATGAAATCAAACGCTGGATCATCAAACGACATCCGCCTTGGCGTTTCGCCTCGCTGGCTGCGCTCAGAGGCGATGGCAAGCACGGTTGCACAAATAGCCTTGGACACCGATGCCACCCGGCGTGCATCAGTCTTGCTGCTGTTACCGCGCTCGACCTCCAACACGATGTAGCCGTTGCGAATAACAACAGCGGCGAAGTTCCTCTTGTCGCTCTCAAGGAGCCACTGTTTCAATTCGCCCAGTTTCACCGGGTCCATGCCACCAAGTCGTCGAACGTCGTCGGGATCATTGAGCCGGCGCCATCCACCTCCCGATTCCGGGGGCGGAAAGTACACAGTCGCCTCCCTCGGTATTGTCAGCGTTTGCAGCATTTCATACACGATGAGATCATCTTCAATTCCCTGGAACTGAAAGGGGGCATATTGGTTGATCTCGTTGTGCATGAATCCCCACGAGGCGCCCTGCTCGACGCTCAACCGAGCCGCCTTGGCCGCTTCCGTGCCGTGTTTATCGTCCTCGTTGCAGACGATCGGCTTGTTGTACTTCCGTAAGTCCTGAATCCTCTTGGGAATATCGTCCAATCCAGTGCGATTGAAATGGATCAGGAGGAAATCACTGGCCTGGGCCACATTGTCCGGCAACCTGCCATCGCCCAGTCCACTCGTCGAGACCAGTAGTTCAGGAGAAGTCTGTTTGGCCAGGCGAATCAACTCGACCTGCCCCTCAGGTTTGCGGAGGATGGCATGATCAAAACCGGAATGGTTGAATTCGTTGGCGATTTCCAGCACGACATTGGAGAAGCCCGATTCCTTGATCCACCGGACGGCGTTTACGACGCCGGTTCGCACCGCCTGGCTGTCCTGCAGAATCTGGTCTTGTCGCTGGTAATAGCAGCCAAGAATGACGACTACGCCATTGCGATCGCACGCCTCGATCACCCGCCTTACCCGCTGCAGGTAACCCTTCCGCAATGAACCATCAGGGTTAAACGCGGAGTTGACGGCACCTTCGTATCCCAGGAATCCCCCCTGCAAATTCACCGTGAAGGCGCGAACACCATGAGCGGCATACTCAGGGATGCGGGCGATAAACTTCTCCGTGTTTGAATCAGGGTCGAAGTCAGGACGATTGCTGTCCTCAAAAACGCTGTTGACCATTCGCACGTCCATCAAGAGTCCTTCGGCCTCTGCGCCAGGATAGGTCACTTCGCCATTCAAAGACCACTGGGCCTGCTGAATCGACACCCGTGTATGAGGCACAACGTGATCGCGAACGTCATTCCGGGCCAATTCAGCAGGTGAGTCTGTTTGCCTCACCGCGGCCATCAACGGCGCGAAGAGATACTGACGAAACGGGCGATGATACGCATCGGGCTCAGCACCGACTCTATCTAGGACTTCGCCGTTACGTACACCAATAAGGTTCAGACTGGGAACAACCAGGAGGATCTGATGGCCAGCCCCAGACCCCCAGAATGCATCCTTCGGCAACTCGGGATACGAGCCATCGTTGTTGCTCCACCAGCCCATGCCAACATTGCCCGGTGTGCCTGCATCGGAGGTCACGAGCTTCACTGCCTCCGGGCCAATGAGTTGCCGGCCTTCCCAATTTCCGTGGCGGAGCATGAGCCGCCCCACACGCGCCGCCGCCCGAGCCGTATAGCCGCCACCACCCCATGAGGCGACAAGCGGCAACCCCTCGACGGTGTAGGTCTTGCCGTAACCGACAGACCACTCTGCACCCGGCACACCGATAGGCCGCATCACACGATCGCGCAGCAGCGTGCGAATGTCCTTGGGTGGTATGTCTCGCAAAGCAGCCGTGACACAGTAAGTCAGCATGGCGATGCCGGGGTTACTATACTGCATTCTCTCGCCCGGGTCGAAAAGCACGGGTGCTGCATCACGAGAGAGAGTGAATGGATCACGGGGCGGATCGAGTCGCTTCCAAAAGAGTCCTTTCCAGCCGGTGAGGTTACCGTGCGACAGATTGTCCGCCTCTGCGTCCTCGATGCCGGAAGTGTGCGAGCCGAGATGACGAACGCGGATCTTCGACTTGCGCGGATCATCCTCCCATTGGGGTACGAACTTAACGGCCGGATCATTCAGCGAAATAAGACCATCGCTTATTGCAACTGCCAGCGACACGCCACCCACCACTGCCTTGGCCAGCGATGCCGTGTAGTGAGGCTTGTCTGCACTGTGTCCGTCCTTGTACCACTCACATACGATCCTGTCGTTTCGAATAACGAGCAGTCCTGTCGTATGGTGGTCAGCCAGAGACTCTCTCATATCTTCCAGCCTCGCGCCGTCCATTCCCTGGTCCTCGGGATTCGACCGGTGCCACTCAAATGCGGCTTTGTCAGTGCCATTGCGTGCCATAACGCTCGAGCCCGAGGCTGCCAAAAGTAATAACGCCAGCATTTGGGCCACATGTTTCCTCTGATGATCGTATCGAATTGCTGATCGCGTCATGCTTCAGAGACTCCTTCCGTCAGTCAATGCGGCAATCGAAGCTAGTTGCATCCATGGGTTCTTCATACATCAGAATGGGGTAGGCAGCAACTGCCTGCGATTCAATGGAATGCTTTTATCCATCACTGTCTCCCCGTTTCAACGGTCACAGTCGAACAATCCCGGATTGTCGGTGACGGCGACCAAATCGACATGTACAGGTTCCCTCGGGGCAAGCTTCACGATATGATCGCCGGCGGCAAGTTCGAAAGCCTGGAGACAAATCAACGACATCTTGCTGTTGTGGGCGGCCAGGGACCAGCCCCACGATGCGGCGGTTCGTAACTGCGCCCTGTCGAACACGCCGTCATCTATCCCAAAGTAAAGAGAATCATGGTAGCTGGTCGGCTCATCTGACTTGACGCGAAGAAGAAGAAAATACTTGCCGGTCTTCGGGACACTGAACCGGTATTCCGCAGGGTTCTTTCCGGAAGGACCCCTCAGTAGAAGGCATCTCCCTTGTGAGGCGTCGGGGTCGGTGACGATCTCGTAAGCTCTTTGATTGCTGGCTTCTTCTGCCTCGATGTATGTCACCCAAGCATCTCTATCCGTGGGTTTGATCTTGGGAACGACACCACTGGTCGCATAGACCATCACCGGCCTGGAGTAACTATTTTGCAGTCTGATGAGGAAGGCTCCCCGCTAAAGCGCCCTAGTGGCCATCTTCTCAGGGCGGAGTGTCACGGAGAATGTCACTGTCTGGCCGGGTCTGAGCACGCCGGCTTCTGGAGTAACGTTGAACCAATCAAAAGCATCGTTCCTGGCTATTCGAAAGCGGGTCGAGGAGGCTTGGCTCCCGACTGTTGCCGAGATGGTCCCGGTTCGAGCCGATTTGACATCCGATGCGGAAAACACCATCTGGTAGCGATCGAGGACGACTGGGATTGGGCGGACAGGCAGGACCAGGTCCGATCCGAAGGGAATAGCTCCCATGTCGGGCCGGCCCTCAGTGTCCAGAGCAAAGCTGTCGACGACAATCCCATGGCCCACGGCGGCCGAGGTCCGACGCAGCGCGAACAGGCCGGCATGGGCGTCGACGAAGTCAAGCTCGCTGAGGATCCCATGCGCCTCGTCGCCCGGTTGTCCTGTGGATAGCAGGTTGTAATCGCAATCCGATTGTGGGCTTCTGGCGCGTCCGGATATGGCACTTCGGCCGGCGAAGACGTTGTTCTTTGCCACGATGCGAAGGTTGTGGCGAAGATTCAGGTCACGCGATTTGCCATAACACGTGTTGTTGAAGATAAACGATACAGCACCGGGACCATTCGCATGGGACGAGGTCTTGATGGTCTGTCCGGCCAGTCCTCGTTCATCGCCCATGTTCACCAGCAGGTTCCGAAACACGTAGGACGGACCTGACATACAACCCTGAATGCTTACTCCACAGAGGTAACCTTCGAATTTGTTGAGGAAGACTCGGACGTTTGTCTGGCCCCCGTCGATCTCGAGCGCATCGTCATTGGCGAAGCACATCATATTGCCGTAGATATCGCCATCCCGATTGAAGCCACCGTCGATGTGAAAGTTCCCCGCGCCCTCCACCGCGTCATTCCAGCGGTGCTCGTCGCTGCCGATAAAGTCGTTATAGCGCAATACGGTCGATCGAGATTTGTCCATGCCGACGGCTTGGGGACCGGCCGGATGGGAGTAGTACCACGAATTCGCCGTGCTTACCGGATCGTGGATGTAGCATCGCTCCACCACAGTGCCGATGCTCTTGCTGACGAGGATCGCGCTGTCCCAGTTGATCGCACTGCCGGTTTCGGTGTAGTAGTTGCCGTCTCGGTCGAAACGCTGCGTTCCGATTCGGCCCCAGCCTGCGATGTCGCAGTTCACGATCCGTACGTGCCCACATCTCCTTATGCTGATGGCTTCCTGTAAGCCACCTCGCAGGGTCAGCCCTTCAAGCATCACATACTTGGCTTCGTATAGTTCAATGAGCGGCCCCTCACGATCGTTTTGTAATACAAATCCCTCTTTGGCAGTGATCTTGATCCAGCCCTGAGGAGAACCGGATTCTCGGACAATGAGCCCACCGGTGAACGTCGTTTCGTCCAGGCTGATGGTCTTACCGATAGGCACCTGACTGCTCCAGGTTCGAAACATCTGCCGAGTCAGCACCTCCCCGTTCGCAGCGGTGATTCTTAACTCATACGGCGTGTCTTCGTCCAGATCAATGATACTGCCTCGGTACATGCCGTCTTCTTTCACGTACACGGGCGCATAAGCTCTCAGCCACGGACCATCCTTTTTGCGGTAGGCCACGGTCAGGCCATCTCGCTTGGGGCTCTTGAAGTAGAATGAACACGTGTTAAAAAGCGGGACGAGCTCGAATGGCGCGACGTTTAGCTTCACATTGCCTCCAGCTGTTCGATTGGAGATGAGATCCTCCTCTTCGGGGGTCAGCCGCCGAATTCCACGACAAGTCTATGCATCAACTCCCTGAAGTCACACGCCTTGCGCACACATGAGTTCTTACATCGCACGTCAGAATCATATCATGGGCGGCTGAGATCCGGATTGTTGGCCAGGTTCCGATAGTCGACGCGTTCGCGCGGATTGGTTTGGTTCAAAAACTCCTCGATGTTGGTGTATCCGTCGTTGTCCGAGTCCCATGCGCCGTCGGCTGTGTTATGCGGATTGAGGTGGTGCGCTGTCTCCCAGGCATCGGGCATGCCGTCGCCGTCGCCATCCGGTGGTGCGGCGACCGATGTCAGTTCCGGCCAGGCGCCCACCTGCCTGGGCGTGTCGATGATCCCGTTTCCGAACGTTACGGTGCCGGTCTCAACCTCGCGCACAATGCGTGTGTCATGAGAATCGCGGCGCGGCCGATTGGCCCCTACGTGACGCAGGACCAAGACGTATGCCTCAGCGGCCGATTGCGTGGGCACGGGCCTAACCGGAAACGGCGTGCGCCGACGGTTCTCGGCTTCGGAAGCGTCGCCTTTAAAGTGGACCCCTCCCCGCCAGTTATCCGCGGAGATATCGGCGTCGCCTTCGACCGTATTGCCCTCAATGAACCAGATCGACGGATACCCGTAGGCGCTTTGCGTGTCATCGATGCGGGCGATGCGCCGGCGCACACCGGCGTTCGTGGCGGGGCCCGGCTTGTAGTAATTGTTGACCACATTGACTTGCATGGGTTTGCCGTCGCAGGTGCGATGTCTCCAGTTGTAGATGACCGAGCAGCGGTGGTCCATGTTGATCGTGCGGTCGCGCTCCTGTCCGGCGATGCTGGGATTACGTCCGGCACAGTGCGCGAAGAGATTGTGGTGGTAGGAGCAGTCCTCGCCGCCCCAGCTCGCGCCGTAGCCGTGCGGATCGCTGTTAAAAGGGCGATCAAGCGCCTCGGCGATCAGGCACCATTGCACGGTCAGGTTCTTTGTCTCGTGCCAAGTATTGATACCTTCGTCGATCGACCAGCTCACGGAGCAATGGTCGAT
>JBHLRQ010000100.1:0-10927 GCA_048882385.1 Candidatus Thorarchaeota archaeon | reverse complement strand
TGGCCAAGGTATCTCGGTGTCTCCTATCAGGTCACCAGCGATAGCATGTTTCTCAGTTCCACTCCCATCGTCGACACCAGTATAATCAGACCAGTAGTTGCCCTCCAAGAGTTCGGGATGGTACCACCAATTCCCATATTCTGAATGAAGGTCAACCGCCTGTACCAAGTTGTCAATGAAGTTGTTGTGGAATATGAGACTATGTGATGCCCAATCAAGATACATTCCGTAATCACATTCCCAGATTGTGTTGCCTGAGAGTGTAGAGTGATCACTATTCATCAGCCGAACTCCGTATTGACAATGCATTACAATGTTGCCAGAGATGGTCGTAAATGTACAATCAACAAGATTGATACCGCTCACGGAGCAACCATCCATAATGTTGCCTGATACAATATTGTCTTCACAATTCAGTAATGAAACTCCAATCTGTCCCCCGGTGACTGTATTGTCATATACTGAATTGGAATCACTACAATGTAGATGAATTTCTGAAAGGATATGACCCGTGGCGTCAATGAGAACAATGTTCTCCAATAGAGTATTATCCTCACACTCAACGAGTCGGATACAGAAGGCTTCAAAGTTAGCTGGAGGATCGTTGGCTGAAATGCTAATATCATTCCTAGATACTGTATTGCCATCCGACCACTCAAGATGCATGCCGAGGTAATAACCATAGACATTGCCTTGGAACGCCAACGAAACGCTATTTTCCGTCAACTCACTTTCGTCACATGTAAGCATGATGAATCCATAGACATGAGAAGCACCAGAGCCAAACAAGCTCACATCGATTTCGATGATGTTTTCTATTAAGGTAGCATCAGAACAATATTGTAGATAAAAACCCGCTATATGGACACCAACAGAAACACTAATGGAAATTTCAATCCTGTTTCCAGACAAAAGCGTATCAGTACACCAAGATAAATGGAACCCAAATATCGACGGATTAATGCTAGGATCATATGTCAGAAGTTCAAAGGTGTTCCCAGATAGTGAGTTGTCCGGAGCATTATACAGTAGAAAGCCCATTCGACATCCTGTAACTAGGTTACTAGAAACCTGATTGGACGAACTGTCTTGCAACAAGATGCCCCGCTCTAGACAATTGGAAATTGTGTTTCCACTCACTGAACTATCTAGAATTGTATCCAAATAGATTCCATCCCTGCAATTCTGTACCACATTGCTAGTTACTTTCGCGTTCCTGACATTCCATAGAAGAATCCCATAATGGTCTTTAGTTAGACCATCGAGTTCGCAGTTACTAATCTCAAAGTAAGCTGTGGTATCCTGAATATGAATCAAGTTACTGAATGATGTTTCAATGACTAGATTGTCAATAATATATGGTTCCTCTTCTGTTCCCCACCCTGGAAAGCCAAGTTCCCTAAAGTCTGCATCATCATCAATAAAGATGGGGCTAGATACCACTTGCGCTTCCTCGAAGATTGAAACTGATTGAATCCTCGGGTTCTCCACAAGAATGCAGTCTTGATCACCTTCTAGCGCAGCTATTCCAATAATCAATACAAGTGCAACAACCAATGACAGATAAAGGACTGTTTTTCTTTCGTACACCAATCTCTCCTCCTACAGTTCATGAGAGTGTAAATACCTCGAACCCGAAAAATATCGAGTCCCTCTAGTATCGACGAACTCATGTAAATCACCAGAATAAGGAAACTCAAGATATCTTGCCCAACGAGGGCGTCATCAATGTGATTATGCAATCTTTTTGTGAATCTATCTCAGGACATATGACATTGATAGTCTTGACTACTGACCTGGAGGTCTGTTATCCTATCAACACCAATGTATTGTGTGTTAATTTCGCTTGGAATATGAATGCGTGGGAGATAACTAATGTCAGAAATTGCAAAAAACACGATTCAGTGGCACCATTTTGCAACTCCCTCGGCAAAATATTCACAGCTAGGCGAGTTTTATTAACAAACTGTTGTATATAATTGCATTAGCTGTGGGGAACGTGGTAGTCCACAGGATAATCGAACCTATTTGAAAACCAAGAGTCGTATCCCCAGTCAGCAGAAGCGTGGTGAGTAGATTGGATCCAATAGATTGGGCTTTGATTTGCGAATTTACAGGTAATGCGAGGCAGTCCTACCATACACTTGCACAAAAATTCAATTTGTCATCTAATACTGTAAAAAACCGAATTAACAGACTTCGTGAACAAGAAGTCATAACTGGCTTCGGAATTATTGTGAGCATGGAGATGCTCGGTGCAGAGCATGTATGTGGTGTTATCTCTACTGATGGCACTGAGCAAGTCATTGAGTTCATGAAACAGGTAGCTAGACAGCATGTAATATGTGAAATCTATCGCACAGGTGATATGCGCTATGAGTACTGGGCTATGGTTGCAGGTGCTTCTGAAACGTTAGGACTCAAAAAAAATCTCGAAGAGCTCAATGGAGCCATCGAGGTAGAAATTAGGCCTGTTGATTTTCTATTTCCAAACAAACCTCCGAACTTTTATCTTAATACTCGAGGAAAGAAAGTCACGTTTACTCAGCATCAATTGCGAGTGCTGAGGTGTTTATATCAAGATGCTCGAATGCCAGTTTCCCAAATAGCAAGAGATACTGGTTTCACCCCAAGACGAGTTCGGAATATCTTACGCGAGTTAGAAGAAGAGGGAGGCATCCACATTACTGTTGGATACGATATATTCGCATTGGGAGATATGGAATATCGTCTGAAAATCCATTTTGATGAATCACAAATAAAAGGTCGGGATCTCATAATAGAGTTATACCAGAAATATCCGGATGAATTTTGGTGGTCAAGTGTAACCACCAATGAACCAATCGTTGATGTTGGCCTAATCATTGACCGTCCAGGTAGAGGGGTAGCTGTTATTCAGGATCTCAAAGAAGCTAAATTCATCAAATCAATCGAGGATTATGTATCTTATCCTAGAGTTATTGCAAATATGCTCCCTCTTCGTCGAAAACTGGAAGAAATATTGATCAACTCGGGCTTGCTAGCTGAATCCGACGTAATTAGAAATCAGAACACACAAGTTCTTTCCGATGTCGTCGTAGCGAGAAATCATTTTGAATGACAATCCATTGACTTCATAGGATCGACTAGAAACCAGAAAAGAAAAGGCTTGGAGACTTTTCCTCCTCCCTACGCCTCTCTCCAACCAAGATTCTTTTGCATATGCTCGAGCATAAATCTCCTGTTCCTGTGTCCACTTGGTATTCGACAACCAATGCGCCAGTCAGCTCCTTGCTCGAAAAACAGACATAGGGGTTTGGTACCCTGTTCTAAAGCGAAACTTGGCATGTAGGTTTTCTCTCTCTAATCTTGCGTTGTTAGGCCTTGATATTAGAAAATCGCCTTGTTGCTGTAATATGAAACCAAATTTGAACAGTTTCGGTGAATATCTTAAAGGTCAAAAGTTGAACAAGGACCAGATTAAAGAGTCTATCAGCATTGTCAGAAGATTCAGAGATTTCCTGTTGAAATCTGGAAAGAAAATTGAAACTGCTTCTTACAATGACCTGTATGATTTCTCTGACACACTTATAGCAGACACTACGAACACGATTGAGAACTATATCTCTTTGTATAGATTTGGCATTTTCCAGAATAATAAAGAACTGATTATTGCCACACTCGAGATAATTGATGGTAGAGAGATGATTGAGAACTTCTATAATCGCCTGAATGAAGAATTCGATCAGCAGGTGAGGGATGATATATTCGAGGGCATCGGAATTCCCCCACTAGGAATACGTCCTGAGTCCAAACCTGAGATTACAAAGAAGCTAGTTGAGCGGTTCCTAACAAAGTTTGGTGAAGAAACGGCAAAAACATTCTTCGAAGTTGGATTAAGAAACAGGTACACTCAATCCTATGTAGCGCCATCTCAACTGTTCTCTGAAACCAATAGTATTGATGAGTTTTTGAAGCTGCGTCATGAAAATCTTGTTGCAACACTACAGAATCATTTTGAGGAAGATACTCTATTCTTCATACAAGAAATCGACGAGGACGTCATTTCTTACGTTAGATCTCGCCCAACGATTGAGGCTGGGATTCGTGATGGGAATCGTGTAATAATCACAAAGATTCCATATTTGGCAAAGCAATTCATTCATACAACAGATGACAAGATGAAACGCTATTGTTTCTGTCACAATCCTTGGATTCGAGAAGCTCTGAAAGAAGAAGATCAACCTATCAATCCTGTCTTTTGTGGGTGTAGTGCTGGTTACTTCAAGAACTTCTGGGAGGCAGTGCTTGGTCAGCCAGTCAGAGTTGAAGTTCTAAAATCGGTCATTAATGGCGACGTGGTTTGTGAGTTTGCTTTGCATTTGCCGCCAAGTCTAGCAAAAGAAGGTTGATTTCAGTTGTCTAATCAGGTCAATCCTGCTGTCATAGAAATCTAAATCGCAAGAAAGTAGAAACGATAAACACTGCCCATTGCAGGAATTTGAAGAAATTGAAGTGATTAGAATTTCAAATCACACTCTATTATCCTAAGTTCTTTCTGCGTACGCTTGAGCATAACGTTCTTGCTCTTCAGTCCACTTGTCAATGGAGATACCCATGGTTTCCAACTTGGCCATTGCAGTTTCGTTGTCAAGGTCCTTCGGGAAATCGTGAACTGCTGGTTTGAGGTCTTTGCCGTTTTTGGTCATCCAGATCATTGCGTTGAGCTAATCACATTCCTATCCTGTATCCAAAGAGTAACGGTCAAAATGTCTATGCAAATTCATCTATAATTTTTCGAGGTCCTTTCCTATTTGAAAAGCATCACCGAGCTTGTCTCCTAGTGTCCAATATGTTGGCTGTTTTTGAGCTCCAGTATATATGACTGGATTCATCTTTTTCATGTCAGGTTTGTTTACAGTCATGTTCTCTTCATCAACATAAGATGTCACTGCAGTTCCAAGAACTATGAAGTGATCAGGCAATTCAATAATGTCCTTGACTTCGAGTTCCATGTTAAGGACACACTCTTCAATCATAGGAGCTTCTGTTTCACCATAAAATATGGTGAACAAAGTAGATTTGTCAACTGCTCTTCCTGAGTTAGTTCCTATGTAGTCAGCTAGTTGAATGAGGCTGGCTGGAGGAAAGTTCATGCTAAATGCTCTCTTTTCTCTGATACAGCAGTTGAAAGGAGTCGAATCTGTTGTTTCTGGCTATTCTGGAGGACATGTGAAGAATCCATCCTACAATCAGGTCACTACAGGAAGAACAGGACATGCAGAGGTCCAACTTCTGTATTTAAGCAAATTATAATAACAAGAATCTCTCTTTACTTCTTTTTCAGATCCAAGAACTTGCCATCCCTGACTCTGGCTAGATACTGTCTTCCCTTCATCACCTACATGATTTGGTGCCCCTCCCGAGCCTCCTTCCCCCACTGGGAGGACTTGAACGGGTTCTGCTCGATGAACGTCAGACCTCCATACTTCACTAGTCGGACCTTGCTCTTCAAGGTCGTTTCAATGCGATACTTCTCACCCTCTATCTCTACTGATGACTTGTCCTCAAAGATTGCATCGTAGATCAACATAGCTATTTTCTGGATTTCCTCTGACATCTTTCCTAACCAACATGAATTAAGAGACGCACCATATCTCTCAGCCAACTCTATGAATCCATTGTAAGCGTAATAAAACGGACTGCTGCGTTAATCGCTCTGTTCTTGTTTGCATAACATCTGTTTCCACAGGTGAAACAAACGAAATAGTATCATTTGGGCTTGCTTCCTTTTCGATCACTTCATACAGAAGTGGATAATCTATTCTTAAATCTATAAGATGGATTCTAGTATCTACAGAAAAACCCAAATAAAGAAAATGGATAATTTAGTATTAGAATAGTTAGTAGGGTTAGTAGAGAATTACTTTCTATTCGTAATTGACCTGCATTTATGCGGATGCAGGAAGGGGCTAAAATGTAGTGGGTGTTTCTTCAAGTGGACTCTATCAATAAGCAGCTAGTTATTCGACTGAAAGATCTGATTCTCGCACTGTCCGAAGAAACCAAGACAACATTCTTCATCTGTACACATTTGACCTCTTTTGCTCAAGAAGTATGTAATACAATAGGCATAGTCAATGAAGGTGTTTTGGTGGAGGTGGGAGCCCCTCAAAGAATTATGGATGCATATGGGGCAGATGATTTGCAACAAGCTTACATCAAGATTATGGATGAAAAAGTGGATAAGACCCGATTACTTGATTGGCGGAGTGAATAAGAATGCAACACTGGCGAGCAATTGCTAAAGCAGAATTCCTATCCAGTAGTTCTAAATACAGAGGTAGAAGATTACAAGTCTTTCTTGGTGCCATGGTCTTTCTAGTAGTATGGGCTTTCGTTTTCGTTCCTATAATAATCAGAGTACTTCTCAATTCTCGCCCTGAAATCGTGGAATTGCTCAGATTGAATATGAGTGGATTTATGCGCTCGGTTCTTTTATTTCTCTGGATTACTATTTTGATCTATCCTCTTTCTTATGCACTTCAAGAGGTGCGACTCAGTGACTGGGAGATTATCATTAGCTGCAATGTCAAGCCGTGGGACATAATAATTGGGAAGTTTGTTGCTAGATTGCCAGTATACAGTATAGCCATACTTGCTTTATCACCTATCTTGGTAGCTCCTTTTGTTGCCGTGTTCCAAGTTTCATTAGCTGGACAGGTGTTGATGTATGTGGCATTAATCTTAGTGTCAATAGTGACATTGTGGTTTTCCACAGTGATATCTTCCGCGCTGCGATCAGCTCTTAACAAATCTCAAAGAGGAGACTCAATTGCTAGAGTTCTGTCAGCTGTGTTGATGCTTGTTTATATGACTCCAATGATGGGACTTGTATGGTTCGCAGGACCAGTATCTTCACTTATGGAATCTAACTTACTATTGTTAATCCCATCCACTTGGGCGGCTGATATCGCATCTTGGGCAACTGTGATATTCAACGGAATTAATTTGGGAGATGCAGAAATCTCATCATTAGTTGCCTCATTAGGTTTCAATTTAGAGATGAACCTCATTTTACTAGTGATTTTTGGATTTTCATTCATTGTAATTGGTTATATCACTGCTGATCGAGTCTTCACAATTGAAGTTGGCCCTCGACTTGAATCTGCTAAAACTGCTGGGCATGAAAATGCGATTCTAAGATTCATTCGCCGTATTTGGCCAGGACCTTTTGGGACTCTTGTTGTATCCAGTTTCAAGGATATTTTCCGTCGACCCCAGAATGTAGCAAAAATTCTTCTTGGAGTAGTGATGTCAGGAATCATACCAGTGATTGTCATAATATTCAGTGCTATCAGTTCAATTGAATTTCCCCCTATCTTAGCATTACTCATCAGCATTGTAATAATGATCATGACCTTTCCCTTCATCGGGGGACTTACCTTTGGCGGGATTGGTTTTCTTGAGAGCAGAAATCATCTCTGGATTATCCAAAGTAGTCCTGATGGAGCACTTCAATACGTAAAAGCAAGAATTTCAGCCTACGCAATTTCAGCTATTCCGCTGGCAATTGTTCCTGGAATTGGTATCGGCATTTTCTATCTATTCGAGCCTCTCATTCCAATAGTATTGCTAATATTTGGTTTCACTTTAACAGTTGGTGCTTCACTAATAGGAACTGGAGTAGTATCACTGAATCCCACATATGATGACACAAAGTCATCATCATATCTTCTGAATACATTTCTCATTGTAATAATCATATTCGCAACGACTCTTCTGCCTTTGACAGTAGGAACTAGCTATTTCTTGCAGATGTTGGAACCTATTCTTGGAAGCTTGCTCACTACGGTTCTTACACCTATTATACTATCAGTTCTTCCTATGACATCTCTGGGATTGATAATGTGTTATTTTGGTGCAAAACATCTGAGCCGACCAGACAAATGACTGCCCGCACCAACTCTTTTACAGAGTAACTGCCCATTATACAGGATCTGAAAGAAATGTCTTTGCAAATTCATCTCTTATTTTTCGAATTCCTTTCCAATTTGAAAGGCATCACCAAGCTTTTTTCCTAGTGTCCAATATGTTGGTTGTTTTTGAGCTCCAGTATATATGACCGGATTCATTTTCTTCATGTCAGGTTTGTTTTCAGTCATATTCTCTTCATCAACAAAAGATGTCACTGCGGTTCCAAGAACTATGAAGTGATCAGGAAGTTCAATAATATCCTTGACTTCGAGTTCCATATTAAGGACACACTCTTCAATCATAGGAGCTTCTGTTTCACCATTAAATATGGTGAACAATTTAGATTTATCAACTACTCGTCCTGAGTTAGTTCCTATATAGTCAGCCAGTTGAATAAGGCTGGCTGGGGGAAAGTTCAGGCTGAATACTTTCTTTTGTCTGATACCAATCATTGTGTAGTGTTTTCTATTTATAGAAGCCATCCATGTAGGTGGATCTCGATTTACTCGACTGACCCAAGTACACATCATGAAATTGGGCCTATCATCCACAATTGTTCCAATAATCACACTAGGCATTTGATATGGAGAATATCTTTGATCGATCTTGATTTTGGTCATCGGCCCTCAGATTGAACAAATGAATACTAATCAGTATTGGACGTCGCAATGGTTGGAAGAGATTCAATGATTGTCATCAGTCTACATACTTCACCATAGGTTACTTATTCTTACTCAAGAACAGCTCACTAGTGCATTAGGACAAGTGAGAAAGTGGGAATAATATCCCACTTCCACAATGAACTATGTTCCTTCTGTGTAGGCTCGGGCGTAACGTTCTTGCTCTTCGGTCCACTTGTCTATAGTGATACCCATGGTTTCCAACTTGGCCATCGCTGTTTCATTGTCAAGCTCTTTCGGGAACTCGTAGACTGCTGGTTTGAGATCTTTACCGTTTTTGGTCATCCAGATCATTGCATTGAGCTGAGACGCGAATGATAGGTCCATGACTTCCGAGGGGTGACCTTCAGCGGCAGCCAGATTAACTAGCCGGCCTTCACCCAAGAGATAGAGTCGACGACCATCCTTTAATTCATACTCATCAAGAGCGTGACGCACTCTCTTCTTTGGACCTTTACTGAGTGCTATGAGGTCTGGTTCATTTATCTCAACATTGTAATGTCCTGCATTCCCAAACATGGCACCATCTTTCATGACCTTCATATGCTCACCAGTGATGACATCTTTCATCCCTGTCGCTGTGAGGAACAAGTCTCCTTCAGGTGCTGCTTTACTCATCTTCATGACTCTAAAGCCATCCATTCTGGCCTGAAGTCCACGCACCGGATCAACCTCTGTGACAATCACATTAGCGCCAAGTCCTCGTGCACGATCAGCCATCCCACGACCACAGTATCCATAACCACCGATGACAACAGTCTTTCCAGCAATCAATATTGCAGAAGCCCTCATGACACCATCAAATACGCTTTGTCCAGTTCCATATACATTATCGAACAAATGCTTAGTATCAGCATCATTAACAGCCATGATTGGATACTTTAGTGCACCATCTTCTGCCATTGCACGTACCCGAATCACTCCAGTAGTGGTTTCCTCAGATCCGCCGTATAGATTTGGTATGAGTTCTTGGTGCTTGTTATGTAAAGTGAAAATCAAATCAGCACCATCATCAAGCGTAAGTGTTGGCTCAGACTTGAGTGTCTGTTCGATACACCAATAATATTCCTCATTGTTCAGATTGTGCCAAGCGTAGATTGGGACATCATTTGCAGCAAGCCCAGCGGCAACCTTGTCATTAGTTGACAATGGATTACAACCCGACCAAGCAACATCAGCACCAACCGCACGAAGCGTTTCAACAAGTACTGCTGTTTCCTTTGTGACATGAAGACATCCTGCAATCTTCATACCCTTGAGGGGCTGAGTCTTGGCATACTTCTTTCTCAGATGCATTAGAACAGGCATATGTTTCTCTGCATAATCGATTAACATCCTGCCTTCTTCAGCAAGACCAATATCTTTGACCTTATAATCAGTCATTTGAATCACAAGCTTCGCAGAAAGCATAATATATATGAATGCTACATAGAAATTTGGAATGAAATGCATTAATTACAGGTAAAAAATATGCAGTCAATATTGTCTGATACGGAAATTAAACTTCTTGAAGCACTTGTACAAAATTCACGAAATACTCCTGCGGTGCTTGGACAAAGCCTTGGAAAGAGTCGAAACTGGATTTCACGAAAGATCAGGACATTGGTCAAAAATGGAATCATTCGAAGCTACACAACAATCGTAAATCCAAACTATGTCAAAGGTGCGAGAGATACAATCCTCTTCATGAAGAGTAATCCAAGAGAACTAGATGTAAGTAAGAAAGTTCTACAAATGGAAGAGCTAGAATCGTTAGATGGGATAGCCGGTGAGTTCTCACTAATAGGATTTTTCAGATTTGATAGAAAAGGAGCATTTGAGAGCTTGCTCGATAGAGTTGATAGTGTTGTAGCAAGCTCCGGATCAGGAAAGTACAGTCTTGTTCAAATTCTCACCACATACAAGAAAAACCGGTTCAAAATTTTCCCCAATCAATCAGATGAATCGCATCTCACCTCAAAAGAAATAGAACTTCTCAGAATTATTCATCGCCAAAAACCAACCCCCGAGAAACCATTTCCACTGACACAAGAAGCTATTGGAAAATCGATGAATCCCCCAATGCGCCAACCAGCAGTATCCAAGGCCATTGTAAAACTTAGAGTCAAGAAGGCGATAATAGGATATTCGATTGACATAGATTTTGGTTGCATTGGTCTACCTATCAAGTTCTTTGTCACGATGAAGGTATTACCAGGCACTGCAAGCGAAACCGCACAAAAACTAGCTGACATGGAAGAAGTCTGGGACCTCTATCGCACTAGTGAGGACTATTCATTGTTTGCGACCAT
>JBHLRQ010000099.1:0-11033 GCA_048882385.1 Candidatus Thorarchaeota archaeon | reverse complement strand
ATTTTGCCAGTTGAACTGCATAACTCCCCACAGAACCTGATGCTCCATAGACCAAGACTTTGTCATCTTTTTGTATGCTCGCTCCCTTGAGAATGTGTAAAGCTGTGTTGCCTCCTATCGGAACAGCTGCTGCTTGTTCGAATGTCATTGCACTAGGCTTGATTGCCACCATGGAATCTCCAGGCAAGCATATGTATTCAGCATGAGCCCCGCCCTTCATTCCTGTAGATCCAAAGACCTGGTCCCCTGGCTTGAACCGAGTCACATCGTTGCCAACAGATTCAATCGTTCCTGCAAACTCATGACCAAGAACCTTGCCTTTTCCTAGCCCACCCATGAAAAGACCAAAGACTGCTCTTACTGGGAATTTCATCCTACGAAGCGCTGCATCACCATAAGTGACAGTAGTTGCATTGTTCTTAATCAGAATTTCAGTGGACTGCGGTTCAGGTACTTCGATCTCTTGAATCTGGACTCCTTCAGGAGGTCCAAATTTCGTAACAACAGCCGCTTTCATTGGAATCATCACCTAAGATATCACTGAATTAATAGCACTTCATAAAATGTTGCTATTTGAGGAAAACAATTATCATGGTGTCTTTGCACCTGAAGGCAATGATGTTCTAGCTTCTGGTGCGAAAAATGTCACGAATGATGAAATTAGGGCTTCTATTTTCCCCAATAATAAGAATGAGTAATTCAGTGAAACGAGCTGTTTCTGAACCCATCAAACGTCGTTTCGCACCCAAACCATCTGACCATATGTACGAGCTGGGTGACTGGAATGATGATGCAGTTGTCCAAACGATATATGGTACGGTGTCTGGTTGCTCAGAGGAAAGCGTATGGTGCTGGAAAGGAATTCCATACGCAACACCTCCAGTGGGGGAACTAAGGTGGAAAGCACCACTCGATCCTGTCCCTTGGCTTGGAATACGTAAAACAAGGAAATTTGGAAACTCTGCAGCACATGTAATGCTTATCCTGGGTTCGTTGGGTTCAGAAGACTGTCTTTACCTCAATGTCTGGCGGCCTAAAAGCCCAGAAACCGATTTACCAGTTTACCTCTATATTCATGGCGGGGGGAATTCTATCGGATCCTCTGATACAAAATCCTACTATGGTAATGCTGTGGCTGAGAAATCAAACATGGTTTATGTTTCTGTCAACTTCCGTCTCGGTGCAATGGGATGGTTTCTTCACCCTGCAGTGACTAATAATGGTTCCCCAGAGGACCAGAGCGGCAATTATGGGACTCTTGATCTAGTGAAGGCATTGGAGTGGGTAAGAGACAACATCAGAGCCTTTGGAGGAGATCCAAACAATGTCACTGCAGCTGGTGAATCTGGAGGTGCTTTCAATGTTCTATCTCTCCTCATTTCTCCACTAGCCAAGGGTCTCTTTCACCGTGCGGTTATTGAGAGCGGTCTTTCTCTAGCATGGAGTCCTGATGTCGCAGCAGCTCAGAGCAGCGAGCTACTTGTAGCTCTATTGGTGAAAGATGGGAAAGCTAGGAGCGAAGAAGAAGCCTGGCAAGTTCTTGCACATATGCGTGATGATGATATCAACTCGTACCTTAGGTCAAAGTCTGCGTTCTCAATCATGAAGAACATCCCGACAAGAGAATTTGGGATGGCCGATTGGCGTACCATCTTTACTGATGGTTTCGTGATTCCAAAGGAAGGCTATGACATCTTTTCATCTGGAGAGTGGGCGAACAAAGTTCCGGTAATTATTGGATGCACGAAGGATGAAATGAAGCTCTTTGGGTGGTTCAGAAAGGATCCACCATTGAGAACACGAGAATATGATTTGGTCTGGAAATATAATTCAATGCTATGGCATGCAAATGGTGTGTATGAAGTTGTGACTAAGATGACTTCTCGTAGTGATGTACCTGTTTACGTCTATAGATTCGACTGGGGAAGTATAGACGAAAATGGAGTTAGTGTTCTTCCTGGAAACAAGGGTCGTGATTTTGGAGCACATCATGCATCAGAGATACCCTTCTTCTTGGGAATGGGTGAGGCTGATTTGGCATTATTAATGGGGAAGACACATACAAATGATAACAAACCTGGTCGTGAGAAACTGACCGACCTTTGCATGAAGTATCTGGCAAGTTTCGCAAGAACAGGGAACCCGAATGATGAAAACCTGCCTGTTTGGCCTGTCTGGGACAACACTGAGGGACTTGACAGAACTATCGTTCTTGATGCAGGGATTAATGATCTGCGAATATCCTACTTGAAAGAAAAGGTCACAACTCAAAATGTACTAGACCTTGTTGAATCTGAACTCAAGAATTCTGAAAGAGAATACGTGAAGACTTTACTTGCTGATTTCATAACTCTCAGAAGTCAGAATTAGCCTCATCTAAAACAGCATCATTAGCTGACCAAATGGTAAGAAACAGCATAAAATGTTGAAACAGGCTGAAAGCGAAAATTCAGCCCGCTAGATATTACTATTAGGATTCTTCCAGAATCTGGTTGATTACTTCTATTGTATTTTCAGCAATCCTTGCTGACAGTGCTTTTTGGATAGTTTTCTTGGCTAATTTGTAAGCTCCTCCGGCTTCAACTTCGAGTTCTAGAAAGACTCCAATGCCTGGGACTGTATCCTCGAAACTTATTGTGTAGATGGTATTGATGGGAGTTGAAGGAATTAGTTGGAATTTTGCTGATCGGTCAGTTCTAGGTCCTATTTCAGCGGTTGAAATTTCTACACCCCGCTCCACAGTAGTTCGCTGCACAACCTTCTCAACGAATTTTCCCATGAATTCTTGAAAATCAGCTGGTGCCTCCTTCAATTCGTGAATTAGTGTCTTGCCATCCTCCTCCTTTTTCTTACCTTCCACAACAACCCTAACACGTCCAATGTTCTGGACTCGTGCGTACGGAGTTTCGGGGTCACCTTTCCGATGTAGTGTTGCACGAATAGCGGGAAAATACGTTCCACCTTCGGAGAATGTATAGGTGGTTTCCACCTTCACTCGACTACTCTTTGTGTTTTTGAGCTTGTGCAGATCCGGATAGTTTCCATTACCCTCGAAATCCCATTCCGCACCAACTATAGTTCCAGCATCTGGTGGTGCGTCGATAATCGCGGTGAATTTCACTTTCTTGCCAGTTTTGACTTCAGCACGTTCTTTCCCATTAGCTGTGACAGTTATTACTGGTTGGACTCCCTTTCGTTCAGTAGCCTTAGGTGGAACATTCACTTGACCATCCACCACTTCATAAGGGGTACTTGCAGGTGGTACCTCTCCTTTTTCGACCCACGCACTCAAATCGCGTAGTGCTTGTTGCAGTACACCACCGTAGTTGATGATGCGTGTTGTAATGAACGGAGGAGAGTCGAGTGGTGTGATTACTGGAGGAGTATGCAATGCATTGTCAAGATACCATAGTCGGTAGTTGTCCTCGAAACGATCTCCCAGAATTGCTTTCACTTTCGAGCGATACCAGTCAGCTTGCCATGCGTAGGCGATCTCGTCTATGATCATCTGTACAACAATCATCTTGCCATTGAACTTTCCTGATTGGATAGAACCAGCACCTGTATCAGCTCGAAACTCCTCAGGTCGCTGCGGGTACAAGGGATTGCCATCTGCATCGCGGAAATAGTCATAGACATAGTATTCACGTGAAGGGAGCTGGTGGCGATGATATGTTTGAGAAGCGAGATACACCGAGTTGTCGATCTCTACTTTGTCGCCCGCTTTGAGACCTGCCAGACCACGAAAGTGTTCCTCGCCAAAGCCAATCATGACCATATTATCAAATCCCCCTGCAATGTAGCATACACGACCCTCGGCATCACCATTCTTTACGAATATTGAAGCTCCTTGAAGGTCACCCTCTGGCACATCATCCATCATCAATGCAGCTGGTACTTCTATGTCACCTTTTGCTCCAGCAGAATATGCTACTGGAATGCCCATCTCCATCAGGTCCTTTGCCATCAATGTTTTTTTGATGGTAGTTTCATGACGGACTCGAAAGGGCTCAAGAGACTCGGGTTTGTCAGCACCTAGGTAGCCGGGCACTTTCCAAAAATCATCAAAGTATGTAGGATCGCGTTTAATTATCTGGTCAAATAGGGAGGTCAATACTCCTGTGTACCCAAATGCAATCATCCTATAGTGAAACCAAGCTCGTGGCGGAAAGCCCATCATAGTCACTTCTTCGAGTGCAGCACGTTCCTCTTCATTTAAGCCAGCATTCATATCGCCGCTACCACCAGGCTCTACTGCATCGACGATGGAGGGCATCTTATCCTTCAATATACGCATGGCATGAGCCTGTACTGAGAAGTTGTGGGGTATGGCTATTGGTGTGGCATGAATGAAGGGAACAACACCATCCCAGACGCCTTTTGTGTTCTCGATACAGCTAATGGTCTTGAATGCCCCACCACTTCCTCCCCAAGCATAACCATAGGGACGGTGGTCACCGTACATCTCCGATGCCAAGATACGAGAGTACTTTGCCACTGCTGCACTGGTCCTATATCCGACAATAGTGGGATCATCGCCGGTGAACATGTCCATCCTACCCAAGTTTGATATCACAAGGTAGCCACCGCTATCGATGGCAAAGCCTATCGAGTAACTAGCTGACTCTGCTGTTGGTGATTCTGCGGTATACTCATCCCCCGATATTGGTTGGATATACTGAAAGAACCTTCCTTGGTATTTCTCCTTTGGTGGAAAGTAGAACGAAAAACGAGCATCAGTGTTCTTGAAACCACCATGGACATGACGATGACGGACAGGTTTCTCCCGCCACTCGTCTACATCCACAAATGGTTCAGTGAAAAGTGGGTCGCTTGTATACATAATTATGCACCCCTTTCTGAATCAAAGAAACGTAAAGTAGTACACGTTCCTTAGTTAAATATCCTAATCATCAAGTATGGTTTAGGTGATTTTCTTGACTTTCTTTCAAAACGTCATCAATCAATGTGCTGAGGTACTTCTCCTTTTCTTCCAACATCGCATAATGTGCTGAGTTTTCGAAAATGACCAGCCTTTTCCCTCGTTCAGCATTTAATTGATCGAAGAACTCTTCCACAACGACTGTAGGAGTGATCATATCGTGTCTGCCTTCAAAGAAGAATATAGGAACTTTGATCGAATCAATCTCCTTTGTAAAATTGACATCTGTCAGTTCTTTCCACAAAGCATGCGTGGTGAAATTCCGTCCTTTTCCCATTAGTGTTCTAATTCCTTCCATTAACGAATATTCAGGTGAAGTCAAATAGGGTAGAACGAGTCCAATCATTTGTCCAATAGAGAAATCTGCCATCATACCTCCATATCGAACAATATAGTTGGCTTTCTCCCATAGCTTGTTAGGAGTTTCATAGGGTGGTAGTCCAATTGCTTCAATCGCTGCTTGATGTTTTACATTGCCTAATCTTTTAGCTTCATCAACTATGAAATTGTAGTTTATTGTTTCATGCTCGCAGTCGTTGATTATTTGAGAGACTCCAACATAAGCGTGAATCTTCTCTGGATATTTATGAGCTGTTTTAATTCCAATCACTGTTCCCGATGAGTGTGCGACAATGAAGACTTTGGGTTTGTCAAACCGATTTCGTAGATAGTCAATCAATTCGTTACAATCTTCGACTAGTCTGTCGAGGGTCATTGATTCAACTGGGATGCTGGGACTATATGACTTCCCTCCTCCTCGTTGGTCCCAATGAACCACTGTGAAATGCTTTATCAGCTCGGTATCTAATCTTCGGGAACTTGACATGCCTACTGAGGGTTCGCCAGGACCGCCATGTAAGAAAATCAAGACTGGGTTATTTTGGTCTATACCTCTTATGAATATCCATTGCTTCAAATTTCCGAGTGTAATCTCCTCTAATGAGCTAATACCATTTGGTGCATCTATTCTTGTAGTATATCTCAAATATTGCTTATACAGGAATAGTCCGATAATTAGAAACAAGAAGAATCCTAGAATTCCAATGATGATTATCAGAAAGATTTCCATGACTTTTCATTCCATAGTAACAACAACGTTTCCCAGTTTGCCACCTTTCTCCACAAATCGATGGACTTCAACCATCTGTTCCAATGGGTATGTCCTATCTATGACTGTTCTGATTGTCCCGGCTTCTATTAGCTCTCTTAGCTCAACAAGAACATCAGTCGTATAATCTGTGTAGTTATCATAAACTCTCATGTTGTTCTCTCTAGCAGTCGACTTCTCTCCTCTTGATATCGAACCGTTTCCTTGGAGATAGATCCCATTTTCATTCAATGATATCTTGCAACCTGAAAATTGGGTTACACCCACAACATCAAAGATGACGTCATAGGTTTCATCTCTCTCTGTAAAGAGCTCTTGTTTGTAATCTAAAAGGTGGTCAGCACCTAGTGATTGTAACATGTCGAATTTTCCTGCGCTGTCTACAGCAGTCACCTCAGCTCCCTTAGATTTAGCCAGCTGTAGTGCGATGGTACCTATACTCCCTCCAGCACCATTGATCAACACATTTTGGCCTTTCTGTACGTTTGCCTGTTTCATGTAATGAAGTGCTTCACTACCACCGACGGGAATGGTTGAAGCCTCTTCGAAACTCATGTTGGTTGGTTTTTTAGTCACTAATCCATTTTCAGACATTGATTTGTACTCAGCATAAGCTCCCAGTCCGAGTGCCGTGCAAGCAAAAACTTCGTCACCTGGTTCGAATAAAGTAACATCCTTGCCAACTTCTTCTACAACTCCAGATAGCTGTTGACCAAGTATCTTCTTTCTCGGACGCATTATACCAAATCCCAAACGTATGAGAAGCTTGAAAGCGAAACTATAGAACGGAAAATTGAAACCTCGAAGTTCGCAATCACCCAAGACTACCGTTGTTGCATAATTCTTAATCAGAAACTCGTTGTTTTTGAGTGTGGGTTTGGGCACTTCAGCGAGTTGAAGTACTTCTGGAGGTCCATATTTTGTGCAAATAATCGCTCTCAATGAATTCACCTGAATTTCAAATTATACCAATCCAAGTCAATGCATACCATACAATCACTATATTAAACACGAGTCCGACAGCTATCAGAAACTGGTCGAAATAGGAGGGGTATCCACGAATACCTGCGAGATTGAACAGAAAAAGGAAGACTGAAAGTATGATGTTTAACCAACCATTCACGGGGTTAGGTAATATGAGTGTCAAAGAAATCATGACAATTGGAATCAACATAATGATTGCAGCCATCATCCACATACTCTGAGTTGCTTTTTCCCCATCCATCTCCCCTGCAACAAAGTCACCAGCAAAAATCCGAAGACTATCTCCCAAAAGGTAAGTAAGCATAAGAGATGTCCATAATGCTGCAAGAATCAACTGCACATCTTCCATCATTTAACCTCCTTAGTACCTATATCTCATTTTGTAAAGAGACTGCCTGTTAAATTTGGTCTTTCCAAGAAAAATGAAGGGAGACCGCAAGTTGGTCTCCCTATTGGATAATCACTGACTCTCTTCCAAGAGCAGTCCTGGTAGGAGGAGCAGTAATCCAACAAGACTAAATCCTACGAGTAGTTGGAGTATTCCAAGAATCGTAAACCCTGTCCTGTGTGCCATTGGGTCTTTTCGCCACATGTACACGACTATCAAGTAAATTAATCCAAAGACTGCTATAGCCCACATTATAGCTGGGATGAATAGTGGGTTAGCTTGTAGGAACGCTAGGACAGTCGGATCACTGATGAACGTCCCAAGGTCGATAAAGGTGAATGCTAAAGTGAAAACAATAGCACCCCCAATAAGGGCTATAACCATTAGGACTATGAAGACCATAGCGAACCATATTATTCTCTGCGCTGTGTCAACTCTCATTTTCTTTTTGCCTTCTCTGGTTTACATTTCCAAACCAGACCATACCACTCTTCAAGCCTCATCATAAGTATTCCTACAGGAATTATGCTGTTAATCTGGAGATTCAATGACTTCATAGTGAGCTGATTTCTTGTCGAATCTCGATAGGAGCTGCCTTGCTTTAGGTGGTACTACAGCAACCTCATAATTATCCCCTGCAAATCCTCGTACAGCGTCTAGTGAATCAAACCACATGATGGTCACGAATTCTACTTCATCTTCAACATCCCGACGGAGTAAGTGAATACCATGGTAACCCTCAATTGAGCGGTTTGCAATGTTAGTGAAAATCTCTGTGCATAGTAATTCTTCGTATGCATCAGCATTCTCCCGATTCGTCCACCCGTGCCATACTCTACTTATCATTCAGATCACTCCATTGTGATAACTACCTTCCCCAGGGCGAGGCCATCCTCAAGATACTGGAGGGCTTCAGGAACCTTATTCAACGGATAGCGTCTGTCTATAACGGGAACTACCTTGCCAGCCTCGAAGAGCTCTGCAAGGATCTTATAATCTTCCATCGGATCTGCATCTATGGGATTGATACCAAAGCTCCTACTCCCCATCCTGGATACCAATGGACCAAGGATCAATGCTCGGAAAAGAGCTCGCCTGTTTCCTCCGACTATGACTAACATCCCATCGGGATTCATCGCTCGTCTGTAGGAGCGCAATGAACGACGTGCCACAGTGTCAAGAATCATATCGTAACGCTCCCCAGTCTTTGTGAAGTCTGTTTCCATGTAATCAAGAACGTGATCTGCACCTATTGACTTCATCATATCAAGCTTTAACGCGCTATCGACTCCAGTAACTTCTGCTCCGTAGTATTTCGCAATCTGGATTCCAAATGATCCCATTCCGCCCCCAGCTCCATTAATCAAGACCTTATCTCCTGGTTGAATCTCTCTCTTTCCCCGTAGGCTCTGCACTGCGATGATACCTGCTTCAGGGTACGTGGATGCCTGTTCGAAGGTCATGTTGGCTGGTTTCGGTGCTAGTACTTTTCCCAGTGCACATGCATATTCCGCAAAAGCACCATAGCCATTCGGGTACAATAGATCACCCATGACTTCATCACCTGGTTGAAATTTCGTGACGTTACTACCAACCGCCTCCACCGTTCCAGCTATGTCGGTTCCGAAAATCTTGTGCTTTGTCCTCATGGGTCCCCCGAGTCGACCTGCCCATGAGCCCCTCATGATTTCAAAGTCGGATGCATTCAGAGAAGCCGCATGAACCTTCACTAGAACCTGATTGACGGTAGGAAAAGGTTTCTCCACATCCTTGTATTGAAGGACCTCAGGTCCACCATAACCAGTCATTACAATCGCTTTCATGAGCATTCTCTCTTTTGTGTTATAATGGCACCATCGGAATAGAGAAAGGAGCAAATATTAGCCATCCGCCCAAAACCAGTTCGAATATCCAGATCAATAGACCCCCTAAGTTCCATAAGGCGTTGAAGTTGGGTCTCACATACTTTGCACCGTTACCAAGACCGTAGATGATGCTAGCTATAATTCCAAACCATCCAATATATGCCAACCCTGGGAGTATATCATAGACAACAAACACAATTGAGTAAGCGAGCGTACCAATGGAGAACAATAATTGTGCATAGGAAAAAGTAGAGTTTTTCGATTTGAGAATATCAAGGGCTGATCCACTCAATGCTTCCTTATCAGCACCACTGGAACCTTTGTATTGCTCTGCGATATTGAGAAGTCCGAGGTATTTCCTCTTATTGTTAATTTGAATTAAACCTTCTACGCTTCTAGCGACCAACCATACAAATCCAAGCATTAGGTTGAACGAACTGAAAGCAATGAAGAGTGAAATAGCCAAAACTACAATTATCGAATGTTCAAGGACCACCAACAAAGTACTCGTTCTGAATTTCTTTGGATCATCGTTGATCTTTTGCAGTTGCCCATCTGGGTCCAGTTCACTGAATATTTCATATCCATATTTCGAACTTGCAAGAACAAGAACTACTATGATCAACAAGAAGAGAAAGCCGGAGATTTCTTTGAACATTACTCACACCTCACGTTATTCGGATTAGTATCACTCAACATCCTGAATCTTATCTGTTTTCATTTAATCTAACCTAGAACCTGTGAGAATCCAGGGATTTTTCGGATTACTGCACTCAGACCAAAGATCAAGGGAATAGAAGCAACTGCTACAATTACTGCTTTGAAGAAAGCTGGCATAACAACGGGTAGTAAGAGAATTTGGAATCCTACGATAATGATAACGTGAATGATGTACGCAGTGTATGCACTACCCCCCATATTCTTCAGTATCCCATTACTTCTATTCAACCTAGTTTTGAATACATAGAGGGTACCAATGGTAATTGATAGAAGTGCAGATGACTCCCATATTGAAAAGATCAATGATTCTAGAGTCAATCCTCCCATGAATGGAGTGATGTTTGGAGCGGATAAGTCAACCATTAGTATAAGAAGAACTGGGAGTGCAATCACTACGCAAACTGCAATTCCTATCCATCGTTTAGCCTGAGCGCTCTCTAATTTGTTGAACAATTTTCCTTGGTAAGCTAAGATACCAACCCAGAACATGAACACATAGGAAGTAAAGTGACCAAATTTGAAATTGAGGATATAAACTGCATCGACAGGACTGACAAGTCTCACAACGAAAGTGATTGCTGCAATTACAAAAATACTAGCAAGAATCATTCTATCCTTAGGGAATGGTTTCTCGCTACTTGGTATGTACATTGGTCGTATCTTTCTATAGAGAACAAAGAATCCTGAAAAGAATAGCAGAGCAAGAAGGAACCATAGATGATCAACTCCGATTTTTATGTTGCTTATCCGATTGATAATGACTTCAGCGAATGTCCAACCTTGGTTGTAGGCATAATTTCTTACAATAAATTCTGTCACAGGTGAAATGAATATGACATACACTACGAGAGGAATACCCAATCTAATCAATCGGTTTTTGGTGTAGTTTGATCCGCCCCTTTTTTCAAAAGATCTTGGTATGAAGTATCCTGCAAGTAGGAAGAAGAACGCCATGAAATATGATTGATTTATTGCATTGAATAATGTGAACACAATTTGAGTTACTCCATCTATTGGGTAAAAATC
>JBHLRQ010000098.1:0-11308 GCA_048882385.1 Candidatus Thorarchaeota archaeon | reverse complement strand
CGACAACACGGTCTTCAGCCGTGCGATCTCCCTGGCTGATCTACCGCGGCATATGCAATAGGTGGGTCAAAGTCCAAGTTTTATAAACGTAGCGACACATCGACGGAGGAACTGCTATTCTTTCAGGAAGTCATGTAAATGAGATGTCCCACCTGTCGAAGAACCCTTGAACAAGATACAAGGATCTGTCCAACTTGTAGGAAACCTGTAATAGTGGCTGAATCCGAAAGTGGTAGGGATCGATTGAAACCGCGGTCAACAGTTTCTCTAAAGGGTGTTGGTTCTAGAATGTCTGGGACGCCCTATGTAGATACAACCCGTCACAGAATCTTGGACTCTGAATACGACTCATCAGAAAAGGTTCGTTGCATTAGATGTGGTTCTGCTAATGATAAGGGCAACAGATACTGTTGGAATTGTAGGACCAGGATTACTTGATTTTGTAGTTCATGTAGCTGGCTACAAATGCTGTAGCAATTGCAGCAGCATTCACACCGAGAATGTAAATGAAGAGAGGATCTAGAAATGCAAGTGTGGCTATCCATGATGGAAGGCTTCCTGCATCTGCAATACCAAATGGGACGAAATAGAACAACAGGAAAATACATGTCAAGAGCCCCACTCCAACAAATGCTGGCATGTCAGTAGATGAACGGGCAAATGAGGAGAGTCTGCTGATCCAGTTTGCTTGAGCTCTCTGACGTCTACGAGTCTTTCTTCTCGACACAATAAACGCCCATCGATACATTGCTTCAGCCATCAGTACATATGAACCTCCAAGAACGACCATGACTCCAATAGACACCAAGAGTTGTAGCTCCGCACTCAAGACCGTCACATAGACCTGTGCATGCCAAATAATAGGAATCTGAACAAAACCTGCGATTCCTAAGAACATCATGATAAGTCCGGGTTTGCTACCGCGTCTCCACCATACTGCAAGGCTCATTGTATTTCACCTGGTGTGTTGGACCGCCCAGACATGAGTTCCCCCTTTAAGGTTTTGGAACATAATAATTGGTCAAGAGCGAGCGGCTGTGATACTGAACCACTCTCCATGGTCCCCCAAATTCAACACTTTGAAATCAAGTTGGTCAACTAAGTCCAGAACTCGCTCTTGGGTCTGTCCCTGATTTCCACTTACTCCATATCCAGTCTGCGACTGTGTCCCGTCTGGGAGTGTGAATAATGCCCAGAAAACAAACTGGTTGACCTTTCCTGGTATCTTACTGGCCATAATAGATACAATTCCTTGTTTCTTCAAAACCCTCTTCGCTTCTTCCAATACCTCCCTTTTTGTCGTCCAATCTTTCATGTAACCTAGTGAAAACCAAAGTGTGACAATATCAAAAGAACCACTCTTGAAAGACAGATTTCTACCATCGCCGACGAGCCAATTCGCTGGAGCATCATGAATCTGAGCTTCTCGAATCTCACTCATTCGAATATCAACTGCACAGACTCGCTCCCTTTCAATCCTGGATACTAGACCTTCACCCCCGCCTCCTATATCGAGTATCAATCCCTCCTTTTCAAATCGTTTCAGAGTGATTTTTTGGACCTCTGTTTCTAATCTAGACATGAGATGAGCCCCTACCTATGTATCCTGTTCTTGCGCCTCATCTATGGCATCTTGTAGATCTTCCTTATAATAATCAAAATCAGGGATGAACTCCAAAGCTGATTTGTATGCCTGGGTCGCCTCCTTAGTCTTTCCCTGTGTCTTATAATGACTAATTAGATTCAACCAACCTACAAAGTGATCTGGCCTGATTTCTATTGCCCTCTTAAGAGCACGCTCAGCTTCCTCATACTCTCCGAGATTTGACAAAACCACACCCAGATTACACCATGTATCAGTGTCTTCAGGATTCAACTCGGACGCTCTTCTGAAAGCCAAAGCGGCGTCATTGAATCTATCCAGTACATTGTAGACACATCCAAGATTGTACCAAACATCAGAGTCTTCATTGTTGTATTCTAGAGCTCCCTTCAATGCGTCCTCAGCCTCATCATATCGGTTCTGAATAAATAGAGCAGCTCCCAGATCTCGCCAAGCTCCAACTAGAGTCTGGTCTAAGTTTAATGCCTCCCTATATGCAAACTCTGCCTCGATGAACTGACTGCGGTCGTATAATGCACCTCCAAGGTCATACCACGTTTCAGCCAATCGTGGATCATTTCCCGCTTCCTCAATTACATCAAGAAGTGTCTTCTGGATATCATCATTCATATCTAGTGATACTCCTACCTTCGATTGATAGGCACAAAACAAGGAATATTACCCCGTTTATCAATACATGGTAAACAGACAAGGAGCGTATAATCATTGGAGCTTGATGATGTCACAAACATGATTGTTGAGTTGGATGACGAAAATATCGCGAGCGTTGTCCAAAACAAAATCGATGCTGGTGTTGATCCCCAAGACCTACTCAAAGCACTTACCTCTGGGATGGATGAAGTGGGGCGGAGATATGAGACCGATGAATACTTTCTCACTGAACTTGTTCTAGCTGGAGAAACTATGAAGGCGGCATTTGAGGTTCTCAAACCTCATCTGAAGACTGATGAATCAGGAATCAAAACACCGATAGTTGCAGCCACTGTGAAGGGTGATAACCATGATATCGGTAAGAACATCCTTCTCTCTATGCTTTTGTCTGCAGGATTTGAGGTGATTGACCTTGGAGTAGATACTCCTGCGGATGAAGTAGTAAAAGCTGTGAAAGACTCCGGAGCCAAAGTTGTAGCTCTCAGCGCTCTATTGACGATGACAATGAAAGAAATCTCAACAGTTAATGATGCCCTCAAACAAGCTGGACTTCGTGAAAAAGTGAAGATTATTGTTGGAGGTGCTCCACTAAATATGGAATTGGCAAAGGAATTGGGAGCCGATGATTATGGTGCTGATGCGATTGATGGAGTTCGACGCATTAAGGCATTACTTGATTAGCTTCAAATTCATACAATTGTATCAATATATTGCATCAATCTAAGTCAAGGAGGTCTACTGATGGATGATGACCCTGATCTTGAAACTGCTCTCAAGGTCGTTGCAATTATGCAGGCCATAACTGAGGATCTGGATGAGAAAGGGAAAAGGGCTTGGCGTAAAATGCTTGGCATCCCTGAGAAACAGATTGAATCTTCTTCTGACGAAAAGTCAGAATCCTGACACATCCGATTGTATATCTTCAGTTAGTCGGTCAATAATTTGATCAATTTGTTAAGACGTAAAGTCGATTCTGATCCTTTAGTGATTCTTGCTAATTGCATAGCTGTACTCGCGCATACTCTCCCAATTGGACGGATTAAGAGTGACTTAGAATTAATTGTACTCATCATCTAGTGAAGACAAGTCAGAACCATATGATGCAATTTTGTTTGCAAGATGGTCTACAATCTCGTTCAGTTGTTGTGTATTGAATCTACGTTGATACTTAATCATTACATTTTCTTGTACAAGAAGTGAATACACAATTGCCTGCCCTGTATAGTATGTTCCAGGTTCAACTGCAATAGTGACCTTTTCATCTTCCCGTATAGCTACTTTGACACGTCCAATCTTGTGTTTATATTCCCAGGTCCAAATCACCTTGGGTACTCTTGCATTCTGATTAAACGTTCTCTCGACTTCGTGAAATGCCACAAACAAGAGTACGTTTGACGCCCATTGAGCAATCCCGTATACTGGGCTCTTATTCAGGACTGCTAATCTATCCTCAATGAATGGTTCAGGAGGTGAGAGTTGTTTGAGAATATCTAGACTATGGAACATCTTGGAGCTTCCATCCCCGTAGTATACAAGAACGATGAAACCAATACTTCCGATGACTATCAATGGCGTAACGATCATGAGCAATGTGTCTGAAGGGGCTGAATATTGCATATTGTATATCAAAATTGGTAGTGATACCAAACCTATAGCCATAATTCCTCCAATCATCATCATCTTCCTCACAAATTTCCGGAAGGCGACTTCAGATTCTGATGTTGGCTCATCATGAAGCTGTTCCACTCTTCTAACCCCGACATAATTCTATGGGAGTATGATAAGATAAGGATTGGCAGAATTTGTGTAGAAGTCCTTTCTTTCACTTCAATCTATAATCTCAATTAATTCCAAAACTGGATTACTTGCGTAATGTGTATGTTTTATATAGGACGTCCAATATATTGGATATCCGATAGGTGTGATTGATTTGAATGAAACCCAATCTGAGAGCTTCTTCGATGTTGTGACAAAAAGAAGGAGCATTCGAAAATACAAGGACATTGAGATTCCTGATGAACACCTCACTCAGATGGTGGAAGCCGCACGACTATCACCATCTACAAACAACACCCAGCCATGGCGTTTTGTCATTGTTAAGGATCCCGAAACAATAGAACTCCTCTCACTTGTTGCAGGTAGACAGAAGTTCATTGCAGGTGCGAAAGCTGTTATCATTGCGTTAGCAAACAAAGCAGCATCATGCTGCCCTGGTAATCCCTCCATGTGGCATGTTCAAGACACAATGATTGCGACAGAACATGTTGTCTTAGCAGCAACCGCTCTTGGATATGGATCCTGCTGGGTGGCCATGCTAGACTCTAGGAATAGTCAGAACATAGCTGCAGTCAAACAGGCTCTCCAAATCCCTGATACTGCTGATATTGTCGCATTGGTGACACTAGGAATTCCTGATGAAGTTCCTAATCCTAGGTCAACCCGTGATCTTAACGAGATAGCATTCTCTGAGGCTTATGGAATAAGTTTGAACTAATAATGAAGAATGGTGAAAGCCACCTATGAAAGAAGTGGTCAAGGGAAATGTACTCAATCCTCTACCTGTGGCGCTTGTAGGTGCACTAGTAGATGGAAAACCCAACTTTTTGGTAATAGGATACATATCTCCATTCAATTTTGGTAGACATGTGTTCTTCAGCCTATACAAGAAACGATACACTAGGATAGGTATCCACCAAAACATGACATTCAGTGTAAACATACCATCTGAGTCAATGCTTGAGAAAACGAATCTTTGCGGAAGTAAGTCCGGCCGAGATTATGACAAATCCACGATCTTTGAAACATTCTTTGGTGAGTTGGACACAGCTCCAATGATTCAAGAGTGCTCATTGAATATGGAGTGTGAAGTCACAGAGATACTCGATTATGATCCCAACGAGGGTATCATAGGAAGAGTAGTAAAATCATATGCTGACTCTGAAGTGCTCTCAGAAGGTAAACTTGACTTGAGAAGAGTACAACCTATAATATGGTCCATTGGTGGCGACTTCAACTACTATCACTTGGGAGAACGGATTGACGATTAGTAATCACTCTCTACCCAACATCATATACTCAGAAGCAAGCATTCCATGGTGGATAGGTCTCCAACGTTTGTCATTCTTAGCACTAAACTCTCTTAGATGATGGTGTTACCGATATCTAGTCATTAGAATATTGATTGACTAAAGTCCGATCTCATTTAATCATAACACATTTACGGACCACCCCGAGTATGAATTTGGTGTAGTCATTGTCTGCATTCACAATTCGTCCTGCATTGGAGAGCGACGCATCAAGTATTTCGAGTCTTTACTCCAGAGTCTGGAGCGATTATTCTGATAGATTTCCTAAGGAATTGTTAGAATCTAGAACGCCATCTCCTGATGAAACTGTGACCTGGTTACAAACAGATACATACTTTGTAGCTGAAACCTCCAAAGAAGTAGTTGGAGTTGTGGGATGTATTTTCAAACACGGTACATGTTATCTGACTCATATGGCAGTTACACCTGAACATAGACGACATGGCATTGGTCAGGCTTTGGTTGACGTCGTAATTGAAACAGCAAGAAAACACAATGCAGTAAAAGTATGGTTGAACACAGTTCCATTTCTAACAGAAGCAATCTCACTCTATGAGAAGAATGGCTTCGAAAAGTGCGCGTATATGAGAAGGCATCTCTGGGGTCTAGATGTTGAGCTCTTTGAGCTCGTCTTTGATTGAATCATTCCTCCAAACATCGTCAAGTGAATATGATTAGTATACCGAAAAGAGCTATTACAAGATAGATATAGTATAGCAAACCTCGAACTTCAACCATAGCTGGGCCACCAATCATAAGAAGTGGTAGACAAGGCGCGATTCGAAGATCTCAATCACTTTTGGCTTCGTGATTCGCTGTATTTGTTGTGCATTTCCACTAACTGTTTCTTCATCTCGTCGGAGAATTCCACTATCAACTGGTCCTTCGTTTCTTCAGTAAGATCTTCACCCACAGCTATCTTCTTTCCAGCAAGCCTTACAGCCTGAAGAAAACCTGAAAGCTGCTTCTTTCCCTCTTCGTAGAACAATAGCTGCGCAGCTGGAAGAAAGATGGGTAGTGCCATCGGATAGAGGGCTCTCACTATATCGAAGTTACTCGTATCAGGAAATCCACATGTCGCAGCCAGAACCAATCTTGGAAACCTCCTTATTCTACCTGGATGCTGTGTTTCTCCCTCACGATTCACCATCTCAGGAAGAGAGAACACAAAGGTCCTTTCAAGCAGTTTCTGCAAGTAATGGGTCACGTTACGCCCATAGATTGGTGTACCAAGGAGCATTACATCGGCCTCTGTAATGCTAGGAAGGAGTTTTTCCATGTCATCTTTTTGTACGCACTTGCCAGGAGTTACCCACCAACAGTTGAAGCATCCACGGCATCCATTTATTTTCAGGTCCACAATGTGATGTTTCTCAACAGCAGCTCCTGACGACCTTGCTCCCTCAATGAAGGCTTCCAACAACACATCTGTCGTGCCATTGGATTTCCTAGGACTTGCATTGAACACAAGAAGCTTCATGTTCTTCAGCCCTTTCCCACTGCATTATAGGGTAGGGGTTAACGCAATGCCACTCACATGATGCCATAGTATGAATGTCTATTCAGTGGCATCATTTTTGGTAGAATAACCTCGTAGTATTTCCATTCTATCAGGCTTTCGCCACCATATAATGAATTCAGCTCCAAGAGTTACCAGTACAGCTACTACAAATCCTTGGAAACAGATGGACACTGATATTGTGAACAGTGCCAAATGCATGAACTCGCTCTGGTCTGGAGCTGGACCTGTCTGAGAAACAATATCTCCATCATGAGTAAGAAATGTAACATAGTAAATGAATGTCTGCGAGGTCCAATTATGGTGTTTCTGTATCATAAAGGGTAATAATGCAGTACTTCTGGTATATACAGTGGAGTACAAAAGATCTGTTTCTGGACCGATATCATCACGTATAACTCCTCCAGTTTGGACATCATTTATGACTAATAATGAAACTACTGAAGTCATAATAAGAAAGGCTGCTAGTGACCATTTCCATCCAAATCTTCTTAGTAAAGCCCATCCGAGGATGCTTGCAATAGTAACGATTAGCATAATCCAGCATCACATAAATTAGATATCGTTCCTATAAAACAAATGAGATGCTTGAATACTTGAACCATCAAATCCTTGTAAAAGAGAAACTTGTAGACCGGGCGAGATTCGAACGATATGAACAACCTAATGATTGTCTGATGTAGTGTTTTCCCAAAGTTTCGACAAATACATCGATGTTAGCCAAAAACCCACGAGTGAAAAGACCAAGCCAAGTAGAATCGCAATGGATCGCAACTCTGATCCTATGAATCCAATTACGAATGCATAGATAGATGGTATAGTAGCGAAAGTGTACATGAGAACAGCTGGTCCCATGATATTACCCAACTCAGCCCTTTTTCTAAAATGATGATACGACAGATAGATGAGTAGAATCTCGATGGGCATCAAAATAATCATTAACCATGAAATGGCTTCAGGCAAATCAGCACCAGCAGGAAGTTCGGATTCTGGTATTAAGAGAATGATGAGAGGCATTAGAATAGCATAGACTAGAAATAGAATTCCTAATAATCTGGCATTTCTGATTGATGACATGCCGCTTGGATGTACCGAATCCATTATCCTTCCAACAATCTTAGACAACACAACTCCAGTTTAAATTTTCAGTATATCATAGAAGAGTAGTGATCGGTCGAGCGAGATTCGAGTAAAGTATAGAATAGTGGTTGTCTAATGTTTGATTCAGATTGATGTGTGAGAGAAAAAATGAAGTGCCTGGCTTTCTAGCGATGAAGAGTTGCCACTGATCTTCCAGTCATCCATTTGTTATGACGTGGAATTCGTGAGACATCATGTCTGTATGCTACCACATGTTGTTTGTCCATACTAGTTTTACTCCTAGCAATTCCATCTTCACAAGGTTCGTCTTGTACAATTTTCCTATGGGCCAAACCACTTTGTTTTAATTTCTGGAAAGCCATTATTATCACAACATGATAATATATTATCGAATAATGATATAAATATATCTCTCAACGAAAAATAAAAACCATACACTGATTATGATTGGAAGGTGTTCTAATTCACGGTATCTTGAAGCAGTAATGGAATGTCCAATGAATGTCTGTCCAACTAGAAACAATCTTTGAGTTTCTTCACTAGTTCGGGATGATTCAGAATGATGCTCAAAAAGGCGATATAATCCAGAGTCTTGATCATTATTCCCCATTCACCTGCCAAGATTTCATCCAATTTCACTTTGTGATCCACCTGTGCAAGTTTCGTAATCTCGTCTTTCATTGTTACACTGATTTCATTAATTGTTTCACGTAGACATGACTCGGTTACTTTGGATCCACCATACAAAAGCATTAACCCTCCCAAAACTCGATCGACAAATTCTCTGCCTTCTTCGGTCATGTCTGGAGGACATCCAAAATGAAATAGTTTTGCCGTTCTCGAGAAGAGAGTTTCAGCAGCTGTCTTTCCAAATTCAACTCGTTTCCCCCCAGGTATCACAAGACCTTCTTTTTCCAGAGCTTTGATATACCTGTAGATGGTGTTGTAGGATTTTGGCTCAACCGTTTCGTGGTCAGAAGCTCTCAACTTGTACGCGTCTTCAATTTCACGAATAGTCATAGGTCTCTTTCGTAGAATCTCAACGATAATGTAATAATCCGGATCTTCAAGCAGTCTTATCGCTTGGGGTGAATCTAGAATCTTCACCAATTCAGGGGTAAAATGCAGTACATCCTGTGTTTTGTTGCCTTCAGATGTTGTGCCTTCCGTCATTTTCCGATTCACTAATGATTTGATACCAATTTTTGGTATAACATTTTTGTTTTCAAGCAATGAATTCTCATTGATTGGGAGAACTATTTCAGAAAACAGTAGATTACTTGTTACCACAGAAGGAATTTCAATACACCCATTAAAAGTGGTGGACCGGGCGAGATTTGAAATCTCCACCACTGTGGTATTAGGTTAGTAGATGTATGTCGCTTCTAGAATTTGCAAGCCCTCAGATCCAACTAGATATACTAGACCATCGCAGATAGTTACATCCCATGGTTGTCCATCTGAGAATCTCTCAATCTCTAAAGGTAATGTGGCATTGGTCACATCTAGAACATACAACCCGCTCACAAAGTCAACAGCATAAAGCAGTGAATGATCAACGAAGAAGGACTGGAACGTACCAGCAGAATCAAATTCGCCTATTTTTTGGATGTTAGATGGATTTCTTGCATCATAAATAAGAAGTTCACCATCATCTCCACTATGGTTCGCAAGATAGACTGTCCCATTTGAAACTGACGGATCCCATAGAGTGATACTACTTGCGATGGTTTGACCCAGAAGCGTTGGATTATGTGGGTCGCTGACGTTGACTGTTCTTAGACGTCCTGCACCTGCTATGTATGCAATATTCTCTTCAATCTCAAAATGAAAACAGTCTGGACCAAAACTAGCAACATATTCTGGGTTACTCGGAATGCTAATGTCTAATACAACCATCCCCCACTCGTAATCTGCAAGGAACAAGAAATCTCCAACAATTTCCAAATCAAACGCCATCCCGCTACCACCAAATCCTTCAATCTCGAGCGGATGAGTAGGATCAGAAATATCGATTACTCTGAGTCCTTCAACCTCGTCTGCAATATACACTATTTCACCTACCGACTCTATTGCATACGGAAATCCTCCGTCATGATATTCGCCCAGTATCTCTGGTTGAGATGGATTGCTGACATTGACTATGATTAAACCATGAGCAGTGCTCTCTCCATAATCAGTCACGAAAGCGAGATCGCCATTCACATGCACACTCAATGCATGACCCCCAGTATCAATCTCTCCTATGAGGCTAAGTTCGACATCTTCTGGAGTTTTTGGTAGTTGTTGCGGATTTTGTATCTGAGGTGGATCAGGTGTCTGCGGTGAATCTAGTATCTGGGTTTGTTGTAAGAAATAAACAGCTGACACTATGATGCCTACTGTCAGAATTGCAAGTAAAAGAACGATTTGTAACAAATTTCGTCGAGGTTGAACCATAACATCACAGAGTGCGCCCTATTCTCGTATAATAAAAGAGAGCTTGTACACGCAATCGTTTTTCAATATGAAACCAAGTTGTGGACCGGGCGAGATTGTTGGTTTTCTCGATTCAGGTTCAATTACCCTGTTGTAAGGTTTCATTAGCAAGGTCAATCAAACATACTGTTGATTCAGATGTCTGACCGAAAGCAGTCTTTGATGAAAATTGAGGAGATAGTGAGTAAGAATCCAAAGGCTGTGGACAAAGAAATGAGGAGAGAGTTCTGGAAAATTGTAAGACAGATAAAACGCTCTCCAAATCCGGATCAGGAAGAGGTCGTAATTGCTGCTAGAATTAGAAACCTCCTTTTCAAGGAACTACGAGGACGTGAATATCCTCTTGGTCCCTGCATTGGTGTCTTTTTCCTTCCTGGTCTTTTAATGACATATTGGTATCTTAGACTGCTATCAGCCCCACTGGATTTCTCTACAATTCTAGTTTGGACCAGTTATGACTGGTGGCTCTTCTTGAGAAGGCTTGGCTGTGTGATGGGAGCAACTTTCTTCTTCTACCCATTTGGTCGATTAGTAGCTGGCACGCTGTTCGGTATCAAGATAGAGGCTATGTGTAAAGGAATGTATAGTGAACCAGCTCTGAAGATTGACTATGTGAGTTTTCTGCTTGCAGAACCTCCTAAACGTAAGATGTTCTTCTTCATTGGGGGCGCTTGGACAGTGATAACATGTCTTATCTTGGGTATATCTGGATGGTTCATAGCTGGCGATTTCAGCGGAATCCTAGCTGCAGTTTTTCTAGGTGTGAGTGAATGGTTAGCCATTCTTAGTGGCACAACGAAAAAAGTCGGTGGAGAGATGGCGCATTACAATAGGGAGAAGAAAATAGAG
>JBHLRQ010000097.1:0-11428 GCA_048882385.1 Candidatus Thorarchaeota archaeon | reverse complement strand
ATTAGTTTTGATGGAACTGAATTCTCACTTAGCGAAATCCAGCTTGGAAAATATCAGCTAAATACTACAGCAGCTCTACCTGTTGGAAATTACACGGCAAAAATCACTGTTGAACATCCTTTTGTTGAAGGAAGGAATTTCGGTGAATTTTCTATGGTGGTCACAGGAGACCTCTATCCCGTAGTCAATTATGCCTCTTCCGTTAATGGAGGGTCAAACTTCACAGTTTCCATATTCATCTATGATTCATATGGTGCATTTCCTGATGGCGCTTGGGCTACTGTAGAACTTGATGGAAGTAATTTCACAGCTCTCTATATTTCAGGTGCTGAATTCAGCATTGAACTAAATGCATCTTTGGCTATCGGCCTACAGAGCTTTGTGGTCTATGTTGGATCTGATTTCGGTAACTCGAGGTTGGATTATCATGATCTCTATGTATATTCAATGGCAAGCATGAATCTTGATTCGTCTCTCGGGTGGGTCTTAAATCAAGGAGATTCAACATATCTCACGCTTACACTTGCAGATTGGATGGGAACCCCAGTTTCTGGTGCAACTGTTACCATGTTAAGTCCCGGAAGTCTAGCGTTTATTGACAATTGGGACGGAACCTATTCTGTAACCTTAGACACAGATGGATATTCTCCAAGTAATTATTCATTAATTGTATACGCAGACCATCCATACTTGATTGAGGCAGATTTCCATACGATTCTGACGGTCAATGGTCAAGCAGCAGTTGATGCCGAAATACCAGAGCTTGTTTGGAACCATCAGAATGTAACAATGTATTTCGCAGTTATTGACATATATGGAAACCCATTGTCGGGTTTTGATTATTCTCTTAGTTTTGCAGGAGTCTATTCCAAGTCGGGTACATCTGACTGGTATGAACTTAGTTGGCAATTCTTACCAGATCTCTATCCCTCATCATATCCTCTTGATATCATAATTGATGGTGACTTTCTTGCTCATTATGAATATACAATATGGGTAGATGTGAGGGGGTCTCCTAATACAAGTATCCTATCACCATTAAATAGCTCAATAATTGCTCAAGGTGATCAAATTAACTTCACAGTTTTTGTAGAAGATTGGAGCGGTTACGATATATCCGGTTGCCAAGTAAGTGTTACAATTCATGGGAGTAGCTATGCTCTGACTGAAGGCGCTCCAGGAATATACTCCAGGAACATTCCAACAGCAGGATTTCCATTAGGGCAGTATAACCCACTAATCAGGGTGATTCACACTTATCTCGACACTCAAGAAGTTTCGATGATTTTGTCATTAGAGGGCTATGCAGATGTGAAGCTATCATATTCTCCATTCCCTGTACAAAACAAAAACGATGTAACGTTCAATTTCACAGTGACTGACCAATATGGAAATCCATTGTCAGGCTTTAACTATACATTGGATTTTGCAGGAGTATATAATCAGACTGGAACTGCAGTTTCCTATCGTCTCTCTTGGACTGTAGATCCTAGCTTCACTCCAGGTAAGTACTTCCTAAACATGTCGTTGAATGGAACATATCTACTGCATTCAACATTTAACTTCAGTATTGATGTTCAGGGAGTTGTTTCTGCTAGTATACTCACACCTACAGACTATTCCGCCTATTCACAAGGAGCTCCAATTCAATTCAGTGTGCATGTACAGGATGAGCTATTCTTCAACATAACTGGAGCTGATGTTGAACTTGATCTACTTGGTAGCACTTTCGCTTTGACAGAAACATCTCCAGGAATCTATACTGTGACTATTGCAACGACACAATTGCCGCTTGGAGAATACACTGCAAAAATAACAGCTTCACAAGGGTTTATGGATACATATACAGCATATGTGCACTTTTCAATAACTGGAAGTGCTGAAATCACTGTGGTAGTCAATCCAATTATTGTATTGAATTACCAAAATGTAACCTTTGACATCAGCGTCGTTGACCAATGGGGTAATCCAATCTATGTATATGATTACATCTTTGATTTTGGCGGAGTTTATAGTATATCAGGAACATCTTCATCTTCCCTGAAATCTTGGAAAATACTTCCAGACCTTGTTCCTGGACTTTATGTTCTCAATGTTACTGTATCAGGAGTTCATTTTCCATCTGCCAATAAGACCGTAGATGTAAATGTACGAAGCGATACCGTCACATCTGTGCTATCTCCACTCAACGAAAGTCAATATATTCAAGGTACAGAAGATGTTCTCTTTGCATTATACCTTGAGGATATGTTAGGCAATGTTATGGTTGGAGGTTCAGTTTCAGTCCTTATTCATGATTCCTTCTATATCCTGAATGACCTTGATAATGGCACGTACTCGATATTGGTATCAACCGATGGTTGGGAAGCAGGTTTATTCAATTACACCTTGATGGTGACGCATAGTTTCTTATCTCAAGACGCCACAATTCGAGGGTCTATTGAGATACTTGCAGAACTGCGGTTCAATATTGAATATTCACCTGAACAACCTGTTAAAGGAGAACTTGTAAACATCACTGTTGAAATTACTGACAAATATGGGAATCCAATGTCTGGTCTTTCTGTTTCAGTTACATTTCGCAATCATACAGAAATGGCATTTGAAACATCACAAAAAGGAACTTACTTCGCTAGTTTCATTGTAACCGGAGCAGGATTTGGTGAAGACATTATTGTGGTCAGTGCAGAAGGTGTGACGTGCATTGAAGGAGTAGGAAGTGTTCCTGCATTTGTCATCGTACCAGCGCCTCAGCTATCTCTTAACATGGAGAACTTTGGAATTTTAGCACTCGGATCATTTCTTGTAAGCTTCATTGGACTACTACTATACTTTAAGATCGCATCTGGACTATCCATCACAAGAGGGTCTCAAGAGCAACTTATACGGGGAATTAGAAGACTGGATTATCTGTATCTCGGTGTTGTTGGACTAGCTGGACTGACACTTGTCCATTCTTATGTATCCGCAGGATCTGGTGATTATAGTCTCGCGGTCCTTGAGAGTGTCTTGCTACTTGGAATTTCGCTGATTCTCTATGGCATTTGGCTGTACAGAGATGCGACCTCAACCATTCTCCAGTCACAGGATGTTAGCAGGAGGAGAATGATTCTTGGTCTCTGGCACTTGGTATTCGTACCACTTGTTATCATTCAGATATTCGAATGGGGACAATACATTGAATGGCTCGATTACTACGTATTACAGAATGTGTTCCACCTAGGTGAACTCGTAGTTCCAACTATAATGCTAACAATATTCGCAGCTTATATTTCATCCATTGTGATTGTTGTCGTTAATCTCTATAGAGAGATAAGCAAGGGACTTTCACGAATTAAGGAAATGGCCGTTCTTGGCACACCTCCGATTGTTGTGGAACAGGAATGTGTGGATCTAGTAGAAAAGCTTGGCTCGTCAATACGTACCAAATTCTTCATGTTCCTCGTTGTTCTAGCGGGAACATCTGTACTAACCATGGATTTCCTGAAGAGCTATTCTCTTGGAGTCATTGTGTTAATGCCTGTGGTATTCTTGGTGGTTGTTCCGTACGTTTCCTCCAAGATGGCAAAGGGCATTTCAAATGTGTCTATGAGTCGACGAGAAAAACATCGTGAAGACAGAACACTAGTCGAGATTGCTGATGCAGAGATAGATACTGATACTTCCTTGGATGTGGAACCATACTATGAATCTGAATCAGAGTCTGATTCAGCAGACATTGAAATGTTTCCTGTTGAAGACGAAATCGAACCAGAGCCAGAAGATGAAATGGAAAAGTCAACAACAGGACGAAATCTCACTAAGAAAGAGCTTATGGACCTTCTTCCTGACAAGGTTAAGAAATCAGTTGGACTCGCGGAGCTGAAAAAGCTATCAAAGGATCAACTTGAAGCTCTTGTTGAACTCGAAGAAATGGGATCCACGAAAAGTGACATCGAAGACGAGTGAAAGACCAAGCACAGAAAAAAGATTGGATTGAGATTAATGCTCTCTTCAGAGTCTTTAGATTCTGGAGAAGTTTCAATCCTACAAATAAGGAGTGGTGCTGCTCTCGCAGCACCTTAGGACTTTATTTTCTAGACTTTGATTTCAGCTGCCGAACAGCCTCTCGGATATCAGCCTCATCTATTTCTTGTTCCTCAACTAATAGGTCCTCACGACTAGCTGCTGGGGCTGCGGCTGACCGTTCAGCCATTGCTCGTTTTTTCACGCCTTTCGCCTGGACCTTTGCAACAATCTCTGAGATCTTTTCCTCAGTGAACTCTTCATCTGCTGGAAATTCTTCCATGCTGACACCAAGGTCCTCCAGGATTGATTTCTGTATAGCTAATTTGTCAATCTCTTCAACTGCTAGTCCAGTAATGATGTTGACAAGGAGCTCTGCCTTTTCAAGTGGTATGAATCTTCCCTGAGAGTCTGCAGCAATCTTCTCATAGGTCTGTACAGCTTTTTCATAGCTAGCAATCTCAGGGAAACAGCCGACTGTGTGAATTACAATTCCCTTACCAAAGGCTCTTTTGGCCTCTTCAGTCCATTTCGCTCCATCTGGTGTTCCTTTTGGCCAGCGGTCTCCACTCTCAACACCATGAGGCGGTGCATCTCCAATTAGGACTGCGATTTTTGCAGACTCGTTGAGAAACTCCATCTTGTTCATAACCTGAAGTGCTGTTGAAACAGCTTCAGGCCCATCACCTCCGCCAGATGCATCCATCTGCATCACATAATTCTCAATCTTAGGGGTGTCAGGTGTGAGTTCGAACTTCTGAGTGACGTAGGTCGTTTCCTCGGGCGGATGGTCACGGTATGAAACTAGACCAACTCTGAGTCTGTGGACCATCTCCTCCTTCTTGATCGTGCGAATAATCTCCAAAATCTTTGTTTTGACGTTTTGTATATATGGCCCCATTGAACCTGTATTGTCTACGACAAATACTAAGTCAAGTTGCCCTAATTTTTCCGACAATTTTAACTCCTCTTTAGCGTACTATTGACCTGCAAAAACAGAGTAGTGGTTGCAGACAATATCGGCCGATTCCTGTCCTGAGAGCTGATAAAGCTTAGCATGTCTTTTTGCTCTAGAGTGTAAGAAGAGTGATATGGGAGGAGACTGGATTTCCAGAGTATGTTGTTTGAGATCTCTCTCATCTTCACATTTCTACTGTTAGTGTGGATGATTTTGACTTTCAGACGTTGGAAACGAATTTTATCATCAGTACTGGAGTGTAACAGCGAGATTGCTGTTACGACTGCTGGGGAGATCGAATACGCTCTCAAAGGTAGTGGTCCGGTCATACTTTTTCTTCACGGAGGTCCTGGTGGATATGACCAAGGTCTACTTCTTCAAGAAATGTGGAATGAAAGTGGTTTCTCAGTGCTATCTATCTCCAGACCGGGATATCTTCGAACACCGTTAACTACGGGAGTGACCTATGAAGAACAGGCAGATGCTGTTGAAGCATTACTTGTGAGTTTGGGCATTTCCGAGGTTGCAGTTCTTGGTGCTTCTGCAGGAGGACCGGCAGCCCTACATCTTGCCCTACGTCATCCTAAGAGAGTCAAAGCGCTAATTCTGATGGCAGCTGTCAGCCAAAAGTACATTGTACGTGAGAGTCAGATGAAGTCGACTATGGCAAAGATATTTCTATCAGATTCAATGGTCGATATAGGAGTGTGGATGTTCGATATCTTGACCAGACGTTGGCCGTCCTTCTCGCTAAAGATGAGTTCCAAGGAATCTGTCGGTTTGGATTCATCTGGTTTGAATGACTATGTGAAGCAGGTCATGTCTATCCCTGAACAGGTTTTGTGGTTTAAGAGATTCATGCGAACCACGTGCCCGATGAGTTCAAGATTGGCTGGACTAAACAATGATCTCGAACAGCTAGAAAGAGTGTCTTTTGAGAATTTGAACGAAATCACTTGTCCTACAATGGTCATTCATGGAACAGTTGATACAGATGTTCCATTTTCAAATGCAGAGTTTTCAGCCAATACAATACCTAATGCGAGATTGTATAGAATTGAAAATGCAGGACATCTTATCTGGTTAGGTAAGCACGTTTCTAAGATGGACTCGGACATAATCAAATTTGTAAGAGAATCAATGTAGCAAAAGAGCCGATAATTTATAGGCCAGAAATTTTCGATGAGACCCCATGCAGATTTTCAGTGAGAAACCAATCAGAAACTTTCTGTTGATTCATGTCATCTTTGCAGTACTAGCAGCTGTCACATTATTGGTCCCCATTCCAACGGCAACAATCAGTGGCAAGATGTTGGTCTTGGTTATAGTTTACAATGGTTTGATAGTCGTTGAGTTCTACGACAAGGGATACGAGGAATGGAAGAGCATCTGGGTCTTCAGCTTCATCCTGAGTCTACTCATGGTCTTCCCAGATTGGTATCTTGCAGAAACGTTGGAATCTCTTGTGTTTCCAGACGATGGGTTTCCAATGATTGGGGGTGTTATTCCGATTTACATGGCAGGGCTATGGTCGATACCATTCTTCATCATCGTTTTCATTGGGAAGGAAGTTCAAAACAGAAATTCGCTAAAACAGGCATATGGTGTTGTATCCATAACGTCGATTCTAATTTTCATTCTTGCTGAATTGACTCTTGTCAATCTACCATCTTGGTCTGCAACCGTGATTGGGATGACTGGAAATCTCGCATGGTATATTGTTATACCCGAGCTTATTCTGGGTCTATCAACATTCGTCTGCTATAACAATGTAAAAGGAAAGAAAATATGGATGATAATTACTGGAGCTTTCACAGTGATGATCTTCTACATTGGTTCGGCATCATTCTTCTATTTCATAATCGAAACATTATTGCTGGGGGCATAGTACACACCCTTGCCACAACTCTATACCATAGGCAAACATTGCCCCTCAGGCAACGTACAAAAGCAATATCATTAAATGCAGATTGAGGAATTCTCATGGAACTTCCAGAGGGACTACGACTAGAGAACTATGAAAAACCTCGAAGGATTATTGTTGATTTTATACAGACCTACATAACTCGTGCAGGAGTAAAAGGAGCAGTTCTAGGGTTAAGTGGTGGAATAGATTCGAGTCTTGTGGCCACCCTGGCATGCGAAGCAATTGGACCAGATAGAGTTCTAGGAATCATGTTGCCTGTTGATGCCAAAAAAGATGCTCAGAATGTGAATGATGCACAAGATTTAGCTGAGTCACTTGGAATGAAACATGAATTATTCGAACTCAAAGAAGCCATTTCAGCGTATAGTTCTCTCTCGTTGGATAAAATTACTCTTGGAAATCTTTCAGCCAGACTAAGAATGACAACATGGTACGCTCGTGCTAATCAAGAGAATAGATTAGTTCTTGGTACTGGCAATAAGAGTGAGTTGATGATCGGCTACTTTACGAAATATGGAGATGGTGGAGTTGACATTCTACCAATAGGAGACCTGTATAAAACAAATGTTTGGGATCTCTCATATGAGCTAGGAGTCCCTGAAGCAATTGTGAAGAAGACTCCATCAGCTGGACTTTGGGCGGGTCAAACTGATGAGGGTGAAATAGGGCTTTCATACCAAGAACTTGATAGCATTCTCTATCTACATCTTGAGAAGGAGATGAGTGTCGAGAAAATCATCGACTGGGGCTTGGAAGAAGATAAGGTAAGGAAAGTCTTGCGGGTGATGAAACAGTCAGAACACAAACGGAAACCATTACCCAAACCAAATATTCGATTGGGATAGTTGACCAGCTCTGAGTAACGGTAACCTCAATACTGCACATCGGCAGCTTCAAAATCTCTGATTTCAAAATGGTTTTGGAAATGTCAAACCGAAATTTACTGTTAACAATGGTTAAATATGAAAGAGGGTATGTATCATATTAAGGATGTGTTATTTGAATGAGAACTCAAGAACTCAAGACGGCTATTCTGAGGATGGCAGGAAAGGGTGAGTTCTATGGATACGAAATGCACAAATTACTGGAACAGAAGAAGATTGTTGTCGGTATAGGACGCCTGTATTCTATTTTGTCTGAAATGAAAGATGAGGGCATTTTGAAGGATCGTTGGGAAAAAAGCAAGAGTGGACCCAAACGTAGAGTATATCAAATTGACAGGAAAGGTGCTGAAGCTCGTGAAGAGATTCTTTTCGATGCCATAAGAACAGTTCATGAATTCTATACCGAATACTTGTTTAGTCTTCCACCAGAGCATAGTGCATTCAAGAAAATAGGTAGTTTGCTTGTTGAAAGAATTCCCAAAAACGCAAACATTGCATATGTTGCCAGTAGGATTTCAGGACCAGTAAGAAAGCTTATGGAAACTCTTCAAAGTGAAGTTCCAGATGGTAAAATATACGCGATTCTTCCAAGAGAAGTCAATGTGAATCTTGAGATGGAAAATGTTTCAGTTGTAGATGGAACGTTCGAAGACATTCCAATGAAAGATGGTTTCCTGGACCTGATAATTGTTACAGGCGATATCAAAAGTGATTGTTTGGATTCATGTCTTGGAGAATGGAAAAGAGTGATGTCAAAAAAGGGGGTCTTGGGAGTTGTTACACCGTCAGCACTGCTCACAAAATACGAAGATCCTCTTGATATTGGAGAGTTCGTTGAACAGAGAGAACATCCTCGTATCGAATCAGGGGATGGGTTTGACATTGAGATGCTCAAGGGTGAGATGAAGAAGCATTTCAAAGCAGTTGATGTTAAGCAAATTGTTCATATTTCGATAATACGGGGATCCAATCCACACGCATGACTATATCAGAAACTGACTATACCGATTTCGAGATAGTTGCTTAAATTGAATTTGACGACTCATTTCAAAGAGATTCAGGTCCAATGAGCTTGGATTTCTCTCCAGGTTTCAACAAGTTTGAAGCTTAAAGAAAAGGTAGTGTAGTACACCTTTCTTGAGGGAGTAGGAAATATCCTACTTCCTCTCACCATTCTTATTTGATTGATGAGTTATTTCAATTCTCAACACTATATTCAATATTGTACTATAGCTAATGTTGGATACTTGCTTAAAACTGATTTTTGCTAGCGGAATGATACTGCGGAATTGTATTCGCTGTGGCAAAGTGAGGTCTATGCATTTGAAAGACAGAAAACTAACTAGCATACTCGTTGTGTTGGGATTTGTAGCTACAATCCTTTTGGCATCTCAGAATGTCATTGCACAATCAGGTGCAACCACTCTAACACCCAGTAGCACAACCGACACTATCACTATTGATGGGGTAGACACTGAATCAGCATGGAGTGCAGCAGAAACTCTTCTTATTCCAAGTATCGAAGGGTCAGGAATTAATGTTGCTTTGAGGGCACTCATAGATGATTCCTACATCTACATTTTTGCAGCCTGGAATGATAGCACTAAGGACAACACCCGAAAAGGATGGTCATACAATGGAACCGACTGGGAGAATGTTGGAGGCAATGAGGATCGAATCTCTTTCGCATGGGGTCTGGGATCGGCAATTGTATGTGGTCACAATCCAGGCACTGCAGATCCGATGCTGTTTGATGTCTGGCACTGGAAGGCGTCTCGTACTGCATTAGCAGGCTGGGCTGATGATAAATACTGGGATGGTTCAGGCAGACAGTCAGATGCAAAAACTGCAGGTGGCTACTCTGATAACTCTGTTGTTGTTCAGGCGGAGAATTCCTCGGTAATCACGACTGCTTTAGGCAACAGTTCAACAGTTATTGCGTTCAGTAATGATGATCGTCCATTTTGGGACAATAACGGTATCGAAATAAATTGGACAGCTGGAACGAACTCGACTCCAATCAGTAATTTCGTTAATGGTTACAAAACAGTTCGCCCTACTGGAAGTCGTGGTGATGTCATCGCAGGATCTGTGCATAATGGAACTGCGTGGAATGTTGAATTCAAGAGATCTTTGGATACAGGAAATACTGATGATGATTTAGCGTTTAGCGCCGGATCATCTACACCATTTTATGTGGCTATTCACAACAATTCTGGAGATGACAATCATTTTAGAGCAGGTGGAGATTTACCAACCACTTTTGAACTCAGTATTCCGTCTGCTAGTACTACACCAACAACACCTACAACAACACCGACTCCAACAGGTTTTGATCAGACACTATTGATTGGAGCTGCCATAGGCGGAGTTTTAGTCATCGTAATTGTTATCGTATTCATCAAGAGGGGAAGATAGAGCCTTTGGCTCTCCCCACACTCTTTTTTTTCCAAAGCACATCTGGCTATCATGAGATTCAAGTCATGAGTCGTTCTCGAATAACTCTATCAATTTCGATTCTACGTAGTCTTCTTGCTGCAGGTAATGATGCTAGGATTGCAGTGATGATTGTTAGAAAGCCAATACCCGCAAACATAACGATATCAAATGTAGGAGAATAGAAGGGAATGTACGTCTTCATGAAACCATCCAAAAGACTCGTGAACCAAAATCCAATGGGAACAGCTAGAAGAATTCCAAACAGACTTACAATCAAGACCTCTACAAAAAGCAACCGAGTCAGAGAATTCCGAGACCAACCTATAGCCTCTAATTGGGCTAATTCAGGTGTTCTCTCACTAGTGCTTATTGCAACAATATTCCAAACAACGGCTAATAATAGAGCCATTGCCATTCCAGCCATTCCAATAGATATTGCAGTCCCTTGAGACTCGCTAATCACACTGCTAGAGGCTTGTGATTCTGTCATTGCGTTCTCGATGTCATCAAGTGCGAATACTTCTTCTGCAACAACATCAGGATCTGCGCCCTGCACTGTTTTCACGAAAAGACCACTAATCATTTCTTGCTCTAAGTACTCCATAGCTTCTGAGAACTCGATATAGAACACATTGAGAGGTGAGCTTACAATTCCAACAATCGCAAACTCGATTGTATTGTTCCCTAGAGTGATATTCACACTCTCACCATCTTGAATCTCCAGAGTGTTAGCGATTGTAACGTCAACCACAAGTTCATGATCATTTTCTATTGCTCTTCCAGATTCCAGCCTGAACTGGTGTAGTGAACCAGCAGTGTTCAGACATAGAAGACTAACTAGTCTCTCTTGTTCAGAAATGATGACTTTCGTTCCCAATTTCAAATATGGTTCATAGGATTCAATACTATCGACTGTAGTAAGGATACCATCTACCTGCGATGAGTTCAAAGGCTGTTTGAAGTCTACTAAAAGATCCCATTGTTCGTATTGATTCATGTAAGTAGCTAGACTGTTGTTGTATCCGCCAACCATTGAAGTACCCATGAATGCGACTCCTGCACCTAAAGAGATTCCAATGATCAAGAGAGCTGCTCGAGTCTTGTTGAGTGACATACTCCTCACAACATATTTGAAACCGTAGCTGGTCAATCCAACCCGTCGACCTATCTTTTCTAGAATTGTTTCTTCTACGTAACCTTTCTCCATCATCCAAC
>JBHLRQ010000096.1:0-11435 GCA_048882385.1 Candidatus Thorarchaeota archaeon | reverse complement strand
ACAAGGAACAAAGAACTCGCGCGAGTTGCTGAAAGACTTGAGGATGATGTAGACGTAATGGAGCGAAAGCTAAAGGCCGCGCATGTGGAACGTATGCGTACTGGAGTGTGCGATCCACAAGCAGACGCTGTCTTCGTGGAAACATTGAGAAATCTTGAGAGAATCAGCGATCATGCAGATAACATCGCTTATGATGTTATAATGGAAACTTGAAAACTTTCAAAGCTCTGGTTCGGGATCAATCCTCATCATGCAGATAGTCAGGTTTTCCATGTCTGTATCCAAGAAAACTATAAGACCGAAGTAGATAAACTACTTTGTATCTCAATATCCTGCCGCATGTCCATCTTTGCGATAATCAGATCCAGCAATCCATGTATCTCCATGGATTCTAAGAATTGCCTGCCCGCCACCAAAGTATCTTACTTCATCATCATGAGTAAGCTGATGACCTCTTTTAATGAGCTCGCTCTCTACGAGCATTGGAATGCCCATCTCGAGGCCGACTGTATTAGTCCTATGATCATGGTTGAATCTTGGGTAATCCATTGCCTCCTGAGGAGTCATATCATAGTCTATCAAATTACTCACGAACTGTGCATGAGCTTGGGCTTGATGTGCTCCACCCATGATCCCAAAAACTCCCAATAGTTCGTTCTTTTTGTAGATAGCTCCTGGAATAATGGTGTGGAATGGTAGTTTCTTTGGAGCATAGCAATTCGGATGTTTGGGATCAAGAGAGAAGAGATGACCACGGTTCTGGAGTTTGATACCAGTTCCAGGAGCGACAAGACCACTTCCAATTCCCATGTAGAGACTATTGATGAAAGAAACTGCATTTCCTTCTCCATCAGCAGTTGCTAGATAGATAGTATCCTCTCCAAGAGAGAGACCAGAGGAATAGTCAGTCATAGCTGAATCAAGGTGAATCTCTCCAGCCCTCTTCTTCGCATATGATTTGGACAAAAGGTCATCTAGAGGAGCCTGATAGAAATCGGGGTCTGCACAATGAGCATGCAAATCCGAATATGCCAGTTTCTTGGCTTCAATCATCAAATGAAATCGCTCTTCACCTAGTGGATCCAATTTGGCTAAATCAAAGGTTTCCATAATGTTCAACATCTGTAGCGCAGCGAAACCTTGACCATTAGGAGGATGCTCGTACACATCAAAATCTCGATATGAAACAGACAGAACCTCTGTTTCTCTAGTCTTATGGGATTCAAGATCCTCAAGTGTAAGAAAACCTCTGTATTCTTGAACTGTATCAACAATTGACCTTGCAATCTCACCTGTATAGAAAATGTTAGATCCTTCTTTCCCAACCTGTTCAAAAACATCCCCAAGATCTTTGTTCTTCATTGTCTGTCCAATTTCAGGGGCTTTTCCATCAACTGTGAAAATTCTTCGAGCTTCATCATTTTGCATGACATTAATGGTATTTGGCCAGCTTGAGCCAATCAAAGGGGATACTGGAAAACCATTTCGTGCATAATGAATGGCTGGCTCAAGAACAGTCTTGAGCTCCATTGCACCGTGGTTCTCAATAACTGTGGTCCAGAGATGAAGAGCACCGGGAACAGTGACAGGCGGTCCTCCACGCGTTGGCATTTCAGTCCACCCTTTATCAAGTAGATCTTGAAGAGTGACCAATGATCCAGATCGGCCTGAGCCATTATAGCTGAGTGGTTTTGCTCTTTGAGCGAGATGAATCAGGGAAAATGCATCACCACCACATCCCGTACTGAAGGGTTCTACAACATCCAAAACTGCAGCTACAGCAACTGCAGCATCGATTGCATTACCTCCTTGTCTGAGGATATCCAATCCAGCTTGGGTAGCAAGAGGTTGTGACGATGCTACCATTGCATCTCTAGCAATTACATCAGATCGACCTGTTCGTATTTGCCATTTCATAACTCCGAACCTCCAAGATCATTCTTCAGTGATGTTTTCAAGTGGAAAGTCGTGTGCTTTCCAAGATTTCAGACCAGATAATGTAGCGAAAACATTCCCGATTCCCTTTCTCTTTAGAATACTTGCAGCGGTTGTACTTCTGTATCCACTTGGACAGATGGTGGTAATGGGTCTGTCAGTTTCGATAGTATCTGCAACCTCCTCAAATTCAGTGAGAGGATAGCTCGATGAGCCTTCTATTCTTTCCTTATCGTACTCAAAGTGTTCTCGAACATCAATTATGTTCATTTCAGACCTTGTTTGATATGCCCCTAAGACTTCCAATGACAAGATTTCGATTGAACTGCTCTCACGACCACTTCTGGTCCAAATATCAACACCGTTCTTCAAATATCCGCGTATGTCATCGAAGCCAACTCTATAAAGCATGGCTTTTGCCAAATCCAAGTTTCTAATCTTATCCCTCAGAATTATTGAGAAACTCTGAGTAGGTCTTAGAGCCCAGCCAACAAGACGCCCCATATTTTCTATGCTGAGACTGATTGAACCGGGAATATGTTTCTCAAGAAATTCACTTGATGACCGCATATCTATGGCTCGATGTTGATCATCTTTCAACAAGTCTGAAAATGTTTCAACATCAAGCTCATTGATAGTAGGTAGATCTTCGAGGATTGTAGCTCCAACTGTATTGAGATGTTCACAATGTTTGAAGTATGACGCAGTAGTAAGTCGTTGGTTGATTTTCGATTGAACAAACTCTTCCTCGTTCAGGCTTAACCATTCATTATGATGTTTCTCATATCCAATTGTAGAGAACTCACGGTCTCCAATAGCGCCTCCACAGACAGAGCCAGAGCCATGGCCAGGATGAATGACTACTCCGTCCTCAAGTGAGAGTATCTTCTGATGTAGACTCTGATACAGTTTCCGGGACATTTCTTCATGCTTTTTGATATCCACTAAATCAGTACGACCAACCGAATTAACAAACAAGGTATCACCAGTAAAAGCTACAATGGGATCGGGACTTACAGATTCGTCAGCTATAACATAGCACATACTATCATCAGTATGACCTGGTGTGTGCAAACAGGTTACATGCATGTTTCCAACATTGAATGTATCTTCATCATGAAGTCGGATATTACCATACTTGAAGGAGGTTTCTTTGGAGTGTGCAATCTTAGAATCAGGTGCCCTATTTTGGAGCTCTAGGGACCCAATGACATAGTCCTCATTGAGATGAGTTTCGAAAATGTGAGATATCTGGACACCCTTTTCCTCAGCAAGTTGTGCATAGATATAAGCATCACGACGAGGATCAATAACTAAAGCCTCATCACCTGAACTAACAAAGTAAGACAGAGCTGAAAGCCCTTCAGACCTAATTGTGGTTATCCTCATAGAATATCTCACCCAAAGCAAAGAAATGTTCTGTCTTTTAAAAATGAGGTTTTCATTTGAAGTAAACAACTAGAGGAAAGGTTAAACAGCACGATGTTCAATGAGTACTTGCTATGCCAGAGAATAGTGAAAAATTAGGGAGCGGTACTGAAGAAGGGATCATTGTAGACACCTCGCTTGATGTTCTAAGGAAAGCGGCTAAGAAAGTCTTGTATGAATTCAAGGAAAGTATCATCGACATGAATGGAGATTCTCGTGCAAGTGAGAGTGAGATACAATCAGGTGATACGGTACTATTTATTGAGAATATCCCAACTTGTCCAGCTCGAATTGCAGCTGTCAAAATTATCCGTAATTTTTGGTATGTTAATACAACTTCTGAAACTCCAAAAGGAGGATATCCTTCTGGAAGAGATGCTATGAAAGCAGCAAATATGGACGAACAGAACCTACGCATTCTAGAAAGTTTCCTCATCGAAAATGCTGGAAGAGACAAGGTTAAAGACGTTGTAGAGTGGAAACCCGATTTGAGAGGCGAAGCTGTTGATGTTCTAGGACTAGTTAGCAGGGCATCAAAGAAATGGCATCATTAGTTGGTTAGTCACTTTTATTAGACCTCTAAGGACTTGATTTGATGGAAGTCAGCAATATGGAGAGAGTGCGACAGACCCTAAGATGGAGTCAGTGGCCTGAGTTTGTAAAGACAGTGTTTTTCATCTTGCTGATAATTGGAGCTACCCTTGGAGGATTTGGTCTCTTCACAATTGGAATGGGAACATCAACACCATTGGTTGTTGTTACTAGTGACTCCATGTCGCCAACACTTGAGAGAGGACATCTACTGGTTCTTCAAAGACAAGCTGCAGAGGACATAGAAGTCGATGATGTCATTGTATTTCACGCCTCTTGGCATACTGAAGCTCCAGTAGTACACAGAGTGATCCAAAGAGAGTACGTCGATGGTGAGTATAGGTATTATACTCAAGGGGATAACAATTCTCACCCAGATCCAACCTATACGGTATATGACGATATAGTTGGTGTTGTTATATCTGCAATTCCGTATATTGGCTATGTTACACTTATTCTTCAAGAACCAGGTGTACTGCCTCTAGCGATTATTATCCTCATCGTCATAGTTGTTCTGCCAGAATTCTTTCCGAAAAAAGAAACTGAAGAGCCAATGAAGTTAGACAGTGAGTCAGCTGGTGAAGATGATTCACAAAATGCCTAAAACGTGGGTTTCCCATTCGAGCATCATATCCCTAAAGCGAGCTAGAGCAGATATCTATCAATTTCTATACTCAAATGGACCACTGACTTAGGTAGTTCTAATCAAATAGAGCATCAACCAAACCTGTGATTGCTTCAGCATAGCCGTGGGGGAGAATGCTATCTCCGGTTTTACGAACGAATTCTGTTGCAGTGTCTTCATCAAACCGTAAAATAAGCATCTTACTACCAAGATCTCCTGAGAGTGCATCAAACTTGACACCCTTTGTTTCTGTGGGAATCGCAATGATTGAAGCTTGTACAGCATCCTCATCTAAGACCTTCTTGAGCCGTTTTGCTGAATAGAAAGCCGCCACTCCACCACTCCGATTCCAATCCTTCACATTTGGTAAATCGATACCAATGGAATGAGTTACACCTTCTTTGGTTAGTTCAATAATAGCTGTTTGTTGCTTCTGTTTTCCATCACTTGAAACCTGAAGATCAGTCGCAATACCAAGAGGCTGAGCGGCTAGCGCTATTGCTTCTACTATAGAATTCAACACGACATTTGCAGTCAATTTGATTACATAATCCTCTTGCTCTTCAACCTCAGCATCCTTCTTATCAAACAAGATCTCATCTAGTCGGGGGATAAGATATCGTATTGCTTCTCGAGGAACACCCCCACTCTCGTTGAATGCGGCATCTATGTCATCTATAGTGTACGGATATAGAGAGTCTGAAGGGGGTTCAATGTTTTGTTGTTGCCAATACTTATTCATAGTTTCAACAACAAAGGATTCAACGTCATCACGAGAGAAGAGTTTGAGATGCACAGGACTCTCCATCCTAGATTTTGTGGGGCCATCAGCTAGAGCGTAGATTCTATCCCAAATCTCAGTTAAACATGAAGCAATTATTACTACGTTCTTTGTTTCATTATAGATGCGCTTTAGAATTTCTAAGAAATGACGTTCAGCATCTTCTCCATATGCATTGAATGGACCTTCCATTTCATCGATAAAGAGTACAATAGGTCTCTCTGATCCTTCAGTAAGAATCTTGAGCATCGCCATTGTTACATCGTCTTCTTCAAGTATAGTTCTTACACCGAGTCTCTCTAATTCCATTTCATTGAGAGCGTCACCAAGTAACCATCTTCGTGAAAGATCACGAATCGCAGGATCCAGTCTGTATCGAAGAAGTGCTTTGACTGCATCGGATGAAATCCCTGGATAGTCTACAAGAAGTCGTTCCATTGCATATGTATAATCATAGATCTCATGTGTTACTCCCTTAACACCACCAAACTTAGAAATCAACATGTCAACTGCATCTTCAAACAGCTCATCCCCACCTTCATCAACTATGCATGCATGTAGATGGAGGGGAATTCTAACAGCTGATGGGGGTGATGGGACATAAACAGCAAGGAAGCTTCCTGCAGCAAAGAGGTCCTCTTTCTCCTTAATCACCCAATAGAGATGTGTTTTCCCCATCCCTGCTTTCCCTAGGATAGGCTGGAATCTCGGTGTGTAATCCTTCATTGTGAATCGAGCAACTCGTAGAATCGCTCTATCAGCATCTTGGTGCGGACCGGGAATATCAACATCATCCGGTATATCACCTCTCGAAACATATCTTCTCAGTGGTGGGTCTTCTCTAAGGATTTCCAAATACATTTGAATGTCAGATTCAACGGGGGATTCATTAGGTGGAGTTATCGTAAATACCTCCTCACGCAGATTGACAATCAAATCGAAATGATATGAATGTACCGAACTAACTAACTGTATGATAAAAGATTATCAGGGAGACTGCTCCGCAGGATTGTTCTACATAGGATTGTGATGCCAGCTTGGAAGAAGCAGTATTGGACAATGGCCGTCATGGAATAAGTGCTTCCAAGATTGCTAGACTTTCGTTGCTATCATCTTTGAATAGATTGAGCCGCGAGTTCAATACAATTGTTCTTCCCCTCTTCGTACTTTCAATTGGATCTGATGAAGCATTCTATGGACTTATAGTAGCAATCGCAGGGTATGTACAATCAGCAGTCCTTTTTCCTGCTGGAATGCTTAGCGATAGAAAAGGTAGAGGATTGGCAATCCTCTTTGGGGGAGTTTTTTCTGGGATAGTAATCGTGTTATTGCCCCTCACTGTAGATCCAATGATGGTTCTGGTTCTCTATGCTGCAACAGGAGTAGGCGCGGGTTTTAGAATGTCATCAGTTCAGGCTTTGATCGCTGATGCAACAAAGAGAGGGGATGAAAGAACCAGATCATATGGATATACGATGGCTATAGCCACCATAGCAGCGATTGCGGGACCTTTCCTAGGAGGACTCATACTTGATGAAACCGCTTTTCCAGGGATTAATCCCGTTGTAGTCAGATACATGATATTGTTCTTCATAATGGGTGGTCTTCGTATTTCATCAGGAATTGTTGGATTCACTACAGAAAGATGGCTGGAAAAACAGGGTATGCTTAACAATAACAATATCGCTGATGAGCAACTCGAGAGAACTCAGGATGCAAGTAGCGATGCTAAAACTGCGACACTGTTTGGTGTAAGTCGACTAATCATGGGATTCAGTTCGGGAATGGTAGTACCGTACATGATTTTGTGGGTTATTGCTGCATTCAATCCTAGTGAAGTGATACTCGGAAGTCTACCAGCTGTTGCGAATATGACCTTGGCTTCTGGTGCTCTCTTTGTAGGACTAATGAGTGAAAGAACAGGAAAGCTGAAGATGATAACAGGTCTGTATATTCTTGCTCCAATTCTGACTCTAGGAATAGTATTTTCTCCAAGGCCAGACGGCTTTCTGCTGATGGCGATGTTCTATATCGCGCGACAGGCGGTGGCAAACATGGCTCAACCAGCAAATAATTCACTATTGATGGGTGAAATAAGTCAGAAAAGGCGTGGACGTTCTTTTGCAATAACAAGGGTCATGTGGACCTTTCCAAGACAGACAGGGACCTTGGTTACATCAGTTATTCTAAGCCTTGGGTTTTTCTCCAACATGACAGATTTTGGCGTGATCGTCTTCCCAATTGCTATGGCTCTTTATCCAATTAGCGTTATTCCCATGTACATTGCTGTGAAAAGAAATCGAGATTCAATTAGAGCAGAAACTACCGAAGCTCTTTGAATGTCCCTTCGGAATACTTTTCCATGAACTCCTTTCGTAGTATATCCATTATCAGAAGCCCTTTGTGTGCTCCATCAATAAATTCGGTTTCACGAAGAAGTCCTACTCGTCTGAATCCAATTTTCTCATACACCTTTATTGATCGTTCGTTGTCCTCCATCGTATCAAGGTAAATAGAGTTGAGGCCAAGAATATTGAATCCAACACCTAGAAGGACAAGCATAGCATCTGTTCCATATCCCTTACCTCTCATCGCAGGATCATAAATAGAGATACCTACTTCTCCTCTATTGTGGGGCAATCGGATATCTTCTATTCGTGCAATACCGAGGAAACTTTTAGTATCCTTTTCTTCAACAGCAAGGTAAAGATGTCCATCCCTCCAAGGGCTCCACACAGAAACATTCCGTAACCATTGTTCCAAGTATTTCTTTGACCTGACAATTGGTGGTCCGAGAAACTTCCTTAGTTCGAGAGTATTAAAGAATCTCAGGATATGGTCGAGATCAGACATTTCCAATGCACGAAGAGTGACTAGCTCGCCATGGTACATAATCATGATATCGATATTCTCTCTGATAAAGGTGATTTATCAGAGCCGGAATCCTTAACATTTGCGAGATAGACCATATCTGGATAACTCATTGAGGTGCAAGGCAAATGTCGAGTTCGTTGAAATCACCACTTGGTACACTGCGTCTATTGATTGTTTTAGCCATATTAGTAACTGTCATTACGGTTCAACTTTTTGTGGGTCTTTATTCCCCAAATTGGATATTCCTCTCAGGATCAGCCATGATTGTTGTATTGGCTCTTGTCAATTATATTGAGAAAAAGGACAACCCTGATTGGTCACGTTTTGTATCGATTATGTTCATTGCAATGTTAGTATGTTTCATTGCGGACCTTCTAATGGCAGGTGTGTTCTACATCATTCCTGGGGAGAGTCTCATAAACGGCGTCATGTTCTTTTCCACAGGACACATTCTGTATATTTTAGCTCTCAGAACTCGCTCACCGCTATTACTGAGAAGTGAGTCTCCAAAATTGATTATGAGAAATCTGTTGATTTGGATAGTGAGTATAATAGTGGTCTTCTTCCTATTCTTCCTTACCTTATTCAACCCAGCAGACATGGTGATTAGTATTGGACTGTTTGGTTATGGAATTCTTTTAACATCATCACTTGCTTTTAGTCTAACAAAGTGCTTTGACGACTATCCAGTCCTTTTCAGTGTTTGTTTAATTCTTGGTTTTCTGCTATTCTTTGTATCAGACTACATCCTTGGATATCGAATACAGATCGACTCAAACTTCCTCAGTGGTATTGAAGCAGTTGGAATGACTTACTTATTGGGACAAATGATAATTCATCTATCACCCATGTTTGGAAACCGAGAGTGAGGTTAGGAAATGGAGAAAGAGTATCTGCTAGCACGAATGACTTGGCAAGAGGTCGAGAAACGAATCAAGGAGTGTGATATCGCACTGGTCCCACTTGGATCCACGGAACAGCACGGACCTGCTCTCCCTTTAAGTACGGACCATTTCATAGCAACGGAGTTTGCCCATAGAGCTGCTGATATGCTATGGGATGAACATAAACTTGTGGTGACTCCTACCATAACCTTTGGATTCTCACCTCATCATATGGAATTCAAAGGAACAATCACTCTCAGCGAGTTGACCCTATCAAGTTTGATTGCAGATGTCTGTCATTCCCTAGCTCAACACGGTTTCAAGAAGATAGTCTTGGTGAATGGACACGGAGGAAATGAGACAGCAATATCAAACGCACTCCATGACATGCAGGGAAATATCGACGCAGCGGTCTACCATGCAAACTGGTATAGCCTGATTGGAGATAAGATCAGGGAGATTGTAACTCCACCCTTTTATCACGCATGCGACACTGAAACATCAGTCGCATGGTTTCTTGGACAGAGAGTTCTCGCTGACAAGAGGGTTGATGAACCTGGCAAGAGCAGGGTTCCAGGATTTATCGTGCCAGACATGCTTGCGTCTGGTCCAAAAGTATTCACTTCTGGCAGCATCAAGGAGATAACCAAGTCAGGTGTAGTTGGTTATTCTACTCGTGCAACAAGAGAGAAAGGAAAAATCATCGCAGATATTGTCCTGGAGAATCTGACCAAGTTCATCAGAGAAATTGCAAAGATGTGAATGTCAGTCCTTCACGTCTTTTCTTGCAGTAGTAGTTATTGAATCGATATCTATGAGATTTTTTGCCACTGTTACAATACTTAAATTCACCATTGTGAAGTATTTAGCAACAATCGGAGTGTTTGACAGTGGTAGAAATTCGACGAATCAAGACCGTCTTCAAAAGTAGACCAACACTAGAAGGTGCTGGAGTTCGGTTGAAACGAGTTTTTGGATATCATGAAACAGACATCATGGATCCGTTCCTTCTTTTAGACCACTTTGGATCTGAGAATCCAGATGATTACATGAAGGGATTTCCTTGGCATCCTCATAGGGGAATTGAAACAATAACGTACATGATTTCAGGCCAGGTTAAACACGAAGACAGTCTTGGTAACGCTGGAACCATTGAGTCTGGTGATGTCCAGTGGATGACTGCAGGAAGTGGTATTATCCATCAAGAAATGCCAAATCGATCAAATGGTCTAATGATGGGCTTCCAATTATGGGCTAATCTTCCAAGCTCAAGTAAGATGATGCATCCTCGATACCGAGATATCAAGGACTCAGACATACCAGTGGTTGTCACAGAGAGTGGTGCAAAAGTGAGAATCATCTGTGGGAAGTTAGATGGAAAATGCGGACCTGTCACAGAGATTGTTACTGATCCAGAATACATGGATGTCATCGTTCCAGCAGGAAAGAAGTTTACTCATTCTGTAAAGAAAGGGCACACTGTCTTTGCATATGTGTTTGAAGGCAATGGATACTTCGACGAGGATAAAGAGCAACTCATCGAATCAGACCACCTAGTGTTGTTTGAGGATGGCGACCAGATAATCGCCCAAGCTGAGGACAAGCAGCTGAGATTCTTGTTGGTTTCGGGTATGCCAATAGGAGAACCAATAGCCTGGTACGGTCCAATTGTCATGAATAACAGAGAGGAATTAGATTTAGCATTTCGAGAGTATCGAGAAGGCACGTTCATCAAACATAGCTAGAATCTGAATTCAAAGATTTGTGTGAAACGAAGGCCATATATAGCTGAAAATTCCGGCCCACGCTAAGATTCGCCCCATTTTAGAGGGCATTTGATGACCATTTTAGGAATATGGTGAACATAATGGTAAGAGACCCAACTAGTTGGATGAGAGATGAATACAACAAACTTGTTGAACAGAATTTTGATTGGAAAATAAGGGAGTTACAAGGTCCTTCTACTCCAAGTGCCAGGATTGATGGCAAAGAAGTCATAATGCTCTGTAGTAACAACTACCTCAACCTTAGCAACCATCCAAAGATGAAGGAAGCGGCTCTGAAAGCAATTGAAACACATGGAGTCGGTTCAGGTTCAGTCCGAGCAATCGCCGGAACCATGGACTTGCACCTAGAGCTTGAACGTAGACTGGCTAACTTCAAGGGTGCAGAAGCTGCATTAACGTACAGCGCAGGCTTCACGACAAACGAGGGCTTGATTCCTCAGCTCGTTGACAAGAGCGATGCTATCATCTCAGATGAACTGAATCACGGTAGTATCATAGATGGTGTACGGCTAACCAAGGCCACACGCTTT